>JBCDJX010000030.1:0-31431 GCA_038747355.1 Pseudomonadota bacterium | reverse complement strand
GGGCACCGCGCTGCCGCTGACCCGGAAACCAGCGACAAGACCCGCCTGTGTCCCGGCACTGCCAGTCGCGTGCACAACGTGGTCGAGCGGTATACCGATTTCGTCTGCCTGAACCAGCAGCTCTCGCGCGCAATCCACGTAGCCAAGTGCGCCCGTTGTGTTCGACGCACCGCCGGGAATTACAAACGGCGTCTCACCTTTCGCTCGCCAATCGGCGGCCACCGACGTCATCGCGTCGTTCATGTCAGTGCCCTTCGGATAGTGACGAATCGCTGCGCCAAACATCCGATCGAGCAGCACGTTGCCGGAGTTCAGGTAGTCGTGCTCGGGTTCCGAGACGCGGTTTTCAAACAGGAGTTCGCAGCGCAGTCCGAGTTTGCACGCCGCAGCGGCCGTCTGGCGTGCATGGTTAGACTGCACAGCGCCCTGCGTGATCACAACCGTTGCACCCGCGGCAATCGCCTCAGCCATCACAAATTCCAGCTTGCGGGTCTTGTTGCCGCCACTGCCGAGCCCGGTGCAGTCGTCTCGCTTAACGTAGATATCCGGTCCACCGAGGTGTTTTGTCAGGCGAGGCAGAAACTCCAGCGGCGTTGGGAGATGCGCGAGACGACTGCGCGGAAATGACTCGAGCTGCGACGACAGTTGCTCCGCCATTGTCACGTAACGTTGATTTTTACTCATGGATTGCCCCGGTTACCGAAGTGCGACGTTATCAGCGACACGCCCAAAAAACAGCCCGATTTGCGTTGCCGACAGACGCGGGTAACTATCGTCCGCTGTTGACACTTTTCACGCGCAGCCATGAGCAACCGCAAACGAACCGTTGGCGTTATCGGTGGTATGGGACCGGCCGCAACCCTCGATTTCGCCAGGACCGTCATGGCCGTGTCCGGCGCTACCAGGGACGACGACCATATCCCGCTGCTGATTGACAACAACACGCAGATTCCGAACCGGCAGGCGGCGCTTCTCGGCAACGGTCCGAGCCCGGGGCCGGCAATTGCTCAGACGGGTCTTCGGCTCGAAGCTGCAGGTGCTGAGGTGCTGGTGATGCCGTGCAACACCGCACACGCCTTTGTCGACGACCTGTTGGCGGTCGTCTCAACTCCCTTTATCTCCATCATTGATGTAACGATCGACGCCTGCCGGGGCTATCGCAAAGTCGGAATCCTTGCGACCGCCGGCTGTCTAGCCTTCGGCGGCTACCAGAGAGCGATGGACACGAGCGAGCTGAAACCGGTGGTACCCGATGACGAGGGCATTCGCGCATTGTCGGCGCTGGTTGTGCAGATCAAAACGGGCAGTATCGGTGACAGCGAGCGCGAGAACATGCTTGCACATATACAGTCGCTGCATAAGCGAGGCTGCGACGCGGTCATTTCTGCCTGCACGGAGATTCCGCTGGCTCTGGGTGATGCGCCGCTACCGTGCCCGATGATCTGCTCTACGACGGAACTGGCGGTAGCTACAATACGGTACGCAAAAGGAGAGCGTTGACTGGCAAGGTGACGAGCTTAAAGGGCCGCAGTCGAACACTCGCGGCCGCGCTAAAGCACTTCGACACAACGCGGGTAGATTGACTGGAAGCCCTCAGCGTATTTCGCCGACTTGCCGCCTGACTGACCTCCGGAATTGCGCCGAAAGTGATTTGCCCGGTTTTCCGCAGCGTTGCGGTAATAGTTCCAGAGGTGCTCCTGACCCTGCATGCACTGAATCGCTGCCCATTTCTTGTCCCAGACGTCTGAGATGTCGAGAAACACGTCCGGCTTCCAATCCATTTGCTCGGTCTGATGAGGCTCGAAGAGATACAGCTGGGGCGCTCCGAGCACCTTCTCACCAGGATTGTGGCCCCAGGCCTGTGCGATCATTCGACACTCCATGGCGATCTCGGTCGCGTACATGTGATCCGTGTTGTACGGGTCGTACTTCGAGTGACTGAGCATGAATGTTGGTTGCACTTTGCGAATCAGATCAACAATACGGTACTTGCCATCGGTATCGATCTGCAGCGGGTAGTCACCAAAATCGAAGAACTGGATGTCATGGGCACCCAGTGCTTTTGCAGCGTTCTCGGCCTCTTCACGCCGAGACGCCTTGACTGCGTCTAGAGAGATATCTCCCTGTTTCCAGAGCTTTGCAGATTCACCCCGCTCGCCGTAGGAAAGACATGCGATCGTGACGTCATAGCCCTTTTCCTGGTGAAGCGCGATGGCTCCGCCACAGCGCCAGACAAAATCTGCGGCATGTGCGCTGATGACCAGCACTGTCTTTTGGGTACTCATGGTTGCGGTGCTCCTCTATGCCTATACCGTTTGCGCGCGACAGCCGGCGGCCTCGCGGATGTGGCCGAATCGTTCATCTGTCTTTTCCCAGTTGCTGCTCAACCTCATGCAGCACGCGGTAGCAAGCGATCAGGTCTGCAACAGATGAATTCGGTTCCCGGCGTTCTACAATCGCCGCGAAAAATTCGCGATCCTGCAGCTCTATGCCGTTCATTGTCGCCGCGACATCGGAGACGTCGATTGATTCCTCGTATCCACTGACCAGATCGTCGTAGCGGGCGACGAAGGTGCCGTTGTCACAGATGTAGCGGAAGACAGTGCCGAGGGGACCTTCGTTGTTGAATGACAGCGACAAGGTGCAGATCTTGCCGCTGGCCGTCTGCATCTGGATCGACATATCCATCGCAATGCCGAGCTCTGGATGCCGCGGACCCTGAAGGGCGTTGATGGTCTGGATCTCTTCGTTGGCCTGGTAAGCAAACAGATCAACCGTGTGCGCCGCGTGGTGCCAAAGCAAGTGATCTGTCCAGCTGCGCGGCTCACCATCGGCATTCAGGTTGGAACGTCGAAAAAAGAAAGTCTGCACGTCCATCTGCTGAATCGTCAGATCCCCGGAAGCGATCCGTTGTTGTATCCACTGGTGCGAAGGATTGAAGCGTCGTGTGTGGCCACACATGGCAACAAGACCTGTCGCCTTCTGTCGCGCCAATACCTTCTCAGCATCCTCAAGCGAATCAGCAAGTGGGATCTCGATCAGTACGTGCTTGCCTGCATCTAGGCACTGTATGGCTTGCTTCGCGTGAAACGGCGTCGGTGTGGCGAGAATTGCCGCGTCGATATCGGGCAGAGCCAACGCGTCTCCTAGATCTGTCGACACGCGTGGTACACCGTACTGGTCGGCCGCTTTCTGTGCGGCATCGACTTCCGGATCCACCACACAGGCCACGTGTACACCGTCGATCTGCCGTAGACTGTCGAGGTGTTTTCGGCCGAAAGCGCCGACGCCGGCAAGCACAACCTGTATCACCGTCTCATTGCCGTTCTTCCGGCCAGTACAATCGCATGGGGTTGTCGACCAACAACTTATGCTGAAGCACGTTCGTCGGCGCTATCTTCGGGATGTAGTCAACGAGTTTGCCGTCATCCGGCACGTGCGACTTCATATTAGGGTGTGGCCAGTCTGTGCCCCACAGGACGCGATCGGGAAACGCCTCGACAACGCGCCGAGCGAATGGCACAACGTCGTTGTAGCCTGGCGCGCCGCTGAGCGACAGCCGTTCAGGACAACTGACTTTTGCCCACATGTCAGCATTGCGATCCAGCAATCGGAGAAAGGCGTCAAACTCGGCACTGTCGACACCTCTGCTCACGTCCGGTCGCGCCATGTGATCGAACACAACAATTCCCGGCAGTGAGGCAAAGAAATCGCCGAGTTCGGGAAGGTCCTGCGATTCAACGTAAATGACGAGGTGCATCCCGAATGGTTGAATACGTTCGCCGACCGATACCAGAGTATCGTGCGGAAGCACATCGACCAGGCGTTTTACAAAGCTGAAACGAACGCCTCGAACACCGGCATCAGACAGGTCTTGTAATTCTTCATCCGAGACATCACTGCCAACCGACGCTACGCCGCGGGCCTTGCCGTGTGACTGCTGGATGGCATCGACCAATGCACGGTTGTCCGTGCCATGGCAGGTTGCCTGGACAATGACGTTTCGCTCAAATCCCAGGTGGTCGCGCAGCGCCCACAGTTGTTCCTTCGACGCGTCGCACGGCGTGTACTTTCGAGTCGGCGCGTACGGAAACTCCGCGCCGGGTCCAAATACATGACAGTGCGCATCAACCGCGCCAGCCGGCACCGTGAAGTCGGGTTGCGACGGGTCGGGATGGAATTCCAGCCAGCCATCGTCCATTACGAACGGCGAGCCACTCATCGGACCGCAGCTCCGTTTTGTTTCGCGATCAGCATAATCGATCCGGCACATATACTTGGCCGTCCATGAGCTTTCTTGCGGTCCGCAAAAGCGCGGAACGACGGACTCCGACACCGTTTCCGGAACGAGTCAGCTCGATATCGACGGTGAAGCTCCCGGTCGGATGCTCAACAGCAAGTGATCCGCCTTTCGGCTGACCGGCGAGTTGCCAGGCAACGCTTTCCGGCACACAGCAACCGGCGGCGACGCTCGCTGCTCCCAGCACACCGATTGCCTGGTGGACGCGATGCGGAATAAACGTCCGGGTCATAACAACGCCACCGCTTGTCGGGGAGGCCAGTAGACTGATCTTGGGCACGGTTCTGTCAGTCACGTCCCCCAGGTTCATCAACGTCCCCGCCTGCCGGCGAATCGATTCAACGCGACTTTTTAAGGTTGTATCTGATTCAAGAACGTCTGGCGCTTCATAGCCCGTTACGCCGAGATCCGTGGCCAGAACCAGCACAACAGGCATGCCATTGTCGATGCAGGTCACCTGCACACCGTCGATCTCGTCGATCGATCGGCCACTGGGCAGCAAAGCACCGCAGTTGGAACCGGCAACATCGGCGAAATCGATCAGCACAGCCGCTGCTGTTCCCGGTACACCGTCGATGCTCGCGTCGCCGTCGTAGGTCACCCTGCCATCCGGTGTGCAGACGGTCACCACAGCAACGCCACCCGAGTTGAGCATTCGAACCCGGATGTGCGTTCTACCGTTATCGGCACAGACCAGCCCCTTTTCGATCGCAAACTGTCCGACGCCGGCGAGAATGTTGCCGCAGTTCTGTCCGTCAGTAACGGAGGCAGTGTCGACCGCCACTTGCAGGAAAAGGTAGTCGATGTCTGCGGACGCGTCCTCGGAAGTCGATACAACCGCGACCTTGCTGGTCAACGGGTGTGCACCTCCCATGCCGTCGATCTGCCGAACATCGGGTGAACCCATGGCTGAGAGTAAGAGCCGGTCGCGCGCGTCAGAGTCCGCCGGAAGGTCATCACGCAAAAAATACAGCCCTTTTGAGGTACCCCCACGCATGACCATGGCCGGAACAGCGCGCTGCATCGATCAGACGTCCGGTTCGGAGTCGACGTACCGCAGACCCTTTGCTGCCAGCCTGTCGCGCATATTGTAGATATCGAGTCCGAGCTCACCGGCTTCGAATCGAGCTCGCTTTTCCTCCTCGTTGGCGACGCGTTGTCGCGCCGTCGCCAGTGTCGCCGCCGCCTCGCTGCTGCGGACAACCACCACACCATCGTCGTCTGCCACTACAAGATCGCCCGGCGTTATTTGCTGGCCAGCGCAGACGATCGTCGTGTTTACGTTGGCGATCGTTTCTTTGACTGTACCCTGCGCGCACACGGCTGCTGACCAGACGGGGAAGCGCATCTCGGTGAGCGTTGCGATGTCCCTGACACCGGCGTTGATCACCAGCCCTCTAACGCCGCGAGCCTGCAGTGATGTAGCCAGCAGATCGCCGAAGTATCCGCTCAGGCAGTCGCTGGTCGGGGTCACTACTAGCACGTCACCCGCTTCGCACAGCTCGACCGCAACGTGAATCATCCAGTTATCGCCGGGCGCCACCTCACAAGTCACAGCGGTGCCGGCAATACTCGCCGGCCGATAAATTGGCCTCAGTGAATGGTCGAGCAGGCCTTTGCGACCCTGCGCTTCATGAACCGTGGCAACACCAAGTTCCGCGAGTTCATCCGCCAAGGATGCGGCGGATCGATCGACATGTTTGACTGCAACAGACATTATTCTCCGCTTCCCGCTGTGTTAACTCGACAAAATGGCATCTACCGACGCGTAAGTGGATACGGAATACGGCACCAGGTAGGTCAACGGTATTTTCCAGAGCATATCGGGAGAAACGCCGACGCCGAGCAATGCGTCACCGTGGTTGATACCGATGAGGATGGTGCCGACGATCAACGACACCTTGAGGCTGCGGCTCATCACGTCACCGAGAGTCGCTGCTTCAAACCAGGACAGGTCGCTGTTTGCCTCGCGCCTCATCTCAGCAGTCCGCTCAGGCGTTCTCAAGAATCAGGTGGCCAACAGCGGTACTCGACGCCGGTACGTGGTAGTGGCGATGGACTTCCCGAATTTCGGCATCGAGAGCGCCGCGCATGATCAACCACATCACGAGTTCGATGCCTTCCGAGCCGGCATCGCGCTGGTAGTCAACATGAGGCATGTCGGCGAGCTCGTCCGGTCGATGTATCAGGTCATCGATGAACTTCATGTCGAAGTCCTTGTTGATCAGACCGGCGCGAGGACCCTGCAGCTGATGACTCATACCGCCGGTCCCCCAGATCTGTACGTTCAAGTCCTGGTCGAAGGCGTCGATCGCCCTGCGAATGGACTTGCCCAGCTCGTAGCAACGGCGACCCGACGGCGGCGGATAGACGATGACATTGACCGCAAAAGGTATGACCAGACATGGCCACTCCTCCGGCTGCCCGAACAACAGAGACAGCGGTACCGTCAGGCCGTGGTCAACGGTCATCTCATTGACCGTGGTCAGGTCAAAACCATCCTGGATGACGCTTTGCCGGATATGCCAGGCAAGATCCGGTGCACCCCTGACGGTCGGAATCGGCCGCGGTCCCCAGCCTTCATCAGTGCTCTGATAGGACTCACCGCAACCGATGGCAAATGTGGGGATCGTCGATAAATCGAATGCCGACGCATGATCGTTATAGACCAGGAACACCACGTCCGGCATGTTCTCTGTCATCCATTTCTTGGAAAACTCGAAACCGTCGAATAACGGTTTCCAATACGGTTCCTGTGTCTTGCCAAGATCGACGGCCGCACCGATCGCGGGAACGTGGGACGTCGTGACACCCGCTGTCAACTTAGCCATCGTCTTTCTCTCCGATGTAGCGATTACCGTCGATAGGTCGACCACCGTTGACCATCATTTCCATGTATTCCTTTTCGGTGTACTCCGTCATCGTCGAGGAGCCGTAAGCGACGCTCTTTTTGTCAGTGAAGAAGATCTTGGCGAAGTAATAGACGTTACCGCCGAGACGTTGGAGACTGAGGTAGTCCCTGTCCAGCACCGCCTGCTTTTGTTCGTCACTGATCGGCCACTCGTTCAGGTAAGCGGACTCATCAGCCAGAAACCGCTCCCGGTTCTCCGGCTTCATCAGTGACATGCAGAACTGGTTGACGTGATAACCCTTTCGCGCCATGTCCGAGTCGAAGATTACGGTTCCGGGAATATCCATGTACGGCTTATCAAGCGGCATCCTGGGGCTCCTCGACCGTGACCTCCGGGTATTTTCCGAGCGCCAGGAACAACAGGATCGACAACACCAACAGGCCGATCGAAATCGTGAGAATGACGTTGTATCCCTGGTAGGCCTGTGCGAAGGCGCCGAACAACGGCGGTGCAATGCCGGCACCCACTGTAAAAAACGCGATGATTGCACCAAAAATGGCCGGGTAATGAGCAGCGCCGAAATACTTGCTGGTCAAATAGGCCAACAAATCCAGCTCGGCGCCGGCTGCAAGGCCGATCATGATCGCAATTGCAATGCCGAGCGCGAAGGTGACATCAGCGTAAATAAGCAGGCATAAAGCGAGCGTCGGCAGCACAAAAAACATGGCGGCGATGCCGGGCGCCCAGAAACGATCCACCAGCGCTCCGACCAGGATACGACCCAGAACAACCGTCAGTCCCATCACCGCGGCGATTTGCGCGATCGAACTTCGCTCCAGGCCTTCCGCCGTCATGATGCGGGCGAAATTGGATAACAGGCCCGCGATAACCACGACGGTAATAAGCAATACGGCACCGAGTATCCAGAAGCGGGTGGTCTTCATGGCCTCGCCTCGGGTCATGCCCCAAGCCGCGGCGGCTGTACCGCCGGCGGACGCGGACTTAACCGCCTCCTTGAACAATGAAAGTACGATGGGAATCGAGATGACCAGCGCACCGATGCCAATTGCCCGGTAGGCCGTGCGCCAGCCGTAGTTGGCGATGAAAAACTCCGCAATCGGTGGCAACAGAAAGGCGCCCAGGCCCGTTCCGGCCATCGTGATTCCGATCGCCTTGCCGCGGTGTTTCTGAAACCAGCCGTTCAGGACGCTGGTCCAGACAATCGGCAAAGAGCCGGCCCCCAGAATCGCTAGAACTGCCCAGCTCAGGTACCAAAGGGCCAGCGACCCTGTATTAAAGGACAAAAGAACGTAGGCTGCTGAATGGCCGACCAGACCAATGACGCCAACCGTCCGCAACCCCACCTTTTCGGCAAAGGAACCCACGACCGGACCCGTCAGCAAACCGAGACACATCAACACGGTATAGCTCAGGAAAAACTGCGATGGCGTCCAGCCGAATTCACTGGTGACCGGCCCAACGAAGAAGCCCTGCGAGTAGTTCGTTAATGTGAATATGCCGCACATCGTGCCAATCGTCGCGGCGAGAAGCGGCTTCCAGCCCTCGCTGAACTCGCTGCTCGAATCGGCCACGCTAACGTCGTTTAAAGTTGTATCGTTACCCATTTCCACTCCGTCATCGCTTCGATGTCTTCTTCCGTACCTTCTCGGCCATAGCCGCTGTCCTTTATGCCGCCAAACGGCACGTGCGGTTCGTCGTGCAACGATGAACCATTCACATGCACCATGCCGGACTCGACCTCGGCGACATAACGCATAGCGTCGTTGATGTCCTGCGTATATATCGCTGCGCTCAAGCCGAAATTGGAGTCGTTTGATCGCTCGATGGCTTCATCGAGCGAACTGATCGGGTATATCGAAACGACCGGCCCAAAGGTCTCTTCCGCGTAAACCGTCATTTCGGGCGTCACCCCGGTCAGTATGGTTGGCTGGCAACGATTGCCATCCCACTCGCCACCGGCAACCACGGTGGCACCCTTCTGCCTCGCATCTTCAATATGCGAGCGCACGCGCTTGCGCTGGCGTTCACTGATTATCGGGCCGATCATCGTGCTCGGATCCCTGAGGTCGCCCATCGGCAGCTTGCCGGCCACCGCTGCGAACTTCTGTACAAATGCGTCGAACACCGCTTCGTGCACGTACATTCGACTGGCGCCCATGCATACCTGGCCCTGGTACATAAAGATGCTTTGTACGGCGCCGGGTATCGCTGCCTCAAGATTTGCATCCGGCATAACGACAAGCGGACTTTTGCCACCCAGCTCGAGTGTCATTCGCTTGTTGTGCTTTCCGCAGAGTTCACCAATGTGTTGACCGACGCGGCAGGACCCGGTGAACGTGACCATCTTGACGTGGGGGTGCGTCGTCAGCGTGTCACCGATCTCATAGCCGTTTCCTGAAACGACATTGAACACGCCCTCAGGCAGGCCCGCTTCCGAGTACAACCGCGCCAGTCGATTCGCGAGAATTGGCGATTCCTCCGACGGCATCATTACGACTGTGTTGCCAACCGCGATCGGGTTGCAACTCAGTCGAGTGCCTTTGATCAGCGGGACATTAAACGGGGTAATCGCGGCAACAACGCCAAGCGGTGCACGGATGCTCATACTGAACTTACCCGGGGCATCAGACGGAATGGTCTTGCCCGTCACATGCCGGGTCATGCCGGCCGCCGCACGAAGAAACGCGAGACCCTTTTCCACTTCGAAGCCCGCTTTTTTGATTGGCGAGCCAATCTCGTCGACAAGAATTTCGATAAAGTCTTTCCGGTCGCGGTCGAGCAGGTCCGCCGATTTGCACAGGATCTTTTCCCGCTCTTTGGGCAGCGTGTGGCGAAACGTTTGGAATGCCTCGTGAGCAGATTCAACCGCACGATTGATGTCCTCGACGCTGCCTGCAGCCGCGTTTGCGATCACCGCATCATCCAGTGGGTTGCTAACCGGGAAGTACTTTTCGCTTTGCGGCGGCGACTCTTGTCCGCCAATCCAGTGCTCGATTGATTGAGCCTGCTTCGCAGTGGAGTTCATTGATCTCTCCTAAGTCGGACTATTGATTGAGTGCACCGCCATCGACGTTGATACTCTGGCCGGTGATGAAATCGCTGTCCTCAGTCGCCAGAAACAGCATCGTTCCAATCAGGTCCTCCGGCACCATGTCACGCTTGATCGCTCGCATGCCGATGGTGGGTGCCTTTGCAGCGCCGAGCAGCTGCGCATGATCTTTGACGCCTTTGCTTTCGGTGAGCCCCACGATGATGGTGTTCACATGCACATCGTCGTCCGCCAGCTCCCGACTCAGTGCTCGCGTCTGGGCGATAATCGCGCCCTTGGACGACACGTAGTGCGGAAACATCGGCGCACCACGGAGCGCTGTACCGGACGAGATATTGATAATTTTCCCGCGTCCGTTCTTTTTCATGCTGGGCAACACGGCCTTGGTCGCCTGGAAAGGTCCGCGTACGTTGACCCGCATGACCGCGTCCCATTCTTCGTTGCTGATCTGCATGAAGGGTTTCAGCGTCAGCGTGGCAAAGATGGACGCGTTGTTGATCAACACCTCAATGGGTCCGAACGCCGACTCCGCTGTTCCGACCATGCTCGCCAGCGACTCATCAGACGTGACGTCGGTCTCTACGCCGATGGCTTCACCGCCGGCTGATTGAATTGCGGCGACCGCCTCGTCCGTGTCCTGAATGTCCGTCACGACGACTTTGGCTCCCTCCGCCGCCAACGACTCCGCGTAAGTGCGGCCAATCCCCTGTGCCGCTCCGGTGACAACCGCCACTTTTCCATTCATTCGTCCCATTTGGACACCTCAATCTAATCCGATTATTTTTTTAACATCGGGCCAACTCTGGGCACCGAAGGTTCTCAGGTCGTTGGTCAGTGCCTCAGGACACCAGTCGAGAAACACCGGCTTGAAGGACTCAAGGGCCTTAATGCGGTTGAACCATGCTTCGACCGTGGGCAGTCGCCCGCCCTCCCACATGCCCGACATACTCAGCATGTCGAGACGATTGACATACGGCGCAAGCGCGATGTCGGCAAGTGAAAACGTATTGCCAGCGAGCCACTCATAGTGCTGCAGCGCGTCTTCCATTTTCGTGAGATAGCCGTCGTACAGCAGTATTGTGTTGTCGATGCCCGGTGCGTCAAAACCAAGGCGCACGATTTCCTGCTTGCGTGCGCGCCATGTAGACGTAACGGACTGATCCGGTGTGCTGCTCAGAAATTCCCGGAGCTTTTCTTCGCCGAGACGCATAACGATATGGCGATGGCAACAAACAAAGGTCAACTCGCCGCATGCCGGATGCAACTGCTCATCGACCGCCTTCTCCCACATACGCACGCGGGCGCGCGCTAAGGGATCATCTGGCGTCAGAGCCGGTCCGTCGAAAGCCTCGTTGATGTATTCACACATCACTGTTGATTCATTGATGACATTGCCATCGTGAACCATCGCCGGGACGACCGCCTTGGGGTTAATCTTCATGTACGCCGGTTCGAACTGTTCTCCGTTGAGAATATCGATGTAGTGCATCTTGTCTGGCACAACACCTTTCTCAGCCAATGCGAACCTGACTTTTGCCGCACATACCGATGATCCGTGGTGGTAGAGCTCTAGCATGGCGTGTCCGTGCCTCGTTGGATCATGAGCTGCCTCCGACAGCGGGCCGCATCTCTGTTGGCCACCATGCAGTTACTGCTGCCTTGTAGCTCGGCCGTTGCATAATTCGCAGGGCCCAGTTTTCAACATTTGGCTTGTCAGCAAAGGAATAGCCGGCCAGCGTATGCAGGGTAAAGTGCAAAGGAATCCAGGCAATGTCCGCCAGCGAGAACGCCTCGCCGGCTATCCAGTCACGCCCCTCAAGCGCCCGCTCTAGATCGTCAAAACAGTCATCCAGAGTCGCCTTTGCCGCGTCGAGTTCTTCCTGCGAAAACCCGTCGCTTGAACTTTTCCGATGGAACTCCAGCAAGGTCGGGTTCGTCTGCAACTTTTCGTAGCGCGCCTTCTCGTCCGCAGACTGGGACATCTGACCTCGAACCCGCTTCTCATAGATATGCGTCTTGACCGCGCCGACGTGGATTCCGGTTGCACGGTGCAGCCAGGTTTCCATTTTCTCCAGCTCGCCGGCATCGGACGGTCGCAGCGACGCCTCGGGTCGCAGATCGTCCACGTACTCGATGATGTCATCCGACTCGATAATCACCTGGCCGTCGTGCACGAGGGTCGGCACCAAGCCGTTAGGATTGATGCCGAAGTACTCCTCGGTAATGTGCTCTTTCTTGAGAATGTTCAGATGATGACTGACCCATTCAAGCCGCTTCTCCTCAAGCGCGAGCCGGACTCGCATCGAGCAGTTTGAGACACCGCTGTGATAGAGGTGCAGACCCTGCAGGTCTTTCACAGCCTGATTTGTGGGCTCGATGACTGGCATGAAACGGCCTCTGTTTTACCAGTTCGCCTGGAATTGCAGAGAGATGTCGCGAGGCGGTTTGGCGGATGCGAAATACATCCGAACAAACGGATTTCCCTGCAGGATCGACCAGTCCAGCGTGGCTTCCTCGGTCAGGTTACGTCCAACCAGTGCCCACGAGTATCGACCGTCCGGTGACGACAAGCGGAACGTCGCATCCCACTTGGTGAACGATGACTGGTATTCGCCCGCCTCCAGGGTTTGCGAGGTTGCGAACTCGTCGGAGAAACTCGCGGTCAAACGTGCAGTAAGATCCCAGCCGGCGGCTGCGTCCGGTACTTCGAACAGTCCGTAAGCCGCACCCTTGTACTCCGGTGCGAAGATCAGCGGAAAGCCGGAGAAGTCGCAGGTGCCTGAGCCGTCGGTATTGGCCGGAGCGACACCGTAGCGCGGCGAGTCAGCGGCCGACGCCTGGCAGGCACCGTTGAATTCGTCAAACTCGGCATTCGTCAAGCCAAGATTACCGCCGACTCGGAAAATATCGGTCAGTTGCCAATCAACTTCCAATTCGGCGCCCTGGCTTGTCGCCTGGCCAGCATTGGTCACCTCGAAGCCGAGAGACGACGTTGCACTTGCCAGCTGCATGTCCTCGATGTCCATGTGGAACAAGGTCACGTTGGCGTTCATGGCGCCGTCGAGGAACGTACCCTTGAAGCCCAGCTCCAGGGTCGTATTGGATTCGGGATCGTAGTCAATCCGCCCCGTTTGAGACTCGACGCGGTCACTAAAGCCACCCGACTTGTAACCTTGGGATGCATTGAAGAACACCATCAGATCATCGCTGGCCTGCCATTCAAGGCCGAACGACGGCGAAAAGTCGTCTTCGCTGCGAGACTCAAGGCGGTCGGCGTCAAAGTTGAAAAACGGCGGGCACTGTCCGCCAAACAGGCCATTTGGAGAAAATGGATCGTTGGTCTGGTACGGATTGCAGAAACGGTCGAATTTGTAGTCCTTGCTTTCGTCAGAGAAACGAGCGCCGACAGTCGCCGACAAAGTATCACTGAGACTCCAGCGGAATTGTCCGTAAGCCGCGATCGTGTCGGTTTCCTGATTCCACGGTTCATTGCGCGTAAGAAATGGCAACGGCGCCCCGAAGAAGGACGTGAAATTGAAATGTGAGCGCTGGAAACGCTCGAGGTCACTCGCTTCGTAATAAATGCCTGCGATGTAATCGAATTTCTCGCGGGCCTCGGAAGTAAAACGAAGCTCAGCGCTTAAGCCCTCATAATCCTCAGCACGAATAGCTCGGAACGTCGTACCCGCACCCTGGTCGATCGAGTTGAAGCGATGATCCCAGTCGTAATTTTGCAATGCCGTGATGAACCGGAGCGTGCCGCCGTTTTCGAGTTCGTGATCGATGGTTAAGGCGACCGTCGACGTATCCTGCTCACGGCCCGGACAGAACGTGCCCGAATTAACCGTTGTGTTTCCGGGGAGACCCGTGATGTCTTCGAAAACCGCGATCGGAGGAAAGGGTGGGCTTGGCAGAGGCGTTCCCGGTGGTGGCGTTGTGTAGACGGTTTCACTTTCGCAGTCGACGCCATTGACCCAGTCAACCTCGAGCAAGTCCGATGAAATGGCATCGAGCGGAGGTCCGCTCAAAGGAAACGCCGAGGGTACGCCATTGATTTCTCCAATGGCCTGGCCATCCATGTCGAAGGTTGCGTACTCAGCTTTAAAGCCTACTGTCGTGCTTGCACCGACGTCCCACTCCAGCTTGAACCGAGTCAGAATGTCCTGGCGCTCGGCGCTGTCGGGGCCTGGCAGGATATTTTCAACAAAGCCACCGTCGTCCCTGAAGCGCATGGCGAATCGCGCTCGCACCGTGTCACTTAACGGACCTGAGACAAAACCCTCAACGTCCTGGTAACTGTTTACCGTGCTGTACTCGCCGTACTTGGCTTTGACGCCCGCTGTAAACTCGTTAGTGGGATCAGCGGTGCGAACAATGACAGCGCCCGCCGCGGTGTTTTTGCCGAACAAAGTACCCTGTGGGCCACGTAGGACTTCGATGCTGGCTAAGTCAAGAAAGCCGTGCAGGTTTGCGTCGGCTCTGCCGATATACACATCATCAACGAAGCGTCCGACAGACTGCTCGATGGAGTGCGTCGGACCGGATCCGATGCCGCGCATGTAGAAATTCGAGCGAACTCCATTCGACACAAATTCCATGTTTGGCACATACGCAGAAATGTCCGCCACGTTGATGACGCCAAGATCGTTGATGGTCTCTGCGCCAAATGCGACAACAGAAACCGGTACGTCCTGGATACTCTCAGCGCGTCGAGTCGCTGTGACGGTCACTTCTTCAAGCGCTTCCTGAGCCGCCGCCGCGAACGACGTCAAACCCATGGCACAGCACAGCACGATCCGAAAAATGGATTGGTTGTTCACAATCTGGTTCCCCCCAGTTGATGCCGCCTTTCAGCGGTGATGTGTCAATGCCGCTTGATAGGAAGTCCACCCCAGGACTGTCGGCGCTTGACTTGTTGTCAGTTGACTATAATTGACTGCAATTCACTTAAGAATCCGTCAAAAGAGAATCTATTTGTTCGCATTTTGGAAACGATTGACCGTTGCATCCGGACCGGACCCTGCTCCCTGCTGATCGCTCTCGGCATCAAGCCCGAACTCTCGCAGCCGGCCTGACTCGAGTTCATTGGCATAGCTCAGGTAATAATTTCGATTCGGCGCGTTGTATTCGCGGGCTGCAAGGCCGCGCAAGGCACGGACCTTGGATTTCAGTGCGAAACCCTGGTCGGCGTCGTCCAGCCATCGCAGGTGGTCCGCAAGCTGCATTGCCCATTGAAGATCCCCGTCCTCCAGTGCGCGTTGCATTTTTTGGGTCAGTGCCGATGTACCGCCGGCGAGGTCAGCAACATGGCGTGCTTCCTTCCGGGGATGTAGGCGGTTAAGCGTCGTCGGATTACCGTCGTACCACCCCAACAGACCCGCGAAGATGGCTCGAGACGCATGCGAAACGGAGCCGTAGAATTCCACAAGGTAGGGTTGTTCTTTCAGATGCGCAGGAAGTTCGATTTCATGAGCGATCAGGTCGGGGCCCTTGCCGTCGTTGATGCCCTGCACCGTCTGTTCATACACAAAGCGAATCGCGTCACTGAAGTTAGAGAGCGCAGACGTTGCTGCCTGTTGTCCGCTGATCGGCATCGTGTGTCCTGGAACCAGGTGCTCTGGCTTGAAGCCCGCCATTTTTGCGACGCTGTCCGACCATTTCATAACGTCCCGGTACGCCGTTCCGCGAATGGCGTACAAATTGGGGAACGACTGGTAAAAGTTGTCGCCTGAAAAAAGCACGTTCTCATCGGGCAGCCAGACAAACAGGGCATCGTCGGTTTCGCCCGGGCCTTTGTGTATTTCGAGCTCCACTCCTGCGATCGTGGTTTTATAGACATCGACGTCAATTAGCAGAGTGGGTTGGAGAAATCCTTTACCACGATCGTGATCGATCGTATTGGTGGGTCCGACACCACGATTGGTGGATTCTTCGACCGGCAGTCGTCGGCCGAATTGACGCGCACCGCGTGCCGCCATGATCGGTCGCAAGTCGGTGCTGCCACCGTAGTCAGAGCCGAATCCCTGCATGGCATAGACGGTCGGGCTCTCGTCGCCGGCGAAGGCGCTTGCGCCACCCGTGTGATCACCGTGACTGTGTGTGTAGATGATCGCCTTGACCGGTTTGTCGCTGAATTTTCGCAGTGCCTCGAATGCCACTGTCGCGCTTGCCGGCCCCATCAGGGTGTCGACGATGATGACGCCGTCGTCGCCAACAATCATCGATGTATTCGCCCCGTGAAAGCCGACAGCCACGAACACACTCTCGGATATCTGGACCACCTGCCGCGTGAACTGAGCGTTTTGGCCGAGAAGCATCTGCATCGCCTGCTTCGGCTCAACCTGCGTATCTGCGACAGCACCACCAGCAAACAACAGACCTGCCCAGAATGACCAACCCAGGGCTAATTTCATACGCCTGCTCCGCTGGCTGTAACTGCGTTCATTCGGATTACTCTGCCTCATTCCAATGGAATTTCTCCGGCCGGACGCACCTTGAACTCCCCGGTTGGTAATACGACGTTGTTTTCCGATACGTAGTCATCCCAGGCGCCAAGCATGGTCTGCACGATTTCGGGTTCCTGCGCCGCCAGGTCATTTTGTTCAGCAGGATCGGCGACAAGATCGTATAGCGCCCAGTCGGCTTCGCCGTGAGGCTTTTTCGGAGAACTTACGAGTTTGTAGCGCTGCCCGATTACCGCCTTCTTGCCCCAGACCTCAATACCCATCGTGTCGGCGTCATCGCGAACCTGCGCAGCGGTGCCTTGCAGAACAGGAACCAGACTTTTACCCGAAACACCCCGTTTGTCCGAGCCGGCCACTTCGGCAAACGTTGAATACCAGTCTGTGATGTAACTCAAGGCGTTGCTGGTGCGACCGGAGGTCTCCATGGCCGGCCAGTAGACGATTGCAGGTGAACGAACGCCACCCTGATAGGCCGAGCCCTTGGACCGTGTGAACGGCACGTTGCTGACGTGCCCCCATTCGGGCCCGTAAAAAATGAAGGAACCGACGCGACCGCGGTTTTCCGGTGAATTGTCAAACGTCAGTGCAAACTTACCCACGGGCGGTGGTGCGGTCTCGTAATTCCACGACTCGGCGCCGTTGTCAGAAATAAACACCACCATTGTGTTGTCGAGCTGACCCTTGTCACGGAGGAAATCGAGCACGCGACCGATACTCATATCCATGTGGTCGACCATGGCCGCATAGATTTCCATGTTGCGCGCATGGAACGATTGCTCGTCCGCGTTCAAATCTGCCCACGGTTTGACCGAACCAGGCCTTGGTACTGCCGCCGTGTCTGACGGAATGATGCCGAGCGTCTTTTGCTTGGCCAGTCGCGCTTCGCGGACCCGATCGTAGCCAATGTCATAACGACCCTCATACTTGTCGATGTAATCCTGCGGCGCATGCAGAGGCCAGTGGGGAGCCGTGTAGGACAGGAACGCAAAAAACGGCGAACCGCTGTCGATATCGCTGTCGATCTGTGAGATCACCCGGTCGGTGTAATACGTGGTTGAGAAGAAGTCTTCGGGCACCTCGTTTACCAGACGTCCGTTATCGCGGTAAATCAGCGGATCCCGATGAGCGTCCGGGCCACGCATATCCGAAAAATGACTGCCGCCACCGAACAGCGGGGAAAAGGCGAGGTCGAAGCCGCGCTGACTCGGCGATTGTTCTGGCTGCATACCGAGGTGCCACTTTCCTGACAGGTAGGTCCGATATCCTGCGGCGCTCAAAACTTCCGCGATCGTCTCGACGCTGTCGTTCAGATGTCCCTCGTATCCCGGCAAACCGAGTTGGTTGTCAGCGACAGTCTCCGCCATGTTGCCGAGCCCGGCGATGTGATTGTCGGCCCCGCTTACCAGCATCGAGCGGCTGACCGAGCAAGTAGGGCCCGTGTAAAAGTTCGTCAGTGTCAGACCGTTCGCTGCAAGCTCGTCGAGATTCGGCGTCGCGATCTCACCGCCGTACGCACCGATATCAGAGTAGCCAAGGTCGTCCGCAACGATCAGGAGGATGTTAGGCCGGTGCTCCGGCAACTCGCTATCAACGTTTACCGGCGCCGATACCGGATCCTGCGTACACGCAGCCAGCAAAATCACAAGTGGAGAAAGCCGCCACACAACAAATACCTCCAAATAACCGTAATCTGAAATTGTCGGTCATGCCTGTCACACCGCGTGTTATTCCGGGGTGACAGGCGATAGGGAAACCGGCTCAGAAGTCGATGCCGAACGACAGGCCGAACGTCCGTGTGGATGCGTTGGTCACCCGACACAGAGCATTCATGTGAATGGACGTCCGAGGATCGGTCGTCGGACCCAGCACGGTATTGCCATCGTTGAGTAGCACGGCGCCGCAGAACTGCTCGTCGGTCAGGTTTCTGCCGAACAACGACAGGTTGTACTGTTCCTCAGCACCAAATCGATAGCTGATGTTTCCGCTGAGCAGGGTGTAGGCGTCAACACTGAGCTGCTCCACGACATTGCTGTTGCCGGTGGTAGCGGTAACTTTCACCTGGTCACCGGTGTGCGAGACATTCCCGGTAAGTGTCAATAAACCATGGGCCAGCTGGAATTCCTGCGAGGCCAACAGGTTGAACGACAGGTCAGGGGAGTTACCGAGTTCTGCGCCATCCACGAAACTGCTGTCTGTTGCGTCGGTCACTTCGGTATCCAGCAGGGAAATCCCCGCCTGTAGAAACAGACCGTTGTCACCGCCGTAGCGGATGTTCGCATCGATACCGTTGATTTCGGACTCGGGTGCGTTGTCGAGAATCGGAATGCCACGCGCAGTCACGAACTGCTGAAGGTCCTCGTAGGTGTACCAAAACGCCGCCGCATCAAACTGAATGCGATTGTTCATGAACGTACCTTTGAAACCTAACTCCCAGGCATCGAGGGATTCCGGGTTCAGACGGGTTTCCTCGAGCGAGGAGACAACGTTTGGCAAAGGCACCAAGGCATACACCGGACGGATGTCGAGCGCCGAGCCCTTAAAACCTTTTGACGTGCTCAGATACACCATCGAGCTATCGGTCACCGCCCAGTCGAGCTTGACCGTGTAACCCACGTCTTCGTTGGTCAACTGCTGAGAAATCTGCCGGGCGATCTCGTACCCGTCTGAATCGAACTCGGGTGTGCCGGGATTCTGTGCAGCCACCAGCGCCTGAACATCCTCCTGGAAGAACAGGTCCGTGGTGGGCGTACCGGCAACGACCGGCGAAGACGGTCGATAGTCGCCGTTGATTTCCTCGTCCGACCAGCGCACGCCCGCGGTCAGGGTGATGGTATCGGAAATATCGTATTCACCCTGGAAATAAATGCCGAGATTCTCTTTGGTGTGGTCAAGCTGGATATTCGGAATCTGAACGCCATTACGGAACGCCAGCCGAGCACCGCGCAACCCCGTGTAGGAATCCGCACTTTCGTCAAGCAGGTAGATGCCCGCAATCCAGCGGAAGGCATCCGTGTCGGTGGAAATCAGGCGGAATTCCTGCTGGAAGGTGTCGCGATCATCCTGAT
Organism: Pseudomonadota bacterium; assembly: GCA_038747355.1. Classification (GTDB taxonomy): domain Bacteria; phylum Pseudomonadota; class Gammaproteobacteria; order Steroidobacterales; family Woeseiaceae; genus UBA1847. The sequence continues at coordinate 11,680 of JBCDJX010000030.1, read as the reverse complement.
GGAAGGTATGCAATCCCAGCGTGCTGCTGCCGTCGTTGTCGTTGGCATTCCGGAAGTCCAGATTGTCCCAGGATGTTATTGAATTGAAGGTAGCCCACGGCAGATTGAAATCGACCTTGAAGTAAAAACCCTGCGTGTCCACTTCTTCGAAGCCAAAATTCTGAGCCGTTGTCTCCCAGTCACCCGTGGACGGATCTGACGCCGCCTCGCCCGAACCACCGCCGTCTCTGCCGAGGCAGTCGTTATTGGTTGCAAAATCGATGACGCCGGTTGGGAAGTCGCTGCAAAAACCGCCTAGGCCATCCGGTGCGCGGCTGCCGATGGCTCGTATCGCGGTACTGTTGTTCTCGGAAGAAAGCGTGTGCACGTTGAAGGTCACGCTGGCGATGTCGTTGGGCTCCCAAAGAAACGTTGCGCGAGCTGCGAGCGTTTCATCGTCACCATAGTTCTGGCCGTTTGTTATCGATGTGAACGCGCCGTCATCAGTAATACTCTGAATGGCCACGCGCGCTGCAAGGTTGTCTGTCAGGTCGAAGCCCACAGCGAGCTCGCCTTCAACGCGGCTGTTGCTGCCAACAAACAGACTGCCACTGCCCTGTGTTCCTGAGCCGATCTCCGGTTTCCTGCTGATGTAGTTCACAGCGCCGCCCGTTGTATTGAGACCGAACAAGGTGTTTTGCGGGCCCTTGAGAACTTCAACTCGCTCCATATCGAACAGCGCGGCCTTCGCGTGAAAGCCACTGGTCAAGGTGATGCCGTCAAAGTATTGGCCGACTGCAGACGCCGCAGTAATGTGCACATCACTCGTGCCGACTCCGCGTAAGAAATAGTTGCGGTTGGAGCCCTGCTGGGTTCCCGAAGCCAGCCCCGGTGTGATGTCGACAATGTCGCTCGCGTTTGTCACTCCGAGCGTCTTCATCGTTTCGCCCGTGAACGCGGTCACCGCGACCGGAACATCCTGCAGTGACTCCACGCGCTTTTGCGCTGTTACCGTGATTTCTTCCAGTTGCGCATTGGCGGTCGAATGAACCAGCGCCAGCGTCGATAACGCAACCAATGACATGAACTTCGCCAGACAGCGATTTCCGTTCATAAACTTTCCCCCGAACCTCGAAAGGTTTATCGATTTGCTTGCCCCCCACAGGCCCTGCTCTGTTCACCGCTGATCGCGTTCAGCAGCGACGAAAAACAGGAAAGCAGCTTTTTCTGCCTCGAAATCACTATAATCGGCCTCCAGATAAGCGTTAATGCCTCATTAGGGAACCTATTTGTTCGCGTTTTACGAACTATTGGAGTGGTCACCATGAACGAACTGCAATGCATACGCGCATTCATTCGAGTGGTTGAGGTTGGGAGTTTCGCGGAAGCGGCCCGGCAAATCGGCACGGTCAAGAGCGTTATCACCAAGCGTGTGAACCAGCTCGAGGATCACCTGCAGCTTGAGTTACTGCACCGCTCCACGCGCAAATTGACGCTCACGGACACCGGCGCTGACTTTTACCAACGCTGCTCACGGATCGTTTCCGAACTCGACGAAGCAAAATCCGCTGTGCGTTCGATCGAATGGGCGCTGTCCGGCGTTCTGCGCGTGAGTTGCATTTCGTCGTTCACTGCGTCTTACCTTGCGAAGGATCTTTGCCTGTTCCAGCAGGAGCACCCCGAGCTACAGATCGAGCTGCAGCAGCACGACCGGATCTGCGATCCGGTGCAGGAAGGTTACGACCTGTCTATCCAGCCGGGCGCGCTGCAGACCGGCATTATTGAGTCTGTAGACATTCTTCCTATTCGTCGCCTGGTTGTTGCCACACAGGACTACCTGGACAAATACGGATCACCGAAGACCCTCGAGGATCTCGGCCAGCATCGCTTTGCGCACAACAATCACGTGCAGCCAAAGTCGGCGATACCCTTCCTGGATAGCGAAGTGCCTTTTGATCCCGCCGTTTTGACCAACACCATCTGGATGCTCGAGTCCGCTGTACTGAACGGCGAATGCATGGCGTTGATGCCGGTTTTCTTTATCGAGGACAAGTTACGTTCCGGTGAACTGAAAGCCATTCTGCCGGAACATCGGATTCGCACCATCCCGCTGGCCGCGCACTATCGAAAGACACCGTTTACGCCGATGAAAATCAGGATCCTGTTGAATTTCCTGAGGCAACGCTATGGTGATTTCCCGCCGTGGGAGCGACGTTTGACAAAGGCCATGCCGGAGTTAAAGGCAAACCTCGGCCCTCGCCCGTCGGCAACGTAGTTTTGAACAAGTACCCGAGGACCCTAAATCCGTGATCACACGCTCCGTTGTAAAAACCGACTTTGGCGACGCCTACCTCAAGCGCCTTTGTCGACATTTCGCACATAAAATTCCAGCGACCATCAACGGCTCGAGAGGAACACTGGAGTTTCCTTTTGGCCTGTGCGTCATTGATGTCGACGCAACAAGCATGCAGATCGAGATTGACGTTGACAGTGCCGACAATGCTGACCGAGCAGAAAGTGTCCTTGCTGATCACCTCATCCGCATGGCCAATCGCGACACGCCGGTCGTCAACTGGGAGAGAGCACCCTAGTCAAAGTCAGTCGACCAGCTGGCCTCATCCGGAAAAGTGAGGCCAGCAGCCTCCTTGGCGCTGGTTTGTCGCTGTAGAGCTCGAATGAAGCTCTGCCGCGCCCGGACACGCCGGTGATGAGTGCGAATAGCCGGATACGCTTTCCAGGGGATGAGGTCCGTACTGGCCGCGGTAGTTATCGCCCAGTTCACGTAAACATCGAGAATGGACCAGCAATCGCCGTACCACCAGCTGTCGTCCGACAACCGCTCTTCGATCATCGCCAGCATTGCCAGTGTCTCGGTCAGGCCTTTATCGCGAACACCGGACGTATCGCCGTCCGTGTAGCGCATAGGCATACGGACCTGACGGATTGCCGGGTGCAGGGTTGCGGTACACCACACCAGATCGGCGTGTTTCTCGGCGGTGTCCAGCGGACGTCGGGGTTCTGGAAACAACACGCCAGGTTCAAGCGCGTCGATGTACAGCAGGATTGCGACGTTTTCGATGATGACTTGGCCGTCGACGCTTAAAGCCGGCACTTTGCCAAACGGATGGATACGTCGGTACGCGGGACTGTGCTGTTCGCCCGCCCGGATATCGACAACACGATCTTCAAACGGGATATCGGCCTCGATCAGCGCGTTGACGGTCACCGATGAACAGGCACGCAAAGGGTATTGATACAGCACAAGGTCGGACATGAGATTTCTCCGTTGGCCGCTAACCGGAAATGGGCGCCTCGGGGTTGCGGCCCGCCGTGCTCGGCTTGAGGCAATAAGTGAGAACGACCGCTGCAGCGCCCGCGATAACAACGCTCAGCAGGCTGGTGTTGCGGCCGTCGAAAAAGGCGCTCGCGATCCCGGCACCGATCACTGACATGAGGATCTGAAACGTGCCGAGAATCGATGCGGCGAAACCCGCCACTTCGGGCAGCGGCTCCAGGGCCATTGCCGTCGCCGACGGGAACACCAGCCCGAGAGCGATAAAGAAAGGAAGTAGCGCAAACCAGAAAAACCAGAAATCCACCGGCTGAATCCACAACACGAGGCTGCAGGTCACCGCAGATATCGCCATAAAAACAACGCCAATCTTCAGCAGCGAGCGCGTACCGGCGCGTTGTGCGTAGCGTCCGCCGAGTCGTCCGGCCAGCACGTAGAAAACAACCGCTCCGCTGAACACCAGGCCAACCGCTACGCTGGACAAGCCGTAGGCGTTTACAACGACCTGCGCGATGCCCGCGACGATACCCATGTAGGCAAAAAACGTGAATCCCACGACGGCGGCTGCCCATACGGATTGGCGAGAGCACCAGAAAGCCAGCGCACTGGCCCGTAGCTGCTGGAAAACGTCCACACCGGCCTCGTTCCGAGCCAGCGTCTCGGACAACTGCGTACCGGTCAGCAGCAACGCTGCCACTCCCATTATCACGCTAACACTAAACACCATCGACCAATCCGCCGCGTGGATGATCGCTGATCCGAAGAGCGGTGCAAGCAGCGTTGCAATAGCCAGCGACGCAACAAGAACGGCCGTCAGTCGAGTCAGTTCATCACCGCTCGAGATGTCCCGGACGATGGCGCGCGCAAGTACCGACGCAGAGGCGCCGCCAATTCCCTGAACGCATCGCGCCACCAATAGAACCTCAATGCTGTTTGCCAGCACCGTTGCGAAGGAAGACAGCGTGAACAGCAGCAAGCCGAGTCGGAGCGCCGGCAATCGACCCACCCGGTCGGCCAACACGCCAAACGGAATCTGGCCAATTGCATACCCAAGCAGGTAGATCCCCACGATCCACTGACCGTAGGCCGCGGGTGCGTCGAGGTCAGTCAGAATGTCGGGAATCGCCGGCAGGCTGATATCCACGGCAACGGCCGACAGGCAGACAACAAACGCAAGTGTGAACTCAATTCGGTGCGGCACTGGCATGCCGAGTCAATCTAGCGACTGAGCTGTCGTTTACCAACACGCAAATCGGGACAGGGTTGTTTGCGAAACGCGAACGAAGCCGTGAAAGAGATCGCGCGTGTACCATAGGCGTCTCGCCCGACTGACACCTGTTCACAGCCCAGCGGCGCAGCGAATCGGGAACGTATGCGGGCTAGGCCATCGCCGAGGTCGGAATCAGAGCGCCGCGGTGCTGGATCACCTGGCCGGCCAGCCGATTGCCCGCCGCCGCGGCATCGAAAGCCGACTGCCCGTTCAGCCAGGCAGCGAGAAAGGCTGCGTTAAAGCTGTCGCCGGCGCCGGTGGTGTCGATCGGGCGAATGGTTTGTTCGACGTCGGCATGTTGGGCGTCGCTCGATCCATCGAGGACCCACGCGCCGTCCGGGCCGTTTTTGACCACGACGGTATCGACGCCGTATCCCCGCCATCGACGCGCGTGATCGACGGGCTCCGCCGAGCCGAACAATTTGTCGTCGTCCTCGCTGGTCGGTAGTACGGCGCTGGCTATCTCGCCCACCGATTCCATGTAGACCCTCGCGGCAGCCGGAGACTGCCAGCCGTATGGCCGGTAGTTGCCGTCGAACGCCACTTTGCCCTCGCACCGTTTCGCCACGTCGAGCAAAGCGTCACGATGTGTCGGTGACAAGATAGCGAGCGAAATCCCGGAAAAGTAAAACAGGTCGGCCGTGATCGCGGATTCGATCAGCGCTGTCGACGCGTCCAGTTCGAAAAACGCCCGAGCGGCCGACTGGTCACGCCAGTACGTGAAGTAGCGCTCGCCGGTCTCATCGGTTCGGATGGCGTAGAGGCCGGGGACTCGCGACGGATGTCTTGCCACGTTAGTCGTCGAGACCCCTTCATCGTTGAGCCGCTGGACGATCGCATCGGAGTAGGAGTCCTCGCCCAGCGCCGTGATGTAGCTAACGTCGTGGCCCAGTCGTGACAGGTAGACCGAGGTATTCAGCGTGTCCCCGGCGATGCCGAGTACGGAAGCTCCGAGTACCTCGCCGGCACTCTGCGATGCGAGCTCCAGCAAGGGTTCGCCGAAAACACTGATGGTTGCCAAGAGTTCGGTCCTTCCGGGTCAGGAGTAGTACAAGCCACCGTTAATGTCGATGCTCGTGCCGGTCACGAAACTCGACTGCGATGACGCAAGATACATCACCAGGTCCGCAACTTCCGGGGCCTTACCCTCGCGGCGCAACGGCGTGGCCGCGGCAACGTTTTTGCGCACTTCGTCCTTGGAGAACGTGTCGTGGAACGTCGTACTGATCATGCCCGGACACACACAGTTGACCCGAATGCCGGACGGGCCGAGTTCTTTGGCCATGCTTCGTGTAAACGTCATCACCGCGCCCTTTGACGTGGCGTAGGCTGACGCACCGGGGCCGCCGCCGTCACGACCCGCCTGCGATGCGAAGTTAACGATGGCGGAGCCGTCTCCCATGTGCGGGGCCACCGCGTGCGTGGTCAGGAAGGTGCTGGTGACGTTGAGGCGCATCAGTCGATCGAAAAACTCGTCGTCCATCTCCGCCAGAGTCTTGCGGGCAACCAGGCCTCCGACCACGTTTACCAGGATATCGATGCTCTCACCAAACGCCTCCCGCGATGCGGCAACGAGCTTGCTCACATCGTCGGCCTTGGTCATGTCACCGGCAACGGCGATGGCCGTGCCGCCGGCAGCGTCGATTGCCGAGACTGTCTCCTCACCGTGAGCGGCATTACTGAAATAGTTGACGACCACTTTGGCGCCTTCCGCCGCGAGCCTCTCCGAAACAGCACGGCCGATATCGCGTGCGCCACCGGTTACGATCGCGACTTTACCCTCAAGCGTTTTCATCTGGTTTCCCCTTACGTTGTGCGTTTTTGCGATAGTGTGATTGACAGTCGTCGCAGGCGATGACCGTCACTCGGTCTACCGCGTATTAATCGAACCCTCGATACATGAACGGCCCGCGCCACTCGATAAGCTGGTCGCCAAGCTTAAGTCGGTGCTGCGCCGACGACGTCACATCGCCGTTTACCACCACAAATAGCCCTTGCCCACCCTGCTTGTCCTTGAGCAATACAGCGGTGTAATCCGCATCGTCGTAAACCACGGTGACGTCGGCCAGATTTCCTCTTGGGCCGACGGTGAGTTCCGAGACCGGACTGTAGCTACCGTGCGATTCGATGACGCCCGCAAAGCTCGTGCGGCCCGGCGCATCCTCACGGCGCAGGATCAGCGCCGGGTCACGACGCAAATTGAAGTCCGGATCGTTGGCGCCCAGTCGAGCAAACAGCAATTGGTCGCCCGGGGTTTGCGCCAGCGTCAGTGTGTAGAAGCGATCGCCACCCAACCACTGAAAGCTCGCGCTCTCGTCGTCGGACTCGCCACTGCCCTCAAGATACAGATGCTGGTAGCCATTACGGTCTCCCAGCGCTTGCAACGTCTTTGCTGTCTCAAGTGCGACATTGGTTTCAAGAAACTGGCCGAGGTACCAGAACGGCAGGTCGTACAGATGGCCATCCGTCGACTCGACCTGGAAGAGATCGAGCACAAACGGTCGCTCAAACGACGCATCCTTGACCATCGCCATGGTGCGTCGCATGACGGACCCGGGATAGGCGTTGCGTTCAACGGCGCTGACCACCTGTACAGCGGGATCCGTGACATCGAAGAACGCGAGCTCGGAGTGATGCTGACTGCCGATTTCGTAGCGACCGTCAAAATGCGAGGTCTCGTTTCGCGTCAGGGTATTGTGGGCCACCGTCTGTTTTGCCCAGCTTGTATTCTCAGGCAGGTAGTTGCCGCCGCCTTTTTGCTCGATGTTGACGAAGCGCACGAGGCCATAGTCCTGCATTACTTCACGGCCCTGCTCGTACAGGGAGAATGACAGCTTGTCGTAATGACCGTGACTCAGGCCCTGCGCCGAATACTTGAATACCAGTGTCAGGTCCTCGTTGCCGTGGCGAAGAATCGCAACGCCGCCCTGGTCGCCGTCCGGTCCATCCGACAGATTGACCGACGACTTGGTAAACGGCTTTGACTCGCCGTTTCGAAGCCCCAGCGCGACAGCGAAACCGGCATCGTCGAGCGCAACTTCGCCCTGTTGAGCAGCGATATCGAGCAAACGGGGATCATTGCCGCCCGAGTGATAGGCAATATTCACGGCGGTGACCAGCGACTGGTTAAATACGGACATGCCCTTTTGCGCGTCATTCAGCGGAAAGAATTCACCGTCGGCATCCGACAGCTGCAGGAGCGCATCGATCGCCTTCAGCAACACGCCATCCTTGTAATCGAGAATACCGAGCTCCGGCTTCACGTTGTGCAGGCTCTGCCCAAACATCAAAAACGGGTACATCGCGTAGCGCTGGTAGTACGGACCTTCCGTGTAGTAACCGTCCGGCGAGAACGGTTCTTCGAGGTTGGCGAGAAAACCGGCGGACTGGCCTTCTTGCTTGATGAATCCGCCATCGTTGTCCTTGGCCTCGAAGTCGAGACCGTCGTCATCGAGGCCGTAGAGCGCGCGATTCACCAGCTCGTCATCGCCCATAACCAGCCCGATCATGCCAACGGCCGCGTTGCCCCAGGTGCTGTGATTGTGAATGCGATTAAAGAACTGCGGATTGCCCACCGACAGGAAGTCGGCGAACGGACGAAACAGGTTGGTTTCCAGTTGCTCCCGTTCGGCGGGAGACAGCCATTCGTAGATGGCGTCATACGCCTGACTCGCGTAGAGCAACCAGTTGGCATCGTTCAGGCACTGCCAGAAAATCTTGCCTCGCGCGTACGATCGTTCCTGTGGGTGCAGCGGTAACTCCGGGTACATCGCTTCGTACTGAAACAGCATGTCGCGGATAAAGACTGCGTAGATCTCGTCCTCAAGAATCTGAAACAGGGCACCCGCCTTGGGCATGATGAGGAAATTGCGTTTGTGCCGCTCGTGCGTGTAGCCGCCGGAAAAATCTTTGGGAATCGGCGTTTGAATGCCCAGTGCGATCTCGGCGTCGACCTCCGCCTTGATGCGGGCGACGGTCGCATCGAACAGCGGCACGCTGCCCAGTTCAGCCCGAATCCCGTCAACACCGGACTTGGTCATCACCAGGCTCGGATGGCCATCCGCGAAAAGCGGTGCAGGCAACCAGGCAAGAAAACCCAGTAGTGCACTGATGACGAGAAGCGGTGTTTTGGCAGTCATTACGGACGTACCCCGGTCGCCGTAGCAGCCCCGGGGATTTTTAATTTTGAAGACCTAACTGTACAGGTCAATTTATTGAAATTGAACTGGCCAGTTGACTTTTTTTCGGGGATTTTTGAGAAAAATATAGCTACTATTGCAACTGTTAGCCTCAAGCTAGTATTGTTTTCTTTTACGTAATTGGTCCTACCAATTTCTAGACTACCGACTATGGCCGACCAACGACTTCATCAATCCATTGCCGCAAAAATTCGCCGGCGGATCCGCGACGGCGTGTACAAACCGGGTGATCGCCTGCCGGGCGAACGCGAACTTGCCGAGGAATTCGGCGTGAGTCGCGTGACGATTCGCGAGGCGGAAATCGCATTGCAGGCGCAGGGCCTGATCCGCATCAAGACCGGCTCCGGCGCCTACGTGACCGACCAGTTGCAGGCGTCCCTGACGCAGTTGCCGATCGTCAGTGCCCTTGAACTCACCGAAGCCCGCCTGTTGTTCGAATCCGAAGCGGCAGCGCTGGCTGCACGGTCCATCTCCGACGACACCCTGGCGAGGCTCGAAGAGCTGTTGGACATTCTGGGCAACGTCGGTGACGTCATCGCAATACAGGATGCCGACCGCGAGTTTCACCTGACCATCGCCCGGTCATCCCGAAACAAGGCCGTGTCACACGTCGTGGAGACACTCTGGCAAATGCGTTCAGACATTCCGGACGTCAACGATGTTCACGCAGCCGTGTGCACCGACGAGTCGGCCGATGAGCGGCATACCGAACACGGCGCCATCCTTACCGCGCTTCGCAACAAGGACCCAGCCGCTGCGCGCAGCGCCATGCAGGACCACTTTTCGCGCTTGCTGTCGACCATGATCGATACGACCGAAGCGCAGGCAGTCGAGGCACTGCGTGCAGAATCCGCAGCGAGCCGACACCGATTCCTTACTTCACTGTACGACTCAAAGAGCACCTGAAAACATGAAAACCACTTCCGCATTTATCACGGCCTGCGCGGTGCTCGCACTGGCAGCCTGCACCGGCGACACGCCGCCGTCGGCAGGCATCGACGGTCGTGTCTCCAACCTCGACGAATTCACAGCCGCCGTCGCCGCGGCGCAGCCCGGCGATACGATTGTTATGGCCAACGGCTCATGGGCGGATGTCGAACTGGTTTTCCGAGGTGTTGGAACCGCCGAGCAACCGATCACCCTGACAGCGGAAGAACCGGGCAAGGTGGTCATTTCGGGCCAGTCGAATCTCTCGCTTTCGGGAGAGCACCTGGTCGTCTCCGGCCTCGTCTTCAAGGACGGCTATACGCCCACCAGCGAGGTGATTTCTTTTAGGACCTCGAAAGAGCAACTTGCCAATCACTCCCGGGTTACCAACACCGTGATTGACAGCTTCAGCAATCCCGAACGGCACTCGTCCGACACCTGGGTGTCGATCTACGGCAAGAACAATCGCTTCGACCAGAACACGCTGATGAACAAGGGCAACCGCGGCGTCACGCTGGCGGTTCGACTCAATACCGAGGCCAGCCTGGAAAACGAGCACGTCATCGAGAGCAATTATTTCGGGCCGCGCCAAACGCTGGGTTCCAACGGCGGAGAAACCCTGCGCATCGGCACCAGCCACTATTCCCGGGAGTTTTCCAACACCGTTGTTCGCAGAAATTACTTCGACCGTACCAGCGGCGAACTGGAGATCATCTCGAGTAAATCCTGTGGCAACCGGATTACCGACAATGTCTTTTTCGAGAGCCAGGGCACCCTGACCATGCGCCACGGTCACTACACGACCGTCGAGGGCAATTACTTTCTCGGCAACCGGCAGCCCAACACCGGCGGCATTCGCATCATCAATGAAAACCAGACGGTGCGTAACAATTACCTGTACGGCCTCACCGGGCACCGTTTCCGGGGAGCGCTGGTCATCATGAACGGCGTGCCGAACGGTCCGATCAACCGTTACGACCCGGTCATCGACTCGGTTCTCGATAACAACGTCGTTATCGACAGCGACCATATCCAGCTGTGTGCCGGCGCCGACGAGGAGCGTTCGGCGCCCCCCACCGGCACGACGATGCACAACAACATCCTGATGTCGAAGACCAACATGAATCCGTTCACGGTCTACGACGATATCTCCGGCATCAGTTTCGCCGGCAACACGGTGAATACCGGCGCTTCCGTCCCGGCGGTTGAGGGCTTCTCCGAGGCACCGTATGCGGTGAGCAAAAACATGCACGGCCTGCTGGTCCCGGAACAGGCATTGCTGGATGAGATCGGTTTCGGCGAGGTCAGACTGCCGGTATCAAAAGACCAGGTCGGCGCACTCTATTACCCCAAAGTCGATCCGATAATCGCGTTTCGCAGCGGTGAAGACATCAGCGTGCCGCCGGGCACCAACACGCTGATCGATGCGCTGCTGGCCAGCGCGCCCGGCGACGTGCTCGTGCTGGCGAACGCTGGCGAATACCTGCTGACCAAGTACGCGTATGTCCCCCATCCGATCAGCATCGTGGCCGCCGCCGGCGACAAACCGCTTATTCGCTCGGAGAAAAACAGCTTCCTGATCATTCAGAACGGCGGCTCGCTGGAACTCGACAACCTGCGCTTTGACGGTGCCGAATCGCCGGATGTTGCGGGCAACAACGTGGTCAGCACCGATCGCTACTCCATGAATCGCAACTACTCGCTGCTGATGAAGAATCTCAATGTGACCAACCTGGATGTAAACCACAGCTTTCATTTCCTCAAGGTCTACCGAAACACCTTTGCTGATCGCGTCGAGCTGGTCGATTCGGCGTTCACCAATATCACGGGCTCGATTCTCGCGATGAACAAGGAAACCGATGACCTGGGCATCTACAACGTTGAGAACCTGCTGATTCAAAACACGCAGTTCACCGATGTGCAGGGGGCGGTCGCCGACATTTATCGCGGTGGCACCGATGAGAGCACCTTCGGTCCGATCGTGCAGCTTACCGGCAACAGCTTTGACAACGT
>JBCDJX010000029.1:0-31777 GCA_038747355.1 Pseudomonadota bacterium | reverse complement strand
TGCCCACGATGTACAAGGTGTCGGCAGTCTGGGGAGCCCACGAAGGCTCGCTGCTTCTGTGGATCCTGGTGCTCGCCGTCTGGACGGTGCTGGTGGTGCGCTACAGCCGCAGCCTGCCGGAGGCGTTCGCCGCACGCGTGCTGGGGGTCATGGGCCTGCTGTCGGTGGGCTTTATGCTGTTTACGCTGCTGACTTCCAACCCGTTCGAGCGAATGGTACCGGCGCCACTGGACGGTGCTGACTTGAATCCCCTGCTGCAGGATCCGGGCCTCGCGATTCATCCGCCGATGTTGTACATCGGTTACGTCGGCTTCTCGGTAGCTTTTGCATTTGCCATTGCAGCGATGCTGGGTGGCGACTTCGACCAGCGCTGGGCGCGCTGGACACGACCCTGGACGACCGCGGCGTGGTTGTTCCTGACGATCGGCATTGCGCTGGGCAGCTGGTGGGCCTATTACGAGCTTGGCTGGGGCGGCTGGTGGTTCTGGGATCCCGTCGAAAACGCGTCCTTCATGCCGTGGCTGATCGGTACCGCGCTGATTCACTCGCTGGCGGTGACCGAAAAGCGCGGCCTGTTCAAGAGCTGGACGCTGCTGCTCGCGATAACGGCTTTCTCACTGAGCCTGCTCGGCACCTTCCTCGTGCGCTCGGGGATATTGGTGTCCGTGCATGCATTCGCGACTGACCCGGAGCGCGGCATCTTTATCCTGACGTTCCTGGGAATCGTCATTATTGGTGCGCTGGCCCTGTATGCCTGGCGTGCGCCGGGCCTGGACTCACAAGCGGGCTTCAAGCCGATGTCGCGAGAGACTTTCCTGTTGCTGAACAACGTGTTGTTGGTCATCGCAGCGGGTCTCGTGTTCCTCGGCACCATGGCTCCACTGCTGGTCGAGGTCTTCGGAATGGGCAAGATCTCGGTAGGTCCGCCGTGGTTCGACGTTGCCTTTGCGATACCGATGATCCCGCTGTTGTTGCTGATCGGCGTTGGCATGCACACCGTCTGGCGTGCTCATCCGAAAGGCACACTGCAGCGCAAGCTCAGAGTCGCGGCGATTGGTGCTGTGGTTGCCGGCATCGTCATCCCGTGGTTCTTCTATGGCGCCACGGGACCGATGGTCACGATCGGCGTCGCTGCCGGCGTCTGGGTCATGCTCGCCGCCTTGATCGAACCGATTCGATCCCTGCGTCGCCAATCCGGCACGCCGGGGCTGCCCCGTTCCGCCTGGGGTATGAACATCGCGCACTTCGGTGTTGGCCTGTTTACGGTTGGTGTTGCTGCGGTCATGGCCTACGCCATCGAAACGGACCGGGCACTGAAACCGGGCGCCACGACCAGCGTCGGCGGTTACGATTTCGAAATGCGCGAGCTTCGGGACGTGCAAGGGCCCAATTACACGGCACGCGAGGCGCTGGTGGAAATACGCAAGGACGGCGACTACGTGGGCAGCGTGCGGCCGCAAAAGCGCAAGTACCTCGTGCAGCAAAGCCCCATGACCGAGGCGGGCATTCACGTGCGCTGGAATAACGACCTGTTCGTCGCGCTCGGTGATCCCCTCGGCGGCGAATCCTGGAGCGTACGAATCCAGTACAAACCGCTGATCCGCTTTATCTGGCTGGGTTGCCTGCTGATGGCAATCGGCGGCCTGGTGGCCATGACGGACCGACGCTATCGCACCGTGCCCGCGGCCGAACGCCAGGTGATTGAGGGCAAGTCGACGGGCGTCGGGGGCGAAGAGGCGGTCGCATGAGCCGATTTCTCATTCCGCTGGTCGCGTTCCTGATCTTTATCCCGATTTTCCTGGTTGCGTTGTTTCGTGACCCCAGTGAAATTCCGTCGCCGTTTATCGATGCGCCCGCGCCGGCGTTCGAACTGCCGACGCTGCGCGACCCGTCGCGCATCGTCAACAACGCCGACATCGAAGGACGCGCCGTGCTGGTCAACATCTGGGCGACCTGGTGCGTCGGTTGTCGCGAAGAACATGATTTTCTGATGCAGCTGGCACGTACTGACGTTGTACCCATTATCGGTATCAACTGGCGCGACAATCGTGACGATGCGATCCAGTGGCTTGAGGCGCTGGGCGATCCGTACGAGTTTTCCGGTTTTGACGAGTTCAATCGGGTCGGCATTGACTGGGGTGTCTACGGTGCGCCGGAAACATTCCTGGTGAATGCGGACGGTGTTGTCGTCTACAAGCACCTGGGTCCGCTGGATGCAGCCACGTGGCAGCGCGAATTTGTGCCGCGGCTGGGCGGGGAGAGCTGAATGAGAATCCCGGCTTTGTTTTTGCTGTTGCTGTTACCGCTGGCGGCGAATGCCGAGATCACCGATCCGCCGTTCGCCGATCCGGCGTTGCAGGCGCGCTACGAAAACATCATTGATGAAGTGCGCTGCCTGAAGTGCCAAAACCAGTCGCTGCGTGATTCAGGTGCATTTCTCGCGTCCGACCTCAAGCGCGAGATTCGCCGCATGCTTAACGAGGGAATGACGGACAGGGAGATCTACGACTTCCTGGTCGCGCGCTACGGCGAGTTTGCGCTGTACCGTCCGCGTATGGAGGGCAAGACCCTGATTCTCTGGCTGGCGCCCGGCCTACTGCTGCTCGGCGGTGGTATCGCGCTGTTTTTCGTCCTGCGTCGGCGCATGACCCTGCCCATCGACGAAGACCCGCAAGAGCTCCGCTGATCATGATTCTCTGGATATTCATGGCTGCGATGGCCATTGTTGCGGCTGCCTTCCTGCTGCGCCCGTTGATGGCCGGACGACTTGTCTCGGTGCCGTCGATGGTCTCGCTGGCTGCCGTTGTGTTTGCGTTTGGCCTGTATGTGCAGATCGGACGTCCGGACCTGACGACAACGCAAGAGAGTGCGGACATCCAGGGCATGGTCGCCTCGCTCGCGGCTCGACTGGAGTCGGAGCCAAACGACATCGAAGGCTGGAAGATGCTTGGTCGCTCGTTCATCACGCTCGGCCAGTACCCGGAGGCGGCTGAAGCGTTTCGTCGTGCCGTCGTGCTGGAGGGCGCCCAGAACGCCCAGACACTGGTGGATCTCGGCGAATCGATGCTGGCGGCGTCCGGTCAGTCGATGAGTCCGGACATCGTCAACATATTCGAAAACGCGCTGGCCCTCGAGGCCGACAACCCGTCAGCGCTGTTCTGGGGCGGTATCGCCGCTGCCAATCGTGGCGACATCGACGTTGCCGCGGAGCGTTGGGAAGCCTTGCTGCTGACCAACCCGCCGCCGCAGATCCGGCAGATCATCGAACAACGCATCACCGAATGGCGCGGAACACCGGCCGAAGCGCCGGTTGCCGTTGTCAATGTGGCTCTGACCCTTGGCAATGCCGTGCCGGGTGACCTTCCGGCGAACACGCCGGTGTTCATCATCGCGCGTGACCCGAACGCGCCTTCGCCGCCCATCGCTGTCGTTCGCCGGGAACTTGCCGAGTTGCCGGGCACCGTGGCGATCACCGACGCTGACGCGATGATTCCCGGCCGCGTCGCCAGCGGATTTGCGACGCTGGAGATCGTCGCCAGGGTGTCTGTCACCGGGCAACCGATCCAGAACAGCGGTGACTGGTTCGGAACCGTTACGGCGGCACCGGGCGACACGGTCGACGTGGAGATCAGCCAGCAGGTACCCTGAGCAGCATGAACAGGGCAGAAGTGCAGGAAGCCGCACCCATGTGTTTTGCGTGCGGCAAAGACAATCCAATCGGTCTGAAAATTCATTTCGAATTTGACGGCACCGTGTGCAGCGCCGAGTTTACGCCCGGCGAAAACCACGTAGGCTGGGAG
This sequence comes from Pseudomonadota bacterium, assembly GCA_038747355.1. GTDB lineage: Bacteria > Pseudomonadota > Gammaproteobacteria > Steroidobacterales > Woeseiaceae > UBA1847. Next base: position 27,977 of record JBCDJX010000029.1, on the reverse strand, counting down.
AACACGATTCACGGCGGCATCATTTACTCGGCGCTGGACGATGTGACCGCCAACGTCATTTATCGGCAAGGGCGCAAAGCGCACACGGCGCGCTGCGAAATCCGCTACCGGGACGTGTTGCGCGTCGGTGAAACGATTCGCCTGAAGGGCTGGATCGAAAAAGAAAAAGGGCGCCTCGTGCAACTCCGCGGCGAGGCCGTCCGGGTCGGTGACGACACGTTGATCGCCGATTGTCAGTCCAGTTTCATGTTGCAGCGTTTATGAGCATTCCAGACAGTCTTGCCTCGAATCTGAGGATTCCCCTGATCGGTGCGCCGATGTTTATCGTGTCGCGGCCTGATCTGGTTGTAGCGCAGTGCACGAGTGGTGTTGTCGGTTCGTTTCCGGCCTTGAATGCGCGGCCCGAGTCGATGCTGGATGACTGGTTGTTCGAAATTCGCGAACGCCTGGAAGCACATCGCTCTGCGCATCCGGACGACCCCGTGGCGCCGTTTGCTGTTAACCAGATTGTGCACGCCAGTAACACCCGGCTCGAAAAGGACATGCAAACCTGTGTGCGCCACAAGGTGCCGATTGTGATCACCAGCCTGCGGCCGCCCGGTGAGGTGGTCGATGCCGTGCACAGCTACGGCGGCCTGGTATTTCACGATGTGATCAGTAAACGGCATGCACACAAGGCGCTCGAACAGGGTGTCGATGGTCTTATCGCGGTCTGCGCCGGTGCCGGTGGACATGCCGGATCGCTCAGTCCGTTTGCGCTGGTCAAGGAAATTCGTAAGGACTACGACGGCACACTGATCCTGTCCGGGGCTATGAGCAACGGTGGCGACATCGTTGCAGCTCGCGCGATGGGTGCTGATTTTGCCTACGTGGGAACCCGCTTTATCGCCACGGCGGAGGCGACAGCCGACGAGGCCTACAAACAGATGATCGTCGATGCGGCCGCGTCTGATATCGTCTACAGCTCGCTGTTCAGCGGTGTCCTCGGCAATTACCTCAAAGAAAGCGTGCGCAAAAACGGCCTGGATCCCGACGACCTGCCGGTGGCCGACAAGGACTCGATGGACTTCGGCAAAAACCGCAAGGCGAAACCCTGGAAAGATATCTGGAGCGCGGGGCAGGGCGTGGGCTCAATCGATGACGTTTTGCCGGCTCGCGAGCTGATCCTGCGGATGGAATCCGAGTATCGGGAGTCGCTCTCGCGGCTGTCATCGGTATGAAAACGCTGCTGCTGTCGTACCTGTTCGTCGCCGTCGGCGGCGCGTTGGGCGCCGCGGCACGATTCACCCTGAACCTCACGTTTCAGCGAGACAGCAGTCTGCCGCTGGGCACGCTGGCTGCGAACCTGCTGGGCTGCCTGCTGATGGGCGCAATCGCCTACCTGGTCGCGACCAGCGACTGGTTCAACAATGCCGGCGTGATTCCGGACCAGTACCGACTGCTGTTCGCCGTCGGTTTTTGCGGCAGTTTTACCACGCTGTCCACCGTCGTCCTGGAGATGAACACGCTGGCCGGTCGTGGCGACTGGCTGACCGCCGGAAGCTACCTGGTGGTTTCGGTAGCCGGCGGCCTGTTGGCATTCTGGCTGGGTTATACCGCGCTGCGAACGCTTGCCTGATCAGCTTGCGACAGACTCCAGTCGTCGCAGCATGTCGCCGGTGATGTCACGCTGTTCCGGTTTCATGAACACGGAACGCAGGCAGCTGACCGGCTCTCCGTCCGCGTCAATACCCAACGGGTCCGCCACCGATTCGCGGTCCAGGTTCATTAGCGCGAGGTGCAGGTGTTCGCGTTCCGCAGCGTTGTCGAAGACGCGCTGGTTTGCGCTTGAGATCGCCTCTGCGGAATCACCGCGTCTTGAATAAATCGCGATGTCCAGCATCGGTTCGAACAGCTTCAAATAAGACGCGCTGTCGTCGATCCTTGCGACAAAGTCGCGGGCGGTTTGAATACAGCTGTCCAGCATCTGTGAAAACTCGCCGCCGGGCACTGACGGCATCAGTCGCTGGGTGGCCCACAGCGCCACTGCCGCGGCGCCGGCCCGTGAGCATTCGAGACTGATTTCACCGAGGTGCAGCTCGTCGGAGGAAAAGTAGGTGTAGGCGGAGTCGTGTCGGTAGAAGCGCCCAACCGACGGATCACTGAACAACACACAGCCACAGCCATACGGCTGCAGGCCGTGCTTGAGCGGATCGATCACGATGGAGTCGGCGCCGGTCAGCGCGTCGTATCGGGCACGAACGGTGTCCCCGAGCAGGCTCGAGAGTGTGAAGTAACCCCCGTACGCGGCATCAACGTGTACGCGAATGCCATAGCGCTCTTTGAGCGCGAGAATGTCGTCGAGTGGGTCTACGGCGCCGATACCGGTGGTCCCGAGTGTGGCCACAACGGTGCCGACATCGCCTTTTCTGAGTTCATCCTCTAGCGCGTTGAGGTCCATCGACCCGTCGGCGGAACAGGTCACGGCAGCAAACGGAATCTTCAGGACGTCGGTGATACGTGCATGCGTGTAATGCGACTGTTTTGACGCGAGGACGCGTTTGCCGGGGTGCAGCCGATCCGAGATCCAGAGCGCCTCGAGATTGGCCATCGTGCCACCGCTGGTCAGGTGACCGAGGTGGCGCTCCCAGCCGAACATTTCCGCGAGATGGCTGACGCACTCCTTTTCCATCGCGGAACTCGCCCGTCCACCGTCGAGGGCGTGGTTGTTCGGATTCACCCAGAGCGATAAGGCGTAGGCGATGCGTGCGACGGGGTGCGGCGGTTTGAGCATCTGGCCCGCATACAGCGGATGAAAGTACGGATAGTTATCTGTCATTCGCTCGGCCGCCTCAATGAGCACCGGTCGCAGTGCGTCAACGTCCAGTGACGACTGAAAGTCGGGCAGTTCGGAGAAGCCGCTGGCCAGTGTGCCAAGCGCGTCGTCGAGGAGCCGCAGCTCATCCGCGTATTTCATACAAAAGGCCTGTGGGGACAGAGAACGTGAGCTGAGCTTAGCGCAAAAAATGAGCAGTCGGGTTAGACTTTGTGTATGGATCTCCTCGCCATTGCTGTCCCGTTTTTCCTGGCGCTGATGCTTATCGAGCTTGCCGCTGACCGCCTGCTGTCGCGCGGGTTGTACCGGGTCAACGACGCCGTGAACAGCCTCAGTACCGGCGTGATCAACGTCACCACCGGCTACTTCACGAAAGTCGTGGGCTTCGTTATCTGGGGCTTTGTACTACAGCACCTGGCGATTTTTTCGATTCCGCTGGATGCCTTCGCAATCTCTCCGTCCGGGCTCGCCTGGTGGGCGCTCGCGATCATCGCCTGGGATTTCTGCTACTACTGGTCGCACCGGTTCGGCCACGAAATATCGGTGTTCTGGGCGGGCCATGCGGTGCATCACCAGAGCGAGGACTACAACCTGTCCACCGCGCTCAGGCAGCCGAGTACCGGGTTCCTGCTCAACTGGGTGTTCTACCTGCCGTTGTTTCTTGTTGGTTTCCCGTTGGAAATCCTGGTCACGGTGAATGCGATCAACCTGATCTACCAGTTCTGGGTACACACTCAGTTCATCACTCGATTGGGCATCCTTGAGTGGTTCCTGGTCACGCCGTCCAATCACCGCGTGCATCATGCACAGAATGAACGCTATATCGACCGAAACTACGGCGGGATGTTTATCGTCTGGGATCGGTTGTTCGGCAGTTTTCAGGACGAGCTCGATGACGAGATTCCGGTTTACGGCGTGCGGCGACCGCTGCACAGCTGGGACCCGTTCTGGGCAAATCTGAAGGTATACGCGGACCTCGCCTTCGACAGCCTGCACACACGGGCGTGGCGCGACAAGCTGCGTGTGTGGTTCGCGAAAACCGGTTGGCGCCCGGAGGACGTAAAAAGCCGGTATCCAGCTGCGCATTCTGACCTGCGGCGGTTTGAGAAATACGATCCACCGTTGTCGTCGGGCCTCAAGGCCTACGTGGCTCTGCAATGCGCCGCGGTGATCGCGGGCACACTGTGGGTGGGTCTTGTTTATGTGGACGGTGGCTTGTCAGCCATCGTCTGGCCTTGCATGGCCATCTGGGCGAGCCTTTACGTCATCGGCTGGATGAACCAGGGGAGGCGGTTGAGCGGCTTTCTGGAGGCGCTTAGGTTGCTCGGAATCGGCGCATTCGCCGCGTCTGCCGCGGCGCAGCCGATGGTCCTTGGTGGTTACGTTGTCATCTCGCTTTTCGGGCTTTTTCTAGTGATATTATTAGATAAAAAACAGACAGATATGAAAGCTATCTCGAAAATAAATGAGGTATCAGCATGACCGTGAAGCGCGTGTTCAGCGGTGCACCGTGGGAGTCCGTACACGGCTACTGCCGTGCCGTGCGCAGCGGTCCGTATATCGCCGTCTCGGGGACAACCGCCGTCGGTGAGGATGGCAAGGTGATCGCCCCGGAAGATCCGTACCTGCAGGCTCAACGGTGTATCCGGATCATCCAGGATGCCCTGGCGGCCTGCGATGCCGGTTTGTCGGACGTTGTCCGGACCCGGATATACCTGACCGACATCGATGACTGGCAGGCGGTGGCGAAAGCCCACGCCGAGGCTTTCGGTGAACATCCACCGGCGAGCACGATGCTGGAAACCAGCCGACTGATCGATCCGGCTATGCGCCTGGAAATGGAAGCAGACGCCGTCGTCGCCGACTGACCGGAACCGGCTCAACCGCCGAACGCCTGGAATCAAGCGCGCAGGCGGCAATCAAGGCACACTTGCGCTGTCACAACTACGAGGACGCCTGTGGCATCGATCGACCTTATTCTGCAGCCTAAACCCCGCGATCTGGGTGAGTTCACGGTGCGGCGGACGTTGCCGGACCGTCGACGGCAACGCGTCGGGCCGTTCATCTTTTTCGACCATATGGGACCGGCGGATTTTGCACCGGGCACTGGCGTCAACGTCCGCCAGCACCCGCACATCGGGTTGGCGACGGTGACCTACCTGTTCGACGGCGAGATTCTGCATCGCGACAGCCTCGGTTATGTGCAGCCGATTCGCCCGGGCGAAGTGAACTGGATGACGGCTGGTCGCGGCATCGTGCATTCAGAAAAAGTCACGACAGAGATCTTTGCGAACGGCCAGCACCTGCACGGGCTGCAGATCTGGGTCGCGTTGCCGGAAGACAAAGAGGGTATTGAACCGCGATTCGAACACTACGGCGCCGATCAGATCCCGCGCCCGCAGATCGACGGCGTCACCGCCAGCGTTATCATCGGCTCGGCGTTCGGCGCCACGTCGCCGGTGCGGACCGAAAGCGAGACGCTGTATGTTGCGCTGGAGATGCCTGCCGGCAGCCGGGTGGGTCTGCCGGAGGCCGAGGAACTGGGGGTCTACGTGGTGGACGGCGATGCCGAGGTCGCCGGCGAGCGTCTCGGCGGCGGGACGATGGCGATTCTTGACGACGATCGGTCCGGCGACGTGCGTGCACACGCCGCGTCCAGCGTCATGCTGCTGGGCGGCGATCGTCTCACCGGTGAGCGCCACATCTGGTGGAACTTCGTCAGCAGTTCATCCGAGCGGATGGAGCAGGCAAAACGTGACTGGCAGGACGATCGTTTCACCCGCGTTCCCGACGAAGACGATTTCATTCCCTTGCCCGAGAAATGACTCCGATGCGATTGCTACCCATGCTTTGCCTGCTGGCGCTGGCCGGCTGCGCCAGTGGCCTGAAGCTGCCTAGCCCGTCCGGTGCGTTTCCTTCCGAGATTGAATTCGAAGGCGACTGGAGACGCATTGAATCTCGTGAGGAGGACCGCATGGAGCCGGACCGACTGAATTTGCCGACGTCACGAGAAGCGACGGCAAGGCGTTCCTCCGGGCCCAAGGCGAAGCCGGGCCGCAAGGTCCGTGCGTTCCTGGAGTACGGCCGCCAGCTTCGGATTACCCAACTGGACACGGCGCTGTTGATCAGTTTTGACCGCTCCATTGTGCGCGAGTATCGCTACGGCGAACATCGAATGACCAATGTGGGGCCAATCGTCGGTGAGCGCACGACGGGTTTTAACGGCGATGTTCTTGAGGTAATCACGCTCGACGACGCAGGCGGTCTTATGACGGAATCCTGGCGCGTCAAACGCAGCGGACGGCAACTCGAACGTCGCGTTACGATCATCAAGGGCAAGCGTGATTTGTACGAGCTCCGTGAAACCTACGTTCGAGACCCGGGTTAAATGGGCGACGGCAGAACGGCAGCCCGGCGGGTGTTAAGGCCACCGTTCCACCGTCACCCGGCCTGTCAGTTGTCCATATCGAAACGGAATCGGTAGCGGATACCGGTTGCGGCTTGCGCCACTCCGTCAATGACTGCCGCTTTGAAGCGAAAGCGTTCTGCGGCCCGGATGGCGGATCGTTCGAAACCGCGGTGGCTGGACTCGAGCACCTCGACGTTGATGACCCGGCCGCTCGGCAGCACGTCAAACATCACGTCGACAAAGCCGGAAAGCCCGCGCGCCGCCATGTTTGCCGGAAACTCGGGACGCGGCCGCATAACAACCACCAGCGGGCTGTCCGAGGGCATCGTTGTCAGCACGGCGTCTTTGTCAATCGTCGGCCGAGGCGCGCGGGTCGGTACCCCGGTGCCGATGGGATCACGATTGAGTTTTCGTCGCTGTTCCGGGACCGGTGCCGGATCCGGCAGGTCGATCCGCTCAAATTCGTCGGTTTGTCTCAGGTCCGAGTCCTCGATCTCGGGTGCGAAACCGATCGGGAACCCTGGCGTGGGCGTCGTCATCGCAGGTTTTCCCTGTGCGACCAGGGCGTGCATAGCCAGAATAATCGTCGCGGTTGCCAGTAGGGCGCCCGGGATGGCGCCGAGCAGTCGTTTGGTCATCATGCGTTCCTCGATAGTCCCCGCCAGGTGGATACCTAGAACTTAAGAGTATGGAACCATACCTAGAACGACAAAGTAAAGCTTGAATGCCTAGTAATTCGAGGTATATTCGATCCATGGCCCGATCAAACCCTCCGTTTATGAGTGGCGTACCCGAATTGCTGCTCCTTCGACTGCTCGCACAGCGCAATATGTACGGCTACGAGCTCGTTCGCTCCGTGCGCATCGCAACCAATGAGTCCATCGCCCTGGGCGAAGGTGTGATCTACCCGGTGCTGCACAGTCTCGAACGCAGCGGCAGCCTGTCAGCCGAACGAAAATCGGTCGGCGGACGTTCGCGGGTCTACTACGCGCTGACGGCCCGGGGCCGGTCCCGTCTGGATGAGTTGCAGGGCGAATGGCGGCGCATACAGGACGGTGTCCGCAACGCGCTTGAGGAGCCGCTCCATGCTGCGCCCTGATTTCGTCAGATTCCGGGAGGAGCTTAAGGCCTCGGGTGTATCAGCCGGCGTCATCCAGCGCATGGTTGCCGAACTCGAAGATCATTACGACGATCTCGTACACGCCCATCGAGGGCGCGGCCTCGATGTGACCGCGTCCCGCAAGCTTGCGGTAACGGAGCTGGGCGACCTCTCCGGGGTTAGCCAGATAGCGGCAGAAATTTCAGAGTTACGCGGGTTTATGGCGCGTCATCCGCTGCTCGCGGGCTGTGCTGCGCCGCTTATTTCGGTCGGGCATCGGCTGCAGGCCATCGATGTTGATCCGCTGGCTGAGCGAGCGGCGCGCTGGATGACAGGCGCCGTCATCAGCGGCGTTGTGACAGCGGCTATGTTCCTGTCGCTGCAGCTTGCGATCGCGCTGGGCTGACCAGCGGTTTGTAACTTTTCAGGCTCGCTTTCAAGCGCAATTTGCCCTTGCGGTGCTGCTCGATGAGCACAGGCAGGTAACCCAGTTCTTCCACGCACCAGAGCGTCGTAACGCGCGACGAGCCCTTGCGCTGGTGCTGTACGCCGGTCGCGGTGAACGACCCCGCCCGCGTTTTCACGGTTTTCTCGCCGAGAAATCGAATATCGAGATCCTTGAATTCATCGACGTCATACATCGTGTAGGCGGTGGCTTCGTCACCTTGAGCCAGCGCAAGCATCAGTTTGTACTGGATAGCGACGCGGTCGAAGGTGTCGTCCGGTAGTTCCCAGTCGACCGCCGCTCCGTTCACCGTGCCCTGGATACGTCCGGTCTCGGTAAACAGCACGTCGGCGTGGCTTTTGTCGCTGCTGAGTTCATCGACCGATCGATACCCCACCGGCACGATGTCGTCATCCATCAGCCGAAAGGTCGACGTTTCGTCGATGCGACCGCCGCCGGCAATGCGCGCGATTCCGGTGGGCTTGATGACGTGATTGGCCGTATACACTCCGTCAGCTTCGGACAGGCGAGTGGTGAGCTTGCCGCCGGCAATGCTGATCTGCACTTTGTACTCCGCTTCGTGCGGAATGAGCTCACTGCCGAATACCGGCAGGGCAATCAGCAGCAGGATTAGCGTGAGTTGGCGCATCGGGTCCTCAACCTGAGTGTAAAGCGTCTTCGCATTCTCTCATCAGGGACATGACTGCTTCCTGAACGTTCAAACGATGGGTCTCCATCTCGTCCACGGGCGTCTTTCTCGGGATGTCGTACGGATCGCCGACGCCCACGACGACTCGGGCAAACGGCTTGGGAATCATGAATCGATCCCAGCGCTTCAGGTACCACGCACGATCGGCCGCGCAGGCCACCGGAATAATCGGCACACCGGCTATGCGAGCCATCAGGACGGTGCCCGATTTGAACTCGTACTGGGGTCCGCGGGGGCCGTCGGCCGTCGTGATGATGCTGTAGCCACGTTTCATCATGGCCTGCATATCGCGAAGGGCGAGGGCACCGCTCTGGTTTGCGGAACCGCGAATCACCTCCGCACCCCAGGAGCGCGCGATACGCTCAGGGACCTCGCCATCCACCGAGCCGGAAATCAGGAAGCAGGCCTTGAAGCCTCGATCGGACCACGCACGAACGAGGGTCGAGCACAGGACATGGTGCTGATGCCAATAGCATGGGGCGCACAGTTTACCGTCGAGGATGAACGGCTCTATCTGGTCCTTGCCGAGCACGGCCTGGTAGCGGTAGGTCGACGTTAACAGCCTGATAACCCCCTTGAGCACGGGCAGGCCCAGGGAATAGTAGAGGCGGCGGCTGAAGGTCATGCTGCGCTTCGAGGAGGCGCTGCGTCGGGATTCCACGGACGAGTAGTCGACCGGCTGTTTTTCGCTCATGGTGGTTAGTCGGAGTTGAGCCTGTAAGCCTGCAGTATCGGTGATTTTGCGGTCAATGTAGAATTCCGGGCCACACCCTGATCGCCTGCACCTCGATGACCCAGCCTGAGCCACCATTTCGACGACCGCCCGGACCTGCCGGGCAGGTGGCCCTGGGCATCGACCCCGAGACCCTGCAGACACTGGAAGCCCTGCGCGACGAGTACGGCGACATTGTGGCGGTTGAGAAGCCGTCCGGGCGACTCGCGTATTTCATCAATGACCCGCACGAGGTCCGTCGTATCCTGACCCGCCGGCATGCAAAGTACAGCAAAGGACCGGGTTTCGAACGCGTCAAAATGTTGCTCGGTAACGGCCTTATCGTCAGTGACGGCGATGTCTGGCGACGTTCAAGGACGATGATCCAGCCTGCGTTTACCCGCCAGGCGGTACACCGACTGGTCGACGTGATGCGAGACTGCGCTGAACGTCGCAAGGTCGCCTGGATTGCAGCGGTCGAGGACGGCCGCGTCCTGAATATCAACACGGAAACCAACGATTTCGCGCTCGAGCTGATCCTCGTCAGTATTTTCGGCGATGACTGCGAGCGGATTTTTGCGGGTGACGACAATCCGTTTTCGTTCCTGAGCCAGGACTCGGCGCGCGACCTCAGCGTCGTCATAAAGGCGAGGGCGTTGCGAAACTACATGCTGGAGCTGGTGAATGCGCGGCGCGCCTCCCACACAGCGTATCCCTTCGATTTTCTGGGCATGTACATGAACGCGGAAGACAAGCAGGGCCGCAAATTCGACGACAGGGAACTCCTCGACGAACTGATGAACCTGATCATCGCCGGCTTCGAAACCTCGGCGAATACGCTGGCCTGGGTCTGGCACGTGTTGAGTGACCAGCCAGACGTCGAAGCCAGGCTGCTGGCCGAGATCGCCGAGGCGATGCCGGATGCGGCGTCGGTGACGGCGGAGAATTTGGCTCGCATGGTGTACACCCAGCAGGTGCTCGAGGAAACGCTGCGCCGGTATCCGCCCGTCTGGCTGTTTACAAGGCGTGCCGACGAGGAGGACGAACTCGACGATTTCGATGTGCCGGCCGGGACCGATATTTATCTGTCGCCGTACATCCTTCATCACACCGAGCGCTTCTATCCGGAACCGCAGACGTTTGATCCGGACCGTTTTCTGCTCGAAAACCAGCCGAAGAAGGACCGGCCGTATTTCCCGTTTTCTCTCGGTCCGCGACGTTGCCTGGGCGAGTATTTCTCGTTCCTGGAAATGAAGATTCACCTCGCGCGTTTGCTGCCGGTTTTCCGTATGATTCGCACCACCGATGAGGAGCCGGCACTGGAGCTCGCGATCAATTTGCGTTCCAAAGGCGATATGTTCCTCAAACCTGAACTGCGCAGTCACTGAATGAAGCTTTACAACACCCTGATTGAGCTGCTCGCCGAGGCGCGCGGCAAAGACCGGCATATCCGGTTCATCGACGGCGAGACAGACGAGTCTGACGTCAGTTTTGACGAGCTGTACCAACGCGCCATGCGCCTGCTGGGCGCACTGCAGGCCAAGGGAATGCAGCAGGGTGATGAGCTGGTGATTTTCAGCAAATCGAACGAGAGTTTTGTCGTCGCCTTCTGGGCGGCCGTGCTCGGAGGTATCGTGCCGGTACCGGTCGCGGTCGGTATCAGCGACGAACATCGCTACAAACTGTTTCGCATCCTCAAACAGCTCGACCAGGCCACGCTGTTTACCGAACTGGGTTTGCTGGAACGCTTGCGTGAATTCGCGGAATCCACCGACCAGACGGACGTTGTGGCGATTCTCGACGCAAAGACGGTGCTGATGAGCGACGTCAATGCCGAGGTCGCCGGGACGGTGCGCGACGTGACCGCGGACGATATTGCGTTCATCCAGTATTCCTCCGGCTCGACCAGCGATCCCAAGGGCGTCGTGCTGACGCATCGAAACCTGTGCGTGAACATCCGTGCGATCTGCGAGGGCGCAGGTTGGGCGGGCGACGACCAGTCACTGAGCTGGATGCCGCTGACGCATGACATGGGGCTCATTGGTTACCACCTGAGCGTGCTTGCCGCCGGTATGAATCACGCGGTCATGGACACCAACCTGTTCGTAAGGCGCCCATTGCTGTGGATGATGAAAGCCAGCGAGCTCAGGGCAACCCAGTTGTGCTCACCGAATTTCGGCTACAAGCACTTTCTGAAGCTGTTCGAGCGCAAGGGATTGCCGGACGGCATCGACCTGTCATCGGTAAAACTGATCCTAAACGGCGCCGAGCCCATATCCTGGGATCTCTGCGAGGATTTCATGAGTGCGCTCGCCCCGCTGGGCCTTGAGCGAACGGCCATGTTTCCGGTCTACGGACTGGCTGAGGCCACGGTCGGCGTGTCCTTCGGTACGCCCGGCGATGATTTCTCTCGCATCGTCGTCGATCGCCACAGTCTGAAAGTTGGCGATCGTTTTCAGCCGGTCCCGCCCGGACACGAAGACGCGGTCAGTTTCCTTAAGGTGGGTACGGCGATTCGCGACGTCGAGATCCGACTGACCGACGATAACGACCTCAGTCTCGAGGACGGCCGCGTCGGTCATATCCAACTGAAAGGCGACAGCGTCACCGAACGTGTTTACGGCGATGCAGCGGCAACCACCGGGCTGTTCACGGCCGATGGTTGGCTGAAAACCGGCGACGTTGGCGTGATTGCGGACGGACAGCTGGTCATCACGGGACGCCAGAAAGACCTGATTATTCTCAACGGGCAAAATTACTACCCGCACGATCTCGAAGAGATTCTTGCGGAGGTCGACGGTCTCGATCTCGGCAAGGTGGCCATCGCCGGCGCGACGATAGCGGGAGAGCAGACCGAGTCACTGATCTGCTTTATCCTGTATCGCCAGTCGATCGATGATTTCCGTCCGATTGCTGCCGCGGTTCGCGATCTGATCGGTGAGCGCGTGGGTATTGAGGTCGATCACGTTGTACCGGTACCGCGGATTCCGAAAACCACCAGCGGCAAGGTCCAGCGCGCGCACCTTCTGCGCGACTACCAGGCCGGTGAATTCAGCGACGTGCTTGCTGAGCTGGAGCCACCTGAAACCACGGATGTCGTGACCGAAGAGGACCCGCTGCTTGCTGAGCTGGTCGCGATCTGCACGGAATTTTCCAAGGATCGCGTCATCGGCCCGGACGATAACCTGTTCGAGGTTGGCGTAAGCTCGCTGACACTGACCGAGATCACGTTGGCGATCGACGAACGCTATCCGGGCAAGCTCGATATCAGCGACCTGTTCGATTACCCGACCTTGCGCGAGATAGCCGCGTTTATGAGCCGGAGCTAGCCATGCCCAATAGCCGCATTGCCGGAACTGGAAGTTATCTGCCGGAAAAGGTGCTGACGAACAAGGATCTCGAGGATTTTCTCGACACCTCCGACGAATGGATCCGCGAGCGCAGCGGCATCGCCCGTCGACACATCGCTGCGGATGACGAGACAACCAGCGATATGGCCCTGATGGCGGTGGAGCGGGCGCTCAAATCGGCTGGCCGGGTCGCTGATGACATAGACCTGATCGTCGTCGCCACAACGACACCCGACAAGATATTTCCAAGCACCGCCTGCATCATCCAGCGTCGGCTGGGTATTCGTAACTGTCCGGCCATGGATGTCGCCGCGGCGTGTGCCGGCTTCGTGTATGCGCTGGATGTCGCTGACCGATTCATTCGGACCGGCGGTGCGACCCGGGCGCTGGTCATCGGCGCCGAAACCTACAGCCGCATACTGAATTGGGAAGATCGCACGACCGCGGTGTTGTTCGGCGACGGCGCCGGCTGTGTCGTGCTTGAAGCGACCGAGGATGAGGGCGTCATCAGCACCCATGTGCATTCGGACGGTCAGTTCGAGGACCTACTGCATGTGCCCAAGGGTATTTCGACCGGTTACAAGCCGGAGGAAGCCGGCGGTTTTATCGAGATGAAGGGCAACGCGGTTTTCAAGCGGGCGGTGGCCACGCTGGATTCGATGGCCCGTGAGACCCTCGCGCGCACCGGCCTGCAGGCATCCGATATCGACTGGCTGGTACCCCACCAGGCCAATCTGCGGATCATCGCCGCGGCGGCCAGGAAATTTAACCTGCCGATGGAGCGGGTGGTTGTCACGGTGGACGAGCATGCAAACACGTCGTCGGCGTCCATCCCCCTGGCACTGGACACAGCAGTCCGCGACGGTCGCATCAAGCGTGGCGAACTGCTGCTATTTGAGGCGTTTGGTGCCGGATTCACCTGGGGTTCGGCGCTCGTCCGCTTCTGACGCATTCCTTTCCAGTTTGGCTTTTTTCGCGATCGTCACCATCGAGGTGACATAACGTCATGAATTCGTTGAATTTGCACCGGTCGACTGTGACATAGTTCACACTTTGGCGTCCGCGGGGTTCCTATACTTTCCGGGCGTCGCAAAATGGCGACAGCGGGAGTCGCAGAATGGCGACAATGACTATGCGAAAAGACACCGACACACAGCCTCTGTCCGAATCCAGCGTCTCACTAAAGCTGGCCATGATTCAGAAGCGCTGCGAGCAGCTCTCGCAGGACGAGAACGATTTTGGCGGCCTCAGCCTCGAGGAACCGTCGGCGGCGCCCAGCGACAACACCAATCCCTACGACATGGGCTAGACCGCCCCAGCGAACCTCCGTGTTCGCAACAGAACACGCCCCGTTACCCCATCCGTCCCATCGTCCACGCGATGCCGACGCTGGGCGCTTCCGTTATCGCTATTCTCCGGACGTGCTAATCTGACACTTCGAATTCACGGGGGCGTGTAATGCGAGCAGAACTCACGATTAATGGACAAACGCGTACGATCGACGCGGAGCCGGATATGCCGCTGTTGTGGGCGATCCGTGACCTGGTTGGCCTGACGGGCACAAAATTTGGCTGTGGAAAAGCACTCTGTGGTGCCTGCACGGTGCACGTTGACGGGACGCCGATACGCTCGTGTTCGTACCCGCTGTCCGCGGCGATAGGCAAGACGGTAACGACCATCGAGGGTTTGTCGGAAGACGGCGAGCACCCGGTGCAAAAGGCCTGGCGAGAACACAATGTCGCCCAGTGCGGCTACTGCCAGTCCGGCCAGATCATGCAGGCCGCAGCGCTGCTGGCGCAGAACCCGTCACCCAGTGATCGGGATATCGAAACCTACATGTCCGGAAACATCTGTCGCTGCGGCACCTACAACCGCATAAAAGCGGCGGTGAAAGACGCTGCGGAGGACCTGTCATGAGCGGGCTCAGCAAACTCAGCCGCCGGGATTTCCTGAAGCGCACGGGACAGGTCGCGGGTGGGCTGGCTCTGGTGACGCAGCTACCGGCATTTGCCAACGCTGCGGGTACAAACGTCTTTCAACCGAATGTCTACATTGCCGTTCGTGAGGACGGCGGCATCGACATCGTTTGCCACCGGTCCGAAATGGGTCAGGGTGTGCGTACCAGTTTACAGCAGGTATTCGCCGACGAGCTCGAGGCAAGCTGGGACAGTATTCGTTTGCTGCAGGCGGAAGGTGATGCGAAGTACGGCGACCAGAACACCGACGGGTCGACCAGCATTCGGCGCCATCTCGACACATTGAGACGCGCCGGCGCGACGGCGCGACACATGCTGCGACAGGCAGCCGCCAACGAGTGGGGTGTGCCGGCAGACGAGTGTGATGCGCGTGGCAACGTCGTCACTCACACCTCGAGCGGACGTACGCTGGGTTACGGCGACGTCGCTGGCGCGGCGGCCGATCTTCCCGTACCGGATGATGTGCCGTTAAAGGATCCGTCCGAGTTTCGCTACATCGGCAAACCGGTCAACGGTGTCGACAACACCGCGATGACCACGGGCGCCGCGAACTACGGCATCGACACCGTGTTGCCCGGCATGGTGTACGCGTCGGTGGAGCGGAGCCCGGTGCTGCACGGTACGGCGAAGAGCTACGACGAGGACGCGGCGTTGGCCGTCTCCGGGGTTGAAGCTGTCGTTGCGCTGCCGGAGGCAACCAAGCCGGTGTTTTACAACCCCATCGGCGGAATCGCCGTTATCGCCAGCAACACCTGGGCGGCAAACAAGGGCCGCGCGGCGCTGCAGGTCGACTGGGAACGTGGCGAGAACCAGAGCTACAACTCGGGCGACTACCGATCCACGCTAACCGACAAGGTTCGAACTGACGGCGACGCGGTTGTCTCGACCGGCGACGTGGAAAAGGCCTTCGTCGATGCGGCAACCGTCATAGAGGCGGAATATTACGCGCCACATCTGGCTCAGGCACCGATGGAGCCACCCGCAGCGACGGCCATCGTTCACGATGACGGCCGATGCGAAGTCTGGGCCTGCACACAGGCACCGCAGGCGGCACGCCGAACCGTGGCGCAAGTGCTGGGTATCGACGAAGCGGAGGTGACGATCCACGTTACCTTGCTGGGCGGTGGATTCGGTCGCAAATCCAAGGCGGATTTCGTGGCGGAAGCGGCCTGGCTCGCGAAGCGCCTCGGAAAACCCGTCAAGGTGACCTGGACCCGCGAGGACGACATCCGCAACGGCTACTTGCACTCGGTCAGCGCGCAATACCTGAAAGGCGGACTTGATGCGGACGGCAAGACCACGGCGTGGCTGCAGCGCAGCGCGTTCCCGCCGATCTCAAGCACCTTTAGTACCGAGTACGCCCAGCAGGAGGCGTTCGAGAAAGATCTGGGTCTCATCGACAACCCGCTGGACGTGGCCTCGATGCAGATTGAGGTGCACACCACGCCCGTGCATACACGTATCGGCTGGCTACGCTCTGTGGCCAACATCTTCCACGCGTTCTCGGCCAGCAGCTTTGCCGATGAACTGGCACATGCGGCGGGCAGGGATTCAAAGGACTACCTGCTAGAGCTACTGGGTGAGCCGCGCAAGATTGATCCGGCGGACTACGGCGTCGCCTATGGCAACTACGGCCAGAGCATTGACGATTATCCGATCGACACCGGCCGCATGGCCGATGTTGTGCGGCGGGTCAGTGACATGGCGAGTTGGGGTCGAGAGCTGCCGGAGGGCAGGGGTCTTGGAATTGCGGTCCATCGTTCGTTCCTGGCTTACGTCGCTGTCGTAGCGGAGGTCAGTTCGAATGCCGCTGGCAAGATTTCGGTGGACGAGCTCTGGTTTGCCGTGGACGCGGGTCGAGTCATCAATCCGGACCGCGTGCGCTCGCAAATGGAAGGGGCGGGCATTTTCGGCATCAGTCTGACCTTGTTCAGTGAATTGACCGCAAAGGACGGCAGCATTGAACAGGGCAATTTTGACGGCTACGCGCTGGCACGCATGACGCATGCGCCTCGTGACATTCACGTGGACATCATGAATACCGATGCGCTACCTGCCGGCGTCGGGGAACCTGGGGTCCCGCCGGTGGCGCCGGCGATCGCCAATGCCTGGTTTGCGGCGACCGGTTCACGGGTGCGAGAGTTGCCCTTCAAGAATGCCGGCATTGCCTGAGCCGAGCATCTCTATCGCCTGAAACAAAAACCGCCCTTCGCTGGTCCTTGTGCGTAAGATACGGGCTCGCCGTTTTGGGGTTAGGGAATCGTGAAGAAGTTTGACCTGGAGCAGTCGCCGGACGGCGACCGCGTCGTGACCGAGATATTCGGCAAGGACCTGTTGAGGTTTCCGTTGCTCAACAAGGGCACGGGTTACACCGCCGAAGAGCGCCGACGTCTCGGGCTGGAAGGATTGCTCCCGTCACAGCACAACACGATCGACCAGCAAGTTCAGCGCATCTATAAGTCGATTACATTCAACGAGGACGATGTTGGCCGCAATATCGGTCTCGCCGCATTGCAGGATCGCAACGAAACCCTGTTCTACGCGCTTTTAAGCCGTCATCTCGAAGAGCTGATGCCGTTTATTTACACGCCGACGGTCGGCAAGGCATCGCAGTATTACTCCCGCGTATACCGTCGCGCTCGCGGCATTTTTATTACGCCGGATCATCGCGGTCGTATCCGGGAGGTGCTGGAGAAGGCACTTCAGGGGCGGGATATCCGGCTGATGGTCGTGACCGATAACGAATCGATTCTCGGCATCGGTGACCAGGGCGCCGGCGGTATGGCCATCAGTATTGGCAAGCTCGCCTTGTACGTTGCCGGAGCGGGTATCCATCCGGCCTACACTCTGCCGGTCAGTCTGGATGTCGGCACCGAGAACGACGACCTGCTCGAGGATCCGTTGTATCTGGGCTATCGCCAGCGTCGATTGCGCGGCGACGACTACATCTCGTTGGTCGATGAATTTGTAGAGGCTTGTCGGACGGTATTCCCGAAGGCGCTTATCCAGTGGGAAGACTTTCGTAAAGACAATGCCCTGATGATCCTGCAGCGTTTCCAGCAGGACGTCCCGTCGTTTAATGATGATATCCAGGGAACCGGTGCCGTGGCGACAGCGTGCGTCGAGGCGGGCTTCCGGATCAACGGTACGCCGTTGTCCGACGCGCGTGTTGTGATTTACGGCGCGGGGGCCGCGGGCCTTGGAATCACTCGCCAGCTAAAGAGTCGATTCAGCGCCGCCGGTCTCCGAGGAGAGGCGCTGGCGCGTTCAGTGATCGTCATGGACAGCCGCGGTCTTATCAGCGATGAACGCGAAGGTCTCGATCCGTACAAAGAGGAAATGGCCTGGCCTGCAGACGAAGCCAACCAGCTTGGTTTGTCGGCTGACGATCGTCGAAGCCTTGCGAAAGTCGTTTCCGCCAGCAAAGCGAATGTACTGATCGGCGCGTCCGGTCAGGGCGGTTCGTTCGACGAGGATACGGTCACAGCGATGCTGGAGAATTGCGAGCAGCCGGTCATATTGCCCATGTCGAACCCGACATCGATCAGCGAAGCAACGCCGGCGGAGCTGCTGCAGTGGACCGGAGGCAAGGCGCTGGTTGCTACCGGCAGCCCCTTCGAGCCGGTGCAGACACCGCGCGGCCCGGTCCGGATCGGGCAGGCGAACAACGTGTTTGTGTTTCCGGGTATCGGCCTCGGTACGGTGGCGAGCGAAGCCAACTCGGTCAGCGATACAATGATCTCGGCGGCGGCGGAGGCAATGGCCGAGTCGTTACTTGACGAGGAAATCGAACAGGGTTGCCTGGTGCCGATGGTCAATCGACTGTGGGATGTCTGTGGTGAAGTGGCTCTCGCGGTGGCGCGTCAGGCGGTGACTGAGGGCAGGGCACCGGCGGCGTCCGACGAGGAGCTGAAGCAGCGAATCAGCGCGCTTCGCTGGCAACCGCGCTACCCGGAGATCATCTCCGAGGGCGGAGACACAAACTAGGCGGTATCGGAAGCGGTGAGTTCCGCGCCTACGGCTTCGGACTTGAGTGCGTCGAGGGCTTCCTCGTGTTCGAGGCGGATGCGAGCCAGCCGCTCATTCGCCGCTTGGTTGGCGACGTTGTCGGTCGCGGTCTCGAAAAAGGCGCAGGCGGCGCTGACTCGAACCGCACCTACATTGGTGCTGCTGGACTTGAGTGCGGACGCCAAGGAGCGAAGTTCGGCGGTGTCTTGATCGTCCACGGCGCGTTCCATCGAGGCCAGCAGTTTTCGGGAACTGCCGAGATACACGCTCACCATTCGGTCGAACAGACTGCCACCGGCGGCAGAGGATTTGCTCTTCAGGAGGGTGACGCGCTCGAAATCCAGCGGACTGTCCGTCATTGCGTCATCTTCCGTGGCGCTCTCAAGTATGTCCCGAAGCTCGGCCATCGTGAACGGCTTCGCCAGGTAGTCGTCCATTCCCGCGGCAATGCACCGTTCCCGATCACCAGCCAAGGCATTAGCCGTCAACGCGATAATGCAAACCGGACCGCCACCGGTTGCCTCTTCGTGGTCGCGTATGTGTTGTGTTGCCGTAAAGCCGTCCATTTCAGGCATCTGGCAGTCCATCAACACGACGTCGTATTGGCGGGACTGTTTGATAATGAGATCGACGGCCTCTTTGCCGTTGTAAGCGCTGTCAACATCGCAGTCGAGCATCTTCAGCATCGCTTTCGCGACTTCCTGGTTGATGTCGTTGTCTTCCACAAGCAGGACCGACATGCCCAGCTTTGAATTGTTGGAGCGTTCCTCGTCCGTGTGTTGTGCCTCGGTCATGGTGTCGGTATCGATACCCGGCGACAGGCGACGCACACACTTCATCAAGCTGTGCACACGGACCGGTTTGGTCAGCGTGCATCCCAGCTGAAACTTTGCTCTCTTGCTGTCGCTGATCGGGTTGGTGACCTGGCTAAGCATGATGACTCTGGCCTGGCACTGCGCTTTGCGCAATGCCTTCACGGCACTCAGTCCGTCCATGTCGGACAGGTCGTAGTCCATGACGACGATGTCAAAGGAATGATCAATCTCAACCAGCCTGATGGCCTCACGTCCGGAGTGGGCAGGTGTAACTTCCATCCCCCAGTCGCGCAAGTGTTGGCTGATGACATTGCAGTTGGTTTCGTTGTCGACCACGACCAGCACGCGACATTGGGCGAGGCGCTCGTCTGTGCGGTAGGTCTCCGTAGCGTCAACAATCGGCAACGGAATTCGGAACCAGAACGTTGTACCTTCACCGGCTTCACTCTCGAAGCCGATCTCGCCGCCCATCAACTCGACGAGCTGCTTGCAGATCGCGAGTCCGAGGCCGGTGCCGCCAAAGCGACGCGTGACGGAACCGTCCTCCTGAGAAAAGGAGTCAAAGATTCGGTGGTGGTTGTCCTTGGCGATTCCCACGCCGCTGTCATCGACCTGCACCAAAATGCCTTTCTCTTCGGTGGCTTCGCGCACGCGAATGACGATTTCACCGTGTTCGGTGAATTTAACGGCGTTGCCGACAAGGTTAAGCAGAATCTGGCGGATACGGAGGCTGTCACCGTGACGGTAATCGATGACCGAAGCGGGTAGATCGCAAATGAGTTCGACGCCCTTGGCCGATGCTTGCTCCGCCAGCAACTCAGCAACTTCCTCCACGGTTTCCCGGAGTCGAAAGTCGTCGAAATCCAGCTCGAGTCGGCCGGCCTCGATTTTCGAGAAGTCGAGAATGTCATTGATGATGCCGAGCAGGGCGACAGCGGAGTGACGGATACTGTCTGCGTAACGGCGCTGCATGGGATCCAGCTCTGTCGAATTCAGCATCAGCTCCGTCATGCCAAGCACGCCGTTCATCGGTGTACGGATTTCATGCGACATTCGCGCGAGGAATTCGCTTTTGGCGTCACTGGCAGCCTCTGCGGTGTCGCGTGCATCCTTGAGCTCCTCGACGAAGTCCTCAAGGCGCTCGTTGGCATGTGCGAGACTGGCTGTTCGCTCATCCACTTCCGTTTGCAGTCGGTCACGGTGCGCCGCTAGTCGCTGGTCGCGCACCTCAAGCTGCGACAACATTCGGTTTATGGACTTTGCCAATCGTGAGATTTCGTCCCGTCCGTCAACCGCAGCGCGCAGACTGAAATCCTCACTGCTGGTGACCGATTGCGCGAGCTTTGCCAGTGTGCCGATTGGATCGACGATTGCCGGCGTTAACCAGGCGGCGAGAGCCAGCGCGATCAGGGCGCCGACCAGCAAGGATGATGCGGTGATCGCCAGTGCCCAAACGACTTTGTCGATGACGGGCTGCAGAGAAGAGCGGACGTAGATGGTGCCGAGACGTTCGCCGTCAAAAATGACCGGTTGGGCGAGCTCCATGTAGCGGAAGCCCTCTCCGCGATGAAGGGTCTGCGTTGAAAACTGCGTATTGTTGATCCAGTCGACGGGCATCTCGGCGGATGTCATACCCAGTCGTGCCAGTTCATCGCCAAAGATCGAGTAAACCGCGGCAGACTCGATGCTGGCCTGAGCCTTCAGGGTCTCGAGCACCGACCTTGCCTGTTGGGTGTCATCAAAGCTCAACGCGCCAGCACTGTTTGTGCCGACCACCTCAGCCAGTGTTGATAGCTGGCTCTTTAACTCACTGCGTGCCTTGTATGTTTCGGCGGCGAGCAGCACCAGTGACGAAGACAACAGCGCGACGCTCGCGGCCACCAGGATGATGATCTGAACCTTGCGCGTCAGGGAGAGATGGGCGAGCGTTTTTTTCATCGACTCGCTCTCCGCTCACCAACCAATTCCGCGAGCTGCAGCAGCTGGGAATTCACGGACAGGCCGACGCGTTCATAATTTTCGACGTTGATCTGGATGCCAACCCGCTTGTTACGGATGGTCAGTCCGACCATGCCGCCGGTCGTGGCAAAGTCCTCGGAATCGCTTAGCGTCAGTACCGGTTTGCCGTCGAATTGCTCAAGCAGGTTCCGCGAGGTCCCCCTTGAATCCCTGGAAATATACAGAGCGTCACAGGCCGGCTGTTGTTTGCTTGCGGAAGTGACTTTTGCGATGGCAATTTGACGTTCGCGAATCTGACGACCAGCCAGTTTGTTGTTGGCCGCATCGAAGGTCGAGTCACCGGTTACACACAACAGGAAGGAGCCGCTACCCGAATCCGGCCAGCTCACAAATCGCGCGATCTTGTAGACCAGTGCCAGCTTGACGTCCTCTTCGGCGACCGTTGAGGCCGTTGCGGCTGCCCACAACGGGGCAGGCATCAGGCTGCTTGTCAGCAGCCCGATCAGCAACACGGTGAGCCATCGGCAATTCATGACCTTACTCGCTACTCCCTAGAACGAGTAACGCAGGTTTGCGAAAGCAGCAGTCTCGATATAGATACGCGGCAGCTCGTTAATCTGTGAACGCGCCTCAATGTTGTCGTCCTCAATCGCATTGCGAATGCCGAATGACGCGATCCAGTGATTGTTCACATTCCAGCGTGTGTGCAGGTTTGCCTGCCAGTAGTTGTCGATGCTGTTGGCTTCAACGTCATCCACATAGCGAACCCAGACGGCGACGCTCAACTTGTCCTGTGGACTCCACAAAGCACGGACACTCGCCTGCAGCGGCGGGTATGCCGAACTCTGGGGCACGCTCAATGAGTTACTTGATTGCTGTTTGTCATTGGCCACTGAAACCGAGGTCCGCAAGCGCAGATCGTCTCTCACCTGCCAGTCAACAGCCAGTTCGCCGCCGTTGGAAAAGCCGTCGTCGTCGTTTGTGAAAATTGCGAGGCCAAGAATTTCCGTGGAGGTAAACAGGCAGCTTGGATCCTGAACGACATTAATCCCGGAGGGCGAACAAAGCGGGTCAATCAGTGTCAGCGAACGCAGTCCATCGTAGTCTGTGGAGAACAGCGCGAAGTCGTAACTCACGCGATCGCTGAGCTGGCCCCGAACACCGAATTCAATGCTGACCGACGTCTCGGATTCGAAATCCGGGTTTCCAACGGTGCCCTGGCGCGCCGGCAGTGGAAACGGATTGATCGCGGTCAAAGGGGGCAGCGGCGCTCCCAGGTCGACGATCCGCAACCCCAGGTCCGAAATTGCGGGAGAACGTACGGCTCTGGTCACTGCGCCCCAGACCGTGTGCTGGCTTGATGGCTTCCACAGGATACGCAGGCTGGGCATCCATTCGATGTTGTCCGGTGAGTAGTTGTTGTTCTCGAGCTTCAAGCCGGCCGTTACGCTCAGGCGATCCGGCGACAGCCAGTATTCGTCCTGAATGTAGGCACTGGCCACGCGGTTGGTGGAGAAATCCTCGGAGAACACAAGCTGTTGCGACTCCCGAAAATCAAACTCGGAGTTGCGCAGCGAACCACCGACGCTAATTTCATGCCGACCGACGGTTCGACGATGCTGAATCTCGGCGCTGATCGTCAGGCGATCTTCACCGTAAAGGAACTCGTTACTGCGTTCGGAATAATCGACGTAGAACTGTCCGCTGGTGCTACGATCCGCTTGCTCACTCAGCGCCCAGTCAAACATGGCGTAGGCGCCCGACACATCAGTCTCGGTCGGCGCAAAACTCAAAAACGGCGGCGTCAACAGGTAGAAGCGCTGAGTGCTGCCCATCGTGCCTGAGTGGGCATCAACCGTCATCGAGTAGTTGGCTTTGTCTGTGCTCCAATCGGCCCGGACGTTGGCCCGCAGCAGGTCCCAGTCATCGTCTGCATCGCTGCCGTCTTCCAGCGTGCTGCTGGCGCCGTCGGTGTAGTGGACGAAGGCTCGATAGGACGCTGAATCGGAAAGCTGCTGACTGTAGCGGACACCGGCGAATGAACTGCCGTGCGGGTCCAGACCGGTGACAATATCGTCGCCGCTGTTGTTCGCGTTTGCCGTAATGATGTTGATAACGCCGTTGACTGCGTTGGTGCCCCAGGCAACGGCACCGGGTCCGCGGATAACCTCAATCCGCTCCACTTCCTCGATCAGCGTGTGCTGGATGTCCCAATAGACACCGGAAAATGAGGGCGTGTACAGCAGGCGTCCGTCCATCATAACAAGCAGGTTGTTGGTAAATCGTCCACCGAAACCGCGTGAGGCGATCGACCACTTGTTCGCGTCGATTTGCAGGGCTGAAATGCCCGGAGCCAGTCGCAGCGCTTCAGGGATGCTTCGGATCCCATGCCGCTCAATGTCGTCACGCGTGATCACGTGAACCGCCGAGGACGTGTCGAACAGGCGCTCGGCGTTCCGATTGACGGAGGTTACCTCGAGATTAACGAGCTCCTCGATACTGAGGTCGAAAAGATCGTTAGGATCGTCCAGCGCGACAGCATTGGTCGCTGACAGGGCGAGAACGGTAGAGGCAAGAGCAAGCTTGCGGGGGATTTCGGTCGCCATTTCACTACTTCCGATATGCACAGCGTAGGTAATGGGTATCGACCTGCTTGGCGTTTCCTTAACGCCAAAAGTGTCACCAAACGTAGTTTTGGGACGTTCGTCTTGATCCGGATCTGGAGAGCACGTTTCTCGGCAAAAAACACGCGCGATTCAGCGATTGTCGTTCCTTTCCGGAAAGAGCTCGTCGTGGCGCTCGCAGATGCGTGGCCAGAGCTCAGCGACCGCGGGCATCTGCAGTGAAAACGTGTTGACCAGCGTGTCCACCAGTTGCTCCGGGCTTTCGAGCAGCTGCTCGTGCGTTCCATTGACGCCAAACGTTCGCAATACGCGACCTCGCAGCGATAGATGCTGTGTAGCAGTGCGGCGCTGGGCAACCAGGCTGAGAACAAAACTGGAATCCTCAGCGGTCTGAAGTTCAACGCATTTCGACGACAAAAGCGCCTCGTTAGCCTCAATTAGGGGGAAATCAAAGCAAAATGGCGCATCATCCACCGCGCTTTCGCAGAAGCGAAGCCATCCCTCGCCAAGCGATGAAATGCTGAGCGCGTAGGGGGGTTGGCTGTGTTCGCCGGGGCTTAACGGGATTGCATGAAGCATGCTACCGCCGTAACCGACGTCCGCCAGCCAGCGTTGCTCCGTGCCGGGAGCCTTGACCATCAGGCACAGATGATTGCCAAATCGATCGGCACCTTTCTCGTGCATCATGACGCCGGCCGCGAGGCGCGTGACCTCGAATCCCAACGTCGACAGGACGGCGCCAAACAGGCCGTTCTGCTCGTAACACCAGCCACCGCGACGACGATTGACGATCTTGTCGTACGCCGCCTCGATGGAGGTATCCAGCGCAACGCCAAGCTGCACATCCAGGTTTTCGAACGGCACGGCGAGCGTGTGGTGCCGATGGAGCTGCTGCAAGACATCGACAGTGGGGTCCGTCGGGCCGCGGTAGCCGATGCGATCAGCGTATCGTGAAAAATCGAGGTTGAGATTCGTCAAAATCAGATGCTCTGCGCCCGGAGCGTGCCAAAATGTGGAGAGTGCGAGTGTGTGCTTACTATAAGAGCGGAAACTCGCCCGACCAAATGCTGGAATACGAAATGGCCAAGCGTCGCTATTACGCGATAGATCACCTGCGCACCGGTATGATGTTCGTCGTCATGTTCGGGCACCCCTTGCTGCCGTACCTCACGGTTCCTCGATCGTTCAAGGATCCCAGCACGCATGTCGGTTTCGACGTTATGGCCGTGTTTCTGTACGCGTTTGCGATGCAGGCCTTTTTCGTCACCGCCGGTTTCGCCGCGGCTCTGCTGCTTGAGCGTAAAGGCAGCACAGGGCTGTGGCGAAATCGATTCAGTCGCATCTTCGTGCCGTTGCTGGTGGCGTATCTCCTGATCACACCGTTGATGCGCGGCGCTTACGACTTTGCCAAGGGCGTCGTCGCGTCTGACTCTGTCAGCGCAGGGTGGAGCGTATTCCTGGCCGGGGAGTGGATTCGCTGGAGCAAGCTTTATCACCTGTGGTTCCTGCTGTCGCTGTTGTTGTTTACCGGATTGGCGGTGGCCGGACTTTCGCTACTGCGCCGTAGCGGCGTAGCGGCGTCACTGTCTGCCGTTTTAGCGAAGCGGTTTGACGGTTACGGGGGCATGTTAGCCATCGCGGTATTGGCGGCTTTGACGACGATCCCGGCTTACATCTTCGACACCGGCAGTGGAACGCACTGGTCGATGCAGATTACGCTGTTCGGCTACTTCGTCCTTGGCTGGTTTCTTTACGGGCAACAAGGCGTGCTCGAGAGCTGGCAGACACGTTGGCGGCTGCCGCTGATCGCAGCGCTCTGCGTGCTGCCGGTTTGCGCCTGGGCGAGCCGGGCACGCCTGTTTGATGAAACTTCGATCGACGTTGCCACCGGGGTCCTTGCCGGGATCAGTAACGGCATGCTGGGCGTGGGCATGACCGTTGCCCTGATCGGCTGGTTTACCCTGCATCTCGATAAGCCGACCAACGCCGGACGAGTACTGGGCCAGGCCTCATATTGGGTCTACCTGGTGCATTTTCCGGTGGTTGTGGCGGCCGGCGGTCTGCTCGTTGTGGCCGATCTGCCGGCGATTCTCAAATACCTGCTGACACTCGCGATCGCTATTCCGGTCATTGCAGTCAGTTACTATGGTCTGGTTCTTCGCACCCCGTTGAGACACGCCATTGTTGGCAAGGCGCAGTAGCCAACGACAATTGCAAAGTGAGTAAGCCCATGCGACTGCACGGCACGCTGGATGTCGGCATGCTCTTCCGCGAATTTCGCGGCAAGATCGCCATAACCTGGTTCCTGGTTCTCCTCGAAAATCTGTTGTGGGCACTCGTGCCGTTGTTCATCGGCCGGGCGATCGATGCCCTGCTGGCCTCTGAGCCGGGCGCTCTGATCGAGCTCGCGGCGGTGATGCTCGCGCTGGTGGTTGTCGCTGTGGGTGCACGGCTGTACGACACGCGCGCTTACGGCACGATGCGCGTGCATTTCGGCGCCGAACTGGTCAACCGAATTCGCGAGCAGCCGGTATCGCGGGTCAACGCACGTCTCGATATGAGCCGGGAGATGGTGGACTTCCTCGAAGAGCACGTGCCGGAGCTGCTGACGTCCGTGGTGCAGGTTTTGGTGAGTATCGTCATCCTGTGGAGTTTTGACGTCCGGCTGGGCGTGAGTGGCGTGTGTGCGCTGCTTGCATTGAGTGGGGTCTATGCGCTGTTTCATCGTCGCTTCTACCGCCTCAATGCGGGCCTGAACGCGCAGACCGAAAGGCAGGTGTCGATTCTCGAGCAGCGTCGTCACGAGCCGTTGTTCGTACACCTCATGAAGCTGCGCCGGCGTGAAGTGCGCTTGTCTGACACGGAAGCCTTGCTGTACGGCGTAATTTTTGTCGGCATGTTTGCGTTTATCCTGGCGAACCTCTGGTTCGCGACGTCGATTGAGGCAATCACGGCGGGCATGATTTTCGTGATCCTCAGCTACACCTGGGAACTGGTGGATTCCGGTGTCGCGCTTCCGGCCGTCCTGCAGCAGTGGACGCGCCTCAGCGAGATCCGTGAGCGCATCAATGCACCCTCCGAAGCTCGCGCTGATTAGCCGGTAAGTTTTGAGCGAAGTGTCGATGTTGCGTCACGCTTGGGACGGACGGACCACGTACCCGTTCTGTCAGCCCGAAACTGTACATATGCTTTGTTCAGTGTACTCTTAGACACCGCGTAGACGGGACCACAAGGTTTCGTCGGGTCCCGGTACCGACAGTTCGCGGGGATGTCGGACTCGGCTACTATCGCCAAACACCTTGGGTTCGAATTCATGAACAGGGCTAACTCAGACGTCATCCTTCCTTTCGTCCGTCAAAATCACTTTTCGGGCGACGCGACACTCGAGGAGCTGCAGCTCGCTGTCGAAAACTCGATGACCGGAATTTCGTGGCTCGATACCAGCGGCACCTTTCGCCAGGTTCGCGACGGCTACGCACGCATGCTCGGTTACACACCTGACGAACTCATCGGTCAGTCCTGGGCGGTTACCGTTCCCGAGAGCGACCATGAAACCGGGATTGCGGCGGTGCAGAAGATGTTGCGCGACGGTCGCAACACGGTAGAAACCCGCGCTGTTCGCAAGGACGGTTCCATTTTCTACAAACGCCTGCTGCTCGTGAAAACCATGGACTCGCAGTGCCGACACAACGGTCACTACTGCTTCATGAGTGACGTCAGCGAACGCACCGAAGCGCAGCGTCGGTTAGCCGACGCGGAGCGGCTACGCACGATCGGCACGCTGGCCGGTGGCATTGCCCATGACCTGAACAATCTGTTGACGCCCATTCTGGGTCGCGCGGAGCTGCTGGCGAGGGAGTCGAAGGCCGACGATGGCGCGGTTGACGACATTCGCAATGCCGCGCTGCGCGCCCAGGAGTTGATCGACCGACTGCTGAAGTTCAGCAAAAATGAGCGTGAGGAGTTCAAGCCGCTGAGCCTGGCTGGTTCGGTGCGGGTTGCCCTGCAGTTTGTATCCGGCTCGCTGCCGGCGAACGTCTCATTGCAGACTAAGCT
>JBCDJX010000028.1:0-33016 GCA_038747355.1 Pseudomonadota bacterium | reverse complement strand
GCCTTCACGATCGAGGTCAACGATGAAGCCGACACGGCGGGCCTGTCCGAGGACTTTAAGGCCAGCATCTGGGACGACGAAAAACAGGCGTGGGTACTCGGCCTGAACCGCAGCGTCTACGAGACCTTTATGACGCAGTCGGAAAACCGCGAGCTGCGCAAGCGTTTGTTCGACGGCTACACCAATCGGTCCAACTCGGGCGAATTCGACAACAGTCCGCTGCTGATTGAAGTCGCGCAGCTGCGTGCAAAGCGCGCGGAACTGATGGGCTACGCGTCGCACGCGCACTACCAGCTCGACGTTCGCATGGCGAAAACGCCGAAAGGTGCAGAAGATTTCCTGCTGCGCGTCTGGGAGCCCGGACTGGCGCAGGCCAAGCAGGAGCGTGCCGACATGCAGGCTCTGATCGGCGACGCCTTCACCTTTGAGGGGCACGACTGGTGGCACTACGCCGAAAAGCTGCGCGCCCAGCGCTTTAACCTCGATGAGAACCAGCTCAAACCCTACTTCGAGCTGGGCGCCGTGACCGACGGTGCCTTCGAGATGGCGGAGCGCTTGTTCAATGTCACCTTCGAGGCGATTGATGTTCCGGTGTGGAACGAGGTCGTTACCGCGTACGAGATCAAGGGTGAGCAAGGCGAGCATCTCGGCGTCTTCATGATGGACATGTTTGCTCGCGACTCGAAGCGCGGCGGCGCCTGGATGAACAGCTATCGTGCGACGTCCAACATCGACGGCGAGCGAATTCGACCGATTGTGACCAACAACATGAACTTGTCGCAGCCGCCGGAAGGTTCGCCCGCACTGATGCGATTCTCCGAAGTCGAAACCCTGTTCCACGAATTCGGACATGGCCTGCATGGCCTGCTGACCCAAATCGACTACCCCAGCTTTTCCGGCGTTGACGGCCCGAGAGACTACACGGAGTTCCCGGCGCAGATTCTCGAGCACTGGACGTCCCAGCCGTTGATGCTGGAGATTTACGCTCGCCACTACGAGACCGGTGAAGTGATTCCGACCGACCTTGTCGAGCGCCTGCTCGCGGCGTCAAACCACAACCAGGGCTTTGCGACGACCGAATACGTCGCCGCCTCGCTGCTGGACCTTCGCTGGCACATGCTGAGCTCGGAGGAAGCCAGCCAGATCACCGATGCCAAGGCGTTCGAAGAGAAAATTCTCGACGAGTACGGCCTGATCGACGAGATCGAGCCACGCTATCGCTCACAGTACTTCTCGCACACCTTCGCGGGCGGTTACTCAGCGGGCTACTACGCCTACCTGTGGTCGGAGATCCTCGATGCGGATGGCTTTAACGCCTTCCTCGAAGCGGAAGACATCTTTGATCCGGAAACAGCCGGTCGCCTGAAGAAATGGATCTACGAAGCCGGCGGGCTGCGCGAGGCCGATGAACTGTATCGCGAGTTCCGCGGCCAGGACCCGAGCATCGAACCGCTGCTCGAAGGTCGTGGCTTCTCGACCAGCGGCAGCTAGTCAAGGAAGCGATGGTCCGCCGTCGTCCTGGCGGCGGACCGTCAAACCGCGAGCAGACGCTCGACGGTCCAGAACAAACCGATCGCCGCGATGCAGAGCGTCGACGGCAACACCACGAATCGGCGATACGTCGACTCGGGGAGCTGTCGGGCATCCAGCGCGCGACGTAGTACGGTCGCGAGCAGCAACGCCAGCAGAACAACGCCAATTTGCCCAATCTCAACGCCGACATTAAAGCCCACGAGGCCGGCGAAGAACTGGTTATCCGGTAGTCCGAGCTCGCCGAAAAATCCGGCGAAGCCCAGCCCGTGCAACAATCCAAACAGAAACACCACGGGCAGCCGCCAGCTCGGCAGGCGTTTCACTAACACGTTCTCGATCGCAACAAACGCGATCGTCGCTGCGATCAATGCTTCGACCCACGCCGAGTTAAGGCTGATCCAGCCCGCCGCGGCCATACCCAGGGTCAGGCTGTGTGCCAGGGTAAACATCGTGACCTGCAGGACCAGCGCGCGCGCACGCGTCGACGTCAGGAACAAGGCCAGCACGAACAGGATGTGATCAAGTCCGCCCGGCAGGATGTGACCGACACCGATGCCGACATACCGCCAGGCCGTCTCCAGCGCGCTCAGCTCGTTGCCTTGCTCGTCGAGCAGCGGTCGCAGCTCGCCGCCGGACTGCATGGCGTTGAGCGCCTCGCAGAGCGCCGGGTCGAGCCCGCCTTCGCCGGGCACGCAAAACTCGTCCTCAGGATGTGCAAAAGCCGGAGCGGCCAGTACCAGCAACAACAGGGTGATCAGCGTGCGCATGGCGAGACTGTACTCGAAGCTCAGGGGGCGTGTGAGTCCTGTTTGGCGCTGGCCGCCTGCAGCGTCATGACCATCGGCAAGTGATCGGAAACGCCCTCGAGCGCCCCGAGGTCAAAGCGTTTGACCGTGCCGTCGTCATTGAGCTGGTCCGGGTATTGATCGGCGATGAACACGCCGCCCGTCTTGATTCGCCAATCGGAATCCGCGGCGTTTGCCGGCGAAAAGAAAATCGTGTCGAGGAACGACCAGCTCTGCCCTCGCGACCAGTAGTTGGTGCCCTTACATCCCTCGCAATCCACTTCGTGTGCGATCGTCCAGAACGGTCGTGCCCGGTCATCGAGGATGGAGGTGCCGGTCACTTCGCGAAGCGGTGTGTTGAAGTCGCCGGCGGCGAACACAAAATGATCCGGCGGCACATCGGCGCGCAACGCGTTCAAATGGTCGTAGGCGAGCTCGCGCATCTCGATCGGATGAAAGGGTGCCGGAAAGTGCACACTGAAGCCCGTCAACCGAGTCCCGTCCGGCAGTTCGAACGTCGCTTCGAGCACACCGCGCGTGTCGGGCTGACGGTCCGGGAAACCGCTTGCCTCGAAATCGTGATGCACCGGGCTGCCGACCACCGGCAGTCGTGACAGGAACGCAACATCGATTCCGCGCAGATCCTGGCCCTCGATCAGGATCGCATCGCCGTAACCGGCCGCCGCCATGTAGTCGGTGGACAGTCGCGTCAGGACCGCAGCGTTTTCGACTTCCTGAAACGCGATAATGTCCGGCCCGCGACCGTCGTTGACCTGCAGGATGGCCTGCGCGATCTGGCCGAGCTTGAAGTCCAGGGCCTCCTCGGTCCAGTCGAGCGTGAGGCAGTCCCGCCGCCAGCGCTCCACCTCGAGGGGCTCACACAGCGCGATATGCGCCGGGTCGTCTTTAACCGCGCGTGGCAGGTAAGTGTGGTCATCCTTGCCTTCGTCATCCTGGGTATCGAACAGGTTCTCGACGTTGAAGGTCATGATCGTGACTTCGGCAGCAACGTCGGCGGGCAAATCGACGTTTGGCGGCGCGTCCGGCTTCGCACAGCCCGCCAGCAAGAGCGGGCAAAAAAGTGTTGGGATTAATCGTTTCATGGCGTGTAAGATTCCGTGTGTCCACTCATTCTCTGAGTGCGAGTATCTATCAGTTGTGTGACGATCGTTCGACTTCAGCGCTCGCACAAGCTCCGCTAACGGTTCCGGCCGCGCCAGCCATGCATTCTCGATACCCCGGGATTCGAATCAAGTGGCTGTGTGGTCACTTTTTCCGTCCACCTTGGTCGAGAAAAGCGAGCTTGAAGACGACTCCGACGCGTCACGTTGAATCAGGCCTCGACCTGACCTAAAAACCTCTTCTGACCAAACAGGCGGGACTTCATGGTTTTCGACGATTCTGACAATACGACTTCTAATCCCTGTGTCGCCGCCGGCAGGCAGACCATCGATGAACTGATCAGTCTCCGTTTGTCCCGTCGCGCATTCCTCGGCGGTGTGACCGCAACCACCGTCAGTCTCGCGCTCGGCGGCTGCGCGGCCGATGGCGGTCAGCGCGCGGAAGCCTCGGCCATCGACTTCAATTTCGAAGAACTGCCGCGTGGCCTGGACAGTTCGCATCACGTTGCCAGAGGCCACACGGCGCACATCGTCATTCGCTGGGGCGATGCCATGTTCAGCGACAGTCCGGTGTTCGACCCGATGAACCAGACCGAAGCCGCGCAACTTCGCCAGTTCGGCTACAACAACGACTACCTGGGCTTCGTACCGCTGGATGCCGACGAAGACGGCCGTGCGCGCGGCCTGCTTTGCGTCAACCACGAATACGTATCAACACACCTGATGCTGCCCGATGTCGTGTCCAACTACCCCGAATCGATGACCGAGGCATTGTGTCGTGCCGAGATGGCGGCACACGGCGGCAGCGTGCTGGAGGTGGTCGAGACCGACAACGGCTGGAAACCGGTTGTTGGCTCGCGTTACAACCGCCGCATCACACCGCATCAAACACCGATGGAGATCTGTGGCCCGGCGGCCGGCAGCCCGCGACTCGCGACCACTGAGGACCCGACCGGGCGACTGGCGTCAGGCACCATGAACAACTGCGCTGGCGGCATTACGCCGTGGGGCACCTGGCTGATGGCGGAAGAGAACTTTAACTACTACTTCCTGGGTGAGCCGCCGGAAGGCCATCGAGAGAGCGCCAACCTCGAACGTTACGGTGTGCCGGCAGGCCTGTTCCAGTGGGGCCGACACATCGAGCGCTACAACCTCGCCAGCGAACCCAATGAACCGAATCGCTTCGGCTGGGTCGTCGAAGTGGATCCGATGGATCCGACCTCGACACCGAAAAAGCGAACGGCGCTGGGGCGCTTCAAGCACGAAGGCGCCGAAAACGTCATCGCGCCCGACGGCCGCCTGGTGATTTACATGGGCGACGATCAGCGGTTCGACTATGTCTATAAATTCGTCTCCGCATCCCGCGTCGACACCGACAAGCCGTCCGCCAATATCGACCTGCTCGACGACGGCACCCTGTACGTCGCCCGATTCGATGCGGATGGCTCTGTGGAATGGATGCCCGTCGTTTACGGCAACGGCCCGCTGAACGAAGACAACGGCTTCGCCTCCCAGGCTGACGTTCTGATCGAAACCCGTCGTGCCGCGGACCTGCTCGGCGCCACGCCAATGGACCGGCCGGAAGATGTCGAGCCTGATTCGCGCACCGGCACCGTGTGGGTGATGCTCACCAATAACCACCGCCGGACCGAGGAGCAAACCGACGCGGCCAATCCGCGTGCCCGGAACCTGTATGGACATATCGTGCAGATCGTCGAGCCGGACGGCGATTTCACCGCGATGCGTTCGCGCTGGGAGATCATGGTGAAGTGCGGCGATCCGAACGACCCGTCCGTGGGCGCGAACTGGAACCCCGCGACCAGCAACAACGGCTGGTTCGGCAGCCCGGACAATTGCGCCATCGATCCGGCCGGTCGTCTTTGGGTTGCCACCGACGGCAATGAAGACACCGGCGCCGCCGACGGGCTGTGGGCCATGGAAACCACCGGCGATCGACGCGGCACAGGCAAGGCTTTCTTCCGCGCACCGGCGGGCTCCGAAGTGACCGGCCCAAAATTCTCACCGGACGGTCGCAGCCTGTTTGTCTCCGTGCAGCACCCCGGCGACGGCAGCGATACCAGCTTTGAGAATCCGCAAAACCGCTGGCCGGACTTTGACGACGATATGCCGCCTCGGCCAAGCGTGATCGCGATTCGCCGCCAGGACTGAACACGGCGATCTGAGCCCGTGAACGAAAAAAGCCCCGACGATCTCGCCGGGGCTTTTTTTTCAGCGCTCAGCGGTCGCTTACTCGCGCCACTGTGGCACGCGACCCGGCGTGTAAGGGGCGCCGAGACGCTCGAGTTCGACTTCCAGCGCGGACAGATCGGTATCGATCGCCGTCAGGTCATCAAGCACGGAACGGAACTCGCGCGCTGCAATCGCGTACGACGTTTCGTACTGGTCCGGCACATCGGATCGGACATTCAGCATCAGGCCGTACACGGCGCCGGCGCGCCGCGTCACCGA
Source organism: Pseudomonadota bacterium (assembly GCA_038747355.1). Taxonomy (GTDB): domain Bacteria; phylum Pseudomonadota; class Gammaproteobacteria; order Steroidobacterales; family Woeseiaceae; genus UBA1847. The sequence goes on along the minus strand of JBCDJX010000028.1, from coordinate 27,108 downwards.
CCACGGAGTGGGCTCGTTGCGTGACGACACGCTGCTGTCACCCAGTAACCGGACATTCAGGGCATCCAGCCTCGCCTCGATGCCACGCAGACGCTGCTCCAGCGACTCGCTCGCGGCGGGCGTACGAGGAATCGCAACTTTCAGATGATCGATGCGCTGGTTCAGCGACGCCGACAACCTGCCGGCGCCGGTCACCGCCCGGTACAACTCCCCGGCCTTGCGCTGGAATGCCAGCACCGCGTCCGGCGTGTCGCTCGTCTCCTGACCCTGCGGCAGTGACTTCACCGTGAACGACAGCGGACCGGCCACTTCGCTGAGTTCGCCCTGCTGACGGACCGCAAGGCTGACGGTGTATTCGCCGGGGGCCGCGAGCGGTCCCTGCGGGTCGGACGACCACGGCGCGCGATTGCCCGATGACGACAGGCTGACCGGGTTGGTGGCCGGCCAACGAAGATCCCAGGCCGTGCGGTGCAAACCGGCTGAGGTGTTGCCCTTGACCTGGCGCACCACTGCGCCGTCACTGTCGCGAACGATCAACAGCACCGCCGGGTCTTCCTCACGGTCTTCGGCGCGAACGGTGTCCCAGTCCGGGTACGGCGTGTCACCGCCGTCTTTTTCGATGTCGATTTCCACTTTACGACGCGTCTTCCGCGCGGTCTCGATGCCTTCTTCGAGGCGGTAGGTGAACACGGCGCCAAACGGTGGATTCGGTGCCACGAAGTAGTCCGCCCCGTTGAAGCCGCGTTCGCCGTAACCCAGCACGTCGCCGACGACGTACGACCAGGCATCGCGCACCGCAAACAGGTGCTGTGACTCAACCGCCGCCTGCTTGGTGCGCAGTGGCGAGTAATCATCAAGAATGTAGATGCCGCGGCCAAAGGTACCTACCACGAGGTCGTTTTCACGGCGCTGGATCTCGATATCGCGCACCGAGATCGTCGGCAGGCCGGACTTCAAACGATGCCACGACGCGCCACCATCCTGGGTGAAAAACAGGCCAAACTCCGTACCGACAAACAACAAATCGGGATCCACATGATCCTCGACAATGGTGTGCGCGGATCCGCGCTCCGGCAGATTCGACGAAATCAGTGTCCAGCTGCGACCGCGGTTTTCCGTCTTCAGCACATACGGCTTGTGATCGCCCCGCTTGTGGTTATCGATGGTGGCGTAGGCCACGTTCGAATCGTGCAGGGACGCGACCGTATCCTCGATCAGCGACATGTCCGGCACGCCGCGGAACGACTCAGTGCGGCGCCAGGTCTCTCCGCCGTCCTCGGTGACGTTCATCACGCCATCGTCCGTGCCCACGTAGATCAGGCCCTCGACGAGCGTGCTTTCGGACAAGGCGATCGCCGCACCGTAGATGGAGGTCGAATCGTTCTTGGCGATCGTATCGATGCTCCAGACGCGATCCATCACCTCGAGCTGATTACGATCGAGTTGCCGAGTCAGATCCGGACTCACCGCGGTCCAGCTGTCGCCGCGGTTGTCTGAACGGAACAGCTTTTCGGCTGCGTAGTAAATGCGCTTGCTGTTGTGCGGACTCACGATCAGCGGCGTATTCCAGTTCCACTTGTAGTTGTCTTCACCGCTGTCCGGATGCGGCACGATAAACACCCGTTCGCCGCTGGTCTTGTCGAAGCGCGCGAGACCACCGTATTGGTACTGCGCATAGATGATGTTCGGATCCTCGGGGTCGAACTGCGGCTCGTAACCGTCACCGGCAAGCACCAGGTCCCAGTCGCGGTTGGCAATACCGTGGCGTTTGGTCGTGCGCGACGGACCGCACATCGAATTGTTGTCCTGTGTGCCACCACAAACGTTGTAGAACGGTGCGCCGTAGTCCGGTTGTATACGGTAGAACTGCACGATGGGCAGGTTGCTCATGTGCCGCCAGTTGGCCCCGTTGTCGTAGCTCTCGTAGATCCCGCCGTCGCCACCGATAATCAGGTGTGAGGTGTTGTCCGGGTCGATCCAGAGCGCATGATCATCGACGTGGCGATGCTCGATGCCGAGCCGCGACCAGGAGCGTCCGCCATCCAGGGACTGGTAAGTAAAGGTGTCCAGTGAGAACACACGATCGGGATTGACCGGGTCGACCACCAGTTCGTTGTAATACTGCGGACTGGTCGTCATGTGGCCCGAGCGTTTTTCCCAGCGCAAGCCGAAGTCACTCGAGTGATAGACACCCCGTTCATCGTCACTCGCTTCAATGATCGCGTAAATCCGTGTCGGGTCACTCGGCGCACCCGCGAGGCCGATGCGGCCCATCGTGTCCGAAGGCAGGCCGGTCGTGATCTCCGTCCATGTCTCGCCACCGTCCTCGCTGCGATGGATGCCGCTGCCCGGCCCGCCGTTGATCAGGGTCCAGACGTGGCGACGGCGCTGGTAACTGGAGGCGACAATGCGCTGACTGTCTCGGGGATCAACGACAAACTCGTTGATGCCGGTGTGTTCATCGATCGACAGGAGCTGGCGCCAGTTCTGGCCGCCGTCGGTGGTCTTGTAGAGTCCGCGGTCGCCGCCGGCGTTCCACAGCGGACCCTGCGCTGCCACCAGCACCGTGTCCGAGTCCTCGGGGTCGATCCAGATCTGGCTGATGTGGCCGGAATCCTTGAGCCCCATGTTGGTCCACGTGACGCCACCGTCGATCGACTTGTACACACCGTCGCCGAACCCGACGCTGCGCTGGGCGTTGTTCTCGCCGGTGCCGACCCAAACCACCTTCGGGTTTGCGGGGTCCAGTTCAACCACGCCGAGCGCGTACGACCCCTCGCCGTCGAACAGCGGAGTCCAGGTCGTGCCGTTGTTCTCGGTCTTGAACAGCCCCCCGGACGACACCGCCGTGTAGTAGACATGATCGTGATCCGGGTGGACGGCGAAGTCTGAAATTCGGCCGGTGGTCAGCCCCGGCCCGATGCTCCGCAGCGGCAGACTGGCCAGCGGGTGTGCATCGTCAGCGTAAGCGTTCCCGGCGAAATGGCCGGACAGGAAAACGAGAGCAACGATCAGCTTGCGTAGCGGTTGAGTCATGACTTCCCCTTTTTATTGTGAGTCGACGCCGCGATCACCTCGCCAGCGTCCATCGCCACCGAGATCAACCCGGTTGCGGCTGGCGAGCATCCCCGTCGCTCGCCGTGGTCTTGTTCCGTGAGCCTGTGCGGGCTCGCCGGTTTAGTACTCGTATTCCTCGAGCTGCTGCCCCGTCATCGTGTACCCGGCCGTGCCAAGCTCGGAGCCGCGACGCTCTGCCTTGAAGGTACCCACGGCCCAGACCGGATCCCATATGGAATTCAGGGCGACTGGCTCCTCCAAGACCACGTAAACGATCTGGTTGGGCGGCGGCGGTGGATAGTGAATGCAGGCGCCGAAGTACGGCACGAGCAGAAATTCTTTCACTTTGCCCTTGTCGGAGTATTCCAGCGGGACCACGAAGCCGGGCAGTTTTACCAGCTCGTCATTGAAATCCTCGACCACGCCGCCCAGCAGCGACTGCATCGGGATCACCGAATCCTGTGTCTCGCTGCCCGGAAACATGTCACCGTACGGACCGTGGCTCGGCACCGGGATCTGCTGCGCTTCACCCTCCGGGAGCAGGTCCTCCCAGCTCAGCTTGCGAACCTCCTCAGCGAGGGTCGGTCCGGCCAGCGTCAGTGTCATAAGGACGCTGATCTGCATCGAATGTTTCAGAAATTGCATAGATGCTCCGAGCTAAATTCTTACGGTGAGGCCGTCTGCGAGTGAGTTTCGATACGCGCGCCACGCCGGGATGACGCTGACCAGCACCGCAATCAACAGTATTCCAGCTAGCACCGCGAAATCAAAGACGCGCAGCCCGACACTTAACTGGATGCCGAACTCGGCCAGCGCGTACGGGCGCACGAGTACCACGGCGAATTGGACCGCGAGCAGGCCGGTAAGTGCACCGAGAAAGGCGAGCAAGGCGGCCTCGAACAACAGCAGTGAAAATACATGCCCCGGGCGCGCGCCCACGGATCGGAGCACGGACATCTCGCGCCGCCGCTCGTTCAGGCTGACCAACAGCGTCGCCAGCAGGCCCAGCACGCCGGCCAGCACCACCATGGCCGATACGCCCAGCAAGGCGTATTCGGCGACGCCGATCAGACCCCACAACTGTTGCAGCGCCACGCCCGGAATGACCGCCGACAACGGTTCGCGCTGATACTCATTCAGGAAACGCTGCACCGTAAACACGGCGATTCGCGACTTGAGTCCCACCAGCACGGCGGTAATGGCTTCCGGCTCGTAACTGTCCAGGTCGGTCGGCGGAGTAAATTCGCCCGGCGCGGTATGAATCAGATCCATACCGGCGAGGCTGATATGCACCGTGCGATCGACCGGCGTACCGGTGCGTTCCAGCACGCCGACCACGGTGAAGGGATTGTCGTCGTGCGTGACAAAACTGGTCGCGGTCAGGCCGTGGGAAATCACAATCTGCTGACCGATCTTGTATTGCAGTCGCTCCGCCACTTCGGCACCGATAACGGCGTCGGTCGCGCTGCCGAACGTGTCGCCCAAAGCCACAGAAAGCGAGCGGCTGTCCGCGTACTGGTAGTGCGTGAAGTAGTCGAGGTTGGTTCCCAGCACGCGGAAGCCCTTGTGGGCATCCCCGAGCGAGATCGGAATCAGCCAATCGACTTCCCGGCGGGCCCGGATGGTCTCCACACTGTCCCAGCTGATGTTGCTGGTCGGGTTGCCGATGCGAAACACCGAGTACAACAGCAGGTTCAGGTCGCCGCTGCGGGCGCCGATGATCAGGTCGGTGCCGGAAATCGTGTTGGCGAAGCTGGTTTGTGCATCGGTCCTGACGCGATCGACCACGCTGAGCAGGGCGGCGCTGACCGCAATTGAGGCGAGGGTTAACGCGGCTGTACCGCGTCGGTTCCACAGGCTCTTGAAGCCGAGCGAAAAGGTGTTGCGCAGGCTATGCAGCATCCGACTGACGCCCCGCCAGGTTAATCGCCTGCAAGTCGATCGCCACGTCAAAGTGTTCGGCCAGCGACCGGTCGTGGCTGACGAAGATCACCGTGCTGTTGGCCCGCTCGCACTCGGACAGAAGCAGGCTGACAAAGTCCCGGCGACGATCCGCATCGAGCGAAGACGTGGGTTCATCAGCGATGATCAGTTCAGGACGCCCGATCAGTGCTCTGGCCGCCGCGACGCGTTGCTGCTGACCGACGCTCAGCTCTGTCGAGCGCCTTGCCCGCAGCCGATCATCAATACCCAGTGCGCCGAGCAACCGTGCCGCGGAAGCTTCGGCACTGCCGTCGTCGGACTTTGCCCGGGCCAGCCGACGCGGCGAATACCGACACGGCAGGCAGACGTTGTCGATGACACTCAGATACGGTACCAGGTTGAACTGTTGAAAAATGATGCCGAGATGATCGGCCCGGATTCGGTCGCGTCCGGAGCCCTTCATTGCAGACAGGTCGTTGCCCAATACCGAAACGCTGCCTGTCTGTGGCACCAGGACACCACCGATCATCGACAACAGTGTGCTTTTCCCACAGCCGCTCGGGCCGTACAGGAAGACGCGCTTCCTGGCCTCGATCGCCAGGGCATCCACAGACAACACCGCCTCGCCCGGCGTGTAGCCAAAGCGGAGACTGTTGAGGGATACCGCGAGCTCGTCGTCAGCTCGATCGTCGGTCACGGCACCTACCGTTGCATCAGCGGCAGAGAATCGTCGCTGGCCGTCAGGCTCATCAGCTGCACGCCATCCGCGGTCAGCAGCTGGACGCGGATGGTCTCGACGCTTGTAAAGCCGCTGACAAACGACAAGGCGAGCGTGTCCAGTTGGGACGGATCCGAGCACGTCCACTGATAGGTCGCGGTGAGGTCCGAATGCTCAGCGGCGTGGTCGTGATCGTCGTGACCCGTATGGTCGTGGTCCTTGTGATCGTCATGATCGTGTTCATGCTCGCTGTGAGCATGGTTGTCATGATCATGCTCGTGATCCGAGTGATCGTGGTCATCGTGATCGTCATGCTCATGATCCGAGTGATCGTGCTCATCGTGATCGTCATGCGGGTGGCCTGCGTCGGTACGGCTGTCACTGGACAGCAGAGTCTCGAGGTATTCCGGCGCCTCAATCGTGGTCTCGGACACAGAACAACCCGCCGACGCCGGAACACCGAACATCGCATCGGCACGGGCCAGGATGCGTGCAGCCCGCTCGAGCGCTGAGCGTTGCGCGTCGTCGGACGGAGCATGCTCAAAACCGACCACGTCGGACAAGGGCGCATCCAGAGAGACCGCGAGCGTGTTGTCTTCAACGACAACGCCTAGGTCGATGACACCGTGCACGTGTTGCGCCGACGCCGTCGCGGACAGCAGCAACACCGATCCGGCCATCGCGGCCATCACCGACAGGTTCACCGAGAGCGTCGAGCGTGCGTAGGCGGTGCCATCGGCAGCCGGCATCGGCGCTAAGGCCGCGTTCAGTTTTTGCGATAGGGTCATTGAATGTCCTTGTTAAGGCCGTCGGCCGGTCAACAACGAGAGCGTCGTATTCTACATAGACGCAAAACTCACTTCCCTGTTCCGCCGTGATCGAAAGGTTTCGAATCGCAACAATACGGCCCTCGACCCCGTAAAAGATATAATGTAACGTTTACGGCGTCCCCTAAACTGGAAATGCCGTTATGCCCACGCCTACGACCGAAAGACTGCCGGTTACCGTGCTTTCCGGATTCCTGGGTGCCGGCAAAACCACGGTTCTCAGTCATGTCCTGAATAACCGCGAAGGCAAGAAGGTCGCGGTCATCGTCAATGACATGAGCGAGATCAACATCGACTCGTCCATCGTGCAGAACGAGGTCTCCCTGAACCGCAGTGAGGAAAAGCTGGTTGAGATGAGCAACGGCTGCATCTGCTGCACCCTGCGGGAAGATCTGCTTGAAGAAGTCACCAAACTCGCCAGGGACGGACGTTTTGACTACTTGCTGATCGAGTCGACCGGCATCTCCGAACCGCTGCCGGTCGCCGAGACGTTCACCTTTGCCGACGAGGACGGACTCTCCCTGTCCGACGTTGCGCGCCTCGACACGATGGTGACCGTCGTCGACGCGGTGAATTTCCTCAAGGACTATGAAACCGCAAAACTGTTGCAGGACACCGGCGAGTCACTGGGGGATGAAGACGATCGCAGCGTGGCGGACTTGCTCGTCGACCAGGTGGAGTTCGCCGACGTCATCCTGATCAGCAAAACCGATCTCGCCGAAACCGTCGACGTGGAGCGTCTCACCGCGATCCTGAAGACCTTGAACACCGACGCTAAGATCATTCCAATTGCCAACGGCCATGTTGACATTGACTCAGTACTCAGCACCGGTCTGTTCGATTTCGAACGCGCCCAGCAGGCACCCGGCTGGTTAAAAGAAATGCGAGGCGAGCATGTGCCGGAAACCGAAGAGTACGGCATCGGCAGCTTTACGTATCTCGCGCGCCGGCCGTTTCATCCGCAGAAATTTTACGACTTCCTGCACAGCACCGAGGGATACGGCAAGTTAATCCGTTCCAAGGGCTACTTCTGGTTGGCCTCTCGCCCGCAGTTTGCCGGTCAATGGAGCCAGGCCGGCGGCATCGCGCGCTTCGGGTTTGCCGGTTTGTTCTGGAAGGCCGTGCCGCAGGACAACTGGCCGGACGACGAGGAGTACCTCGACAGCATCAGGAAAAACTGGGTCGAGCCCTTCGGTGATATGCGCCAAGAGCTGGTGTTCATCGGCCAAGGCCTTGATCAAGACAAGGTCACCCGAGCGCTGAACGACTGCCTGCTCACGGAGGAAGAAACCCTCCGGGGGCGCGCCTATTGGCAGACGCTCAGCGATCCGTTTCCAGCTTGGGAGCGGCAGACGTGATCCCGACACTGACCGCCGAGTCAAAGCCGTCTTTCATCGCTGCTGCGGACCGGATTCGCATGCCAGTCCGGGGCGAAGACCCGGCGGTGCTCGCCGAGATCTTCGGGGAGGCCGTCAACATCGCCATCTGGCAGCGGTCGGTGTCGCACGAACTTGGCGACGCTGCGAGCGACATTGTGGCAGGCAAGCGCGCATTAAACATTTCGATGACGGTTGCATGGCACGACGCCCTCGACAGACTCACCGACGCGCTCGGGACCGATCGCCGGTGTCTGCTCAGCAGGGACATCGCGGAACTGACCGAGATGTTCTGTTTCCTGTTGGGTATTCAGCGCGTCGGCCTGCGCCTCGCCGTGCTGAACGGTCCAATGTGTCCGAAGTTTCATGTCGACAGGGTACCGTGCCGCCTGATCGCCACCTACCAGGGCGCCGGCACGGAATGGCTGGCACACGAAGCGGTGAATCGCAGCAAACTGGGATTGGGCAGCGACGGGCGGCCGGACCATGAATCCGGCTTGTACACGTCGGCCGACGCCATCGAACAGCTGAACTGCGGCGACGTTGCCCTGATGAAAGGCGAACTCTGGGAAAACAACGAAGGCGCCGGCCTCGTTCACCGCTCCCCCGCGGTTACGGACGGTGTTGCCCGACTGCTGCTATCGCTCGACGTATCGGCGTGACAGCAACCTCGGGACGCTGACACCGAAGCCAATTAGAATCACGCGAAGGCGCCGGAACGAAGCACGTCCCAGCAGGCACCGAGGGTGTGGTAGTCGCACTTGCCGCCCGCGGTCGACTTCTGGTCTGACAGCTTTTGATTGCTGGCGGACAAGACACGAAACCACGCGCCGTGTTGATGATCGACCATGTGATCCCAGGCGTACTGCCACAAGCGGTCGTACCAGTCAGCGTACGTTTCCAGCCCGGTCGCGGCATACAGTCGCGCCGCCGCCGCGAACGACTCCGCTTGCACCCAGAAGTACTTTTCGTCGTCGCAGATGCTGCCGTCCGGTGCAAAACCGTAGTACAAGCCGCCACGCGATGCGTCCCAGGCGACGTCCACCGCCGCGTCAAACAGCGCCATTGCCCGCTCTGTCATCCACGCCTCGGGGCGGTGCGAGTGCAGCTGCAACAGCAGCTTGCTCCATTCAGTCTGGTGGCCTGGCTGAAAGCCCCAGGGTCGGTACAGGTTGCGCGGATCATCCTTGTTGAAGTCCCAGTCTATCCGCAGGTCGCTCGTGTAGTGTTCCCAGATCAGGCCGTCGGTCTGGCTGGCGATGTCTCTCGCGATGCGCGTGGCGAGCTCGTAGGCGCGGTCAAGGTAAGCGACATTGCTGGTCGCTTCCCACGCCGCAATCATCGCCTCGCAGCAGTGCATGTTCGCGTTCTGGCCACGGTAGGCGCTGATCGACGACCAGTCGGCCGTTGCCTCATCGGCGTACAGACCGGTATCTGCATCCCAGAATCGTTCCTCGAGCACGGTAACGGCCCGCTGCAGGTCATCGAGCGAGCCGGGAATGCCAATGTCATGTGCCGCCGCCGCTGCCAATATCACGAAAGCCAGGCCGTAACAGTAGTTGGTCTGGTCGTTGGGCTGGTGAGCGTCGGACAGGGTCCATTCAAACCCCTGTCGCTGCGCATTCCAGTGTCGATGGCGCAGGTATTCGATGCCGTGTGCCGCCTTGTCCCGATAGGCGATAGCGTCGAACAGCTCGAACCCCTTGCTGTAGTTAAACGGGATTCGGCAACTGCTGACCAGGTGACGCGTGCCCGGATCGAACGTTGTGCCGTCATCCAGGAAGTTCTGGAAATAGCCGCCCGACGGATCGATCACCACCGGGTCGTAGAAATCGAGAATTGATCGTATGTGGTCACGCAGAAAAGCACCGTCACGGAAATTCATCGCTGCGTCCAGCATGCTCAGGTGAACATTTCGGCCGCGGACGGAAACGCGGGAAAGGCCCCGGGCCGGGAGACGGCCAGCGCCCCGCAGCGGGCGGCAAACTCCAGGACCTTTGTCAGTTCTACGTCGCTTCGAACGCGGGCAAGCACATGGTCAGAACGACTCAGGCCGAACAACAGGCCGCCCATGAACGCGTCACCACCGCCGGTGGTGTCCACAGCCTGCACAGACGGCGGCTCGATAACGGTTTCTGAACCCGGACGAAGCGCATGGATCGCGTTTGCACCGTCGGTCATCACAATCAGCTGAACACCGTTTTCAAACAGCATCGACAGGTAGCCCGTCTCGTCTCCGTCGGCCAGGAAGGTCAATTCCTCGCGTGAGAGTTTCAGGATGTCCGTGCTCTTTGCGAAGCCGTTGACCCGCGTTGCATTAGCCTCACCGCTTTCCCACAGGTTGTGCCGCAGATTCGCGTCGAAGCTGATGACCGCATCGCACTGACGTGCGGTCGACAGCACCTGCCGGGTGGCATCGCTGATCGAATGATCAGTGAGCGTGTTGCTGCAGAAATGCAGCATGGAAGCGGATGCAAACCAGGCGTGACTCACCTGCTCAGGTCGAAAGACAAGATCCGCGGTGTGCTGGCGCAGAAACTTGAACTGGCGGTCGTTGGACTCGTCAAGGAACACGAAAGCCAGCGCTGTCGGCGCGCTCGGATGACGTTCGACCAGCGAGGTGTCGACGTCGTAGGATTTAAGCGACTGAAGCAGGAAGTCGCCGAAAAGATCGTCGCCAAGCTGCCCCGCGAAGGCAGCCTCACCACCCAGCTTTGCGATGGCAACGGCAACGTTAGCCGGCGCACCACCAGGATACTGCGAAAACTGATTGATGCGCAGGCCGTCCTCGGTGGTACGGCCGGTGTTGAGAAAGTCGATCAATGCCTCGCCAAAGCACACGACCTGCGCCACTAGTCCGTCTCCTCACCACACCACGCAAGCCACAGCGCCGCCGTCCAGGAAAAGTCCGTACCGCCTGTTCCTTCTCCACTGCACGGCGAAAACGCCTCGTGAAATCCGAAACGCTCAATCAGTTCGCGCGAGTCCGACTTCAGTCGACGAGACCACGCCGATTCACCGCGCTCTTCGAACCCTCGGGCCGCCATGTAGTTCATCATAATCCACACCGGTCCCCGCCAGTATCGAATGTGATCGAACAACGGATCGCCGGGATCGTGGCTGGGCAGCATGTAGCGAACCTCTGCGGCGATGCGCTGCCAGTGTGCAGCCATCGCGGCATGCTGCGCATCACTGCCGACACCGGCGTACGCGTACAAGAACGAGGCATTGGTCAGGTAACCGGAGTGCTCGCCGGTAATCACATCGCGCGAGCAATAGGTTTGAGATTGGTCGTCCCAGTGGTAATCCGCGCCCTGCTCGAGCGTTCTTATCTGGTCCAGCAGCAGGCTTTTGTCGTCATGACGGCCCAGCTTTTCAGACAACGCCAGCAGGTCCCTCGTCGAACGCAGTAGCACGAACGTCATGCCGACGTCCGCCACCCGGAACGGACCCTGAGAACCGATCAACCCATGGTTCCAGCCGGTACCCCGGCCGTACTCCACCAGCGCTATGTACCGGTCGTAGTCGTGCTTGGTTGGGCGCATGTCGGCGTCCGCGTGTTGCAGGTCGCGACGCTGATACGGCTTTACCTTGGAAACATCAACGCCCAACGCGGGTCGATCCCACTCGGGTGAGTTGTCACGGCCACTTTCCCAGGGATGCGTGATGACGACAGCGTTGACGCCGTCATGCACACGATTGGCGTGAAACCAGTCGTGCCAGCGCAGGGTTTTGTCGTACAGCACACGAATGCGGTCGCGGGTTTCTTCGTTGCTCACCCTGTCCCACAGGAAATTGATGACACTGCCCGCCACCGGTGGCTGGGTAATGCCCGATGTCGGCAATTCGCCGCCTGCCTGCCACACCGACGGACCCGGGAAATAGTCGGGATCGTCACGACGGAATATAATGTGCGGGACAAACCCATTGTCCCACTGGGCATCGAAGACCGTTTCGATCTCTCGACAGGCCCGGGACTCATCAAACGTGGCGAAGCCCATGGCCACGAACACCGAATCCCAGTTCCATTGATAGGGATACAGGCCGCTGGTCGGAACCGTGAAGCCGCCCTTGTCGTTTCGCCGGAGAATCTCCTGCGCCGAGTCGCCGGTGGATGAATTCACGCTGCTCGCGCCTGCCGGCATCTCAGGCGACAAACCAGGTCGCCGAGTCTTTCAAGGCGACGCTGAGCGCCACGATGATGACGAATATCGAGACTAGGGCGATGGTGTACGGCGAGCTCACTACCCCGCGTAACGTCGAGCCGTGCTCAATGAGTTCCACCGCCTGTTGTTTCGCGCCACTCACGGCGCTGACGCCGACAGCCACAACGGTTGTGACGACAAGGCCGATGAAGTTCCACCACATCCAGAAGATCTGCGGTTCCGCCTTCCACAGGTAGAGATTAAAGAACATGCCCGCCAGCAATCCGATGCTCGCGCCTGTGCCGTTAACGCGCTTGCTCAACATGCCGAGCAGGAAGACCGCCAGGATCGGGCCATACAGCGCGGAGCCGACTTTATTGATCGCCTCGATTACGGTCGGCGCGATAGCGCCGGCGAACAGCGACATGATCAGGATCGCGATCCCCCAGAACAGCGACACACCGCGCGCCAGCAATACCTCGGCTCCCGGTTTCTTCGGCCGATGACCGAGTACCGCGAGATCCTCCATGGTCACAGCGGCCAGTGAGTTGACCGCTGAACTGAGTGACGACATCGCCGCCGACATAATCGCGACCAGCAACAGGCCAATGACGCCGTGCGGAAGATGCTCGATGATGAAAATCGGCATCATGTAGTCCGGTTTGTCGGCCGGAATCTGCGCCATGAGTGCCGGATCATTGGCAAACACAACGCCGACGATCAGGCCGGCAAAGCAGTACAGCAACACCAGCGGGAACCGCAGCACACCGTTCGCAAACAGCAGGACTCGTGTGCTGTTCTCGTCTTTCGCTGAAATAATGCGCTGCGCCTGTGTCTGGTCGCAGCCGTAGTACGACGCGTACAGCACGAAACCACCGAACAACATCGGCAGGAAGCCAAATTCGTCGCCATTGAGCCCCAATGAACTGAAGTCAACGGCGACCAGTCGATCCGTATCCACGCTTTGCCAGAACGACGAGAAACCGCCCACTTCGCCGAGCGCATAGAGGGTTACGACGAGGAGGCCACCAAAAATCAGGACCATCTGGATAGCATCGCCGTAAACCACGGCTTTCATCCCGCCGGATGTCGAATAAATCAGCGTGATGACGCCGACAACCACCAGCGACTGCCAAAGCGGAATGCCGAGGACGGCCTCAAGTATCAGGCCCATGGCGTACACCATGATGCCGGTTGCGAACGAGCGGACCACCTGGAAAGACACGCTGATCAGGATGCGGGTCGATCGGCCGAAACGTTTTTCGAGAAAATCGTAGATGCTGACGATGCCGGCTCGGTACAGGGCCGGCGCGATTACAAACATCACGAGGATCATCGCGAGTGGCAGCGCGAACTCGTAAGTCAGCCACTTCAGACCGCCCCCCTCGCGCAGCCCCACGAACGCGGGTGCGGACACGAAGCTGATCGCCGACAACTGTGTCGCCATCGTCGACAGGGTCAGCGGAAACCAGCCCATGCTGCGACCACCCAGAAAGTAATCATCTTCACTGGACTGGTCGCGCAATAAAAACCCGAACAGCAGCAGGCCGCCGAGGTAGATCGCCACCACCGTGTAATCAAGTGAATTCATGCGTGGACACCCGTTCGAAGGATCGACAGTTTACGGCAGACAAGCGACCGCCAGCTGAAGGAGTCTAAAGGGGACCACAGGCCCCTTCAGCCGACAGGTCGTGCGCCAGGCTCAGAAGTCGTAGGTTACCCTGAGCATGGTTCGGCGCGGGAGAATCGGACGTCCCACAAAGAACTGCGCCGGCGCTCCGGATTGCGCGTTACCCTGCCTCGGTGAGCCCTCGGTAATACCCTGCTCATCGGTCAGGTTGAAGATATGCGCACTGACACGGAGCGACTGGCCGGCATCAAAGTCGAAGGTGTAACCCGCTTCCAGGCGGACCAGGTTATAGGCATCGAGCTTCACTGAATTACTGTCGTTTGCGAAATTATCACCGTGGTAGTTGTGATACAGCGCTGCGTCGAAACCGTTGTAGTTGAACTTGACCGCGGTGTTGGCCATTTCCGTTGGCTGACGGCGCAGCTCCTGTCCGACTACGGCCGGGTTGCCTTCTGCCTTGGTGAACTCATGGTCGCGCAACGTCAGGTTGCCGTGCAGTGTCCAGAAATCATTCAGGTAGTAGGTCAGGCTGGCCTCGATGCCGATCGCCTCCGTCGACTGGATTGTGACAACTTCGATAATGTTGCCCGGGTTATTTTGGTCATTCTCAAAGTCGACGTTCCGCCGATCATCCAGCGTGGTGTAGAAAAACGCGGCATAACCATCGAAGTTTTCATACTGGAACTTGATGCCGGCCTCGATGGTGTCGATGATCTCGCCCTCGTAGGACGCCAGGCGACCCTGGTTAAACGGCACACTGCGAATCTGCGGGAAGAAGAAGCCGCGAGACGCGTTTGCAAACAGGTTTAATTCATCGTTGAGGCGGAACAAGGTGCCTGCCGAGAAAGCCCATTCGGTGGCACTCAAATCATCCGCCGTGAGCGAACCGTCGGTAAAGCTGACGCGTTCAACCAGGTCGTTCACTTCCGGATCATCCGCCAGCGTGAACGAGTCCGTGTTGAACTGCTTGACGTCTCCGTCGAGGCGCTCAACCCGCGCACCAAAGTCGAAGGACCAGCGATCCATTTCGATCTGGTCGGCGACGTAGAATGCCGTCCGGCGGGCGCTGCGATCGCGATTTCCGACGAGACCGTTGGCGTTGGCAAGTCCGTTGACGGTCCACTGGTACTCCGCGCCCGGTGTTGCCACCAGCGCGCCGCTCGCGTCTTCGGCGACATCGAACAAGGTCACGTCAACCAGGCGAGGTGCATTGCGGAAATCCGCGAGGTAGGTCGTGATGTAGTTCAGATCATCGGCCTGCGAGTTGGAGAAAAAGCCGCCGATCGTGATGGCGTGCTCTGCGTCACCGACCGTCAGGTTGCGCCCGATGCTGACCTCCGCCGAGAAGTCTTTGGCGTCACGCCAGCGATCGAGCGTGCGGTTGCCGAACAGCAGGAAGTCCGCCGGGAGCACTTCGTCCGTCTCGGTGAAAGTGAACACCGCGCTGGAGGCAAACTGGTCAATGCCGCGGCGGGCCAGGTATTCCGCCTGGGTTTCCGGCGTATTCGGCCCGATGGCATCGCCGTCCAGGAACAGGTTGAACTGGTGGTCGTACTGCGCGTAGCGAATCTTCGCGTTCGCCGTCCAGTCGACATTCAGATCCTTGTCGAGCACGACAGCGATAGACGTGCCCTTGGTCACGACGCCGTCGCCAATCGGCGTGGTAAAGCGTCCATCCGGCGTGTCGTAAGACAGCCCGATCGCCTCGACCGTGTTCATCGTGAACACCTCGGCGCCGTCGTTACCGGCAACGCGCTCGCGCGTATTGCCGTCGACCGGCAGCGGCAGGAAGAACTGCACGGAATCGTCGATTGCCTGGCCGTACACGGTGACTGAGCCACTGCCGTCGGCAAAATTGTGCTTCAGATTGCCGCGCAGCTGGAAGCCCTGTGTGTCGAGTCCGGACTGCAGCGGACCTTCATCGAAACGGTAGTAACCCGACACGGCATAAAACGTGTCGGATGAGTCACCGCCCAACGGACCACTGAAGAAGTAGTCGCCCCGGAACCGACCTTCCTCAGCCACCTCGATCTGCACCGTGCCCATCGGGTCTTCGGTGCCGGTTTTGCTGATGTAGTTCACGATGCCCGCCACAGAGCCCGGGCCGAACAGGTTCGATACACCACCACTGACGAATTCAGACCGGGAAATACCCAGATCATTGCGGTAGTAAACGTCGAAGGCTGAGGAGTTTAGGCCGAAGGTCGTGAATGCCGGCATACCGTCATAGAGCAACGGCGTAAACGAAAACTGACCGCCCGACGGCAAGGCGCGATGAAATACATTGGTTGCGACCTCACCGCCGCCACCCTCAGCACTGACACCCGGAAGCTGGGTCAGGATATCCGCCTGGCTGGACGACGAGAATGCGCGCAGGTCTTCCTCGTTGTACTGGGTTACTGACTGCGGCGTTTCAAATTCGGTTCTGAGAACGGTCGCACCCGTACCGGTTACGACGATTTCCTCGATCGCCTCTTCTTCGTCATCTTGTGCAAAGGCCTGCGGTGCGAGGCACAACGCCATCGCTATAACACTCGCCTTGAGTGAAAAATATGAGTTCTTCATAGCTTTACCCCCCGGTAACGCGGTTTTTTCGGAATGGATCGGCCATTTACGGCGGATCAATCGCGCTTCAGCGACAATTACCCGGTCTTTATGGCACAGTCCCACCTCGAATACAACTCTTAAAGAGTTTTATTCGAGCAAGCAACTCAAGGTGTTCAGTTACGCCAGATTCGCCGCTATGATGCGTGCCAGCCGGAGGTCTTATGACGCAGGACTCTGACAATCTGACCAAAACAGACCCGCGATTTTTCGGGCTCAACGGCGTGAAGGCGCCCTCGGCCACCGAACAGCGCGTGCTGGGAACGACCGTGCGCAGTGGCCAGATTGGCCAGGCGGCGCTGTCGAGGGTGACCGGACTCGCGCAGCAGAGCATTTCCCGCATCGTCAAGGGCCTGGTGAACGCCGGCGCGGTGTCGGAAGGCGCGCGGCTCATGAGCGGTAAACGCGGACAGCCCGGCGTGGCCATTCAGATCGTGCCGGATTTTGCCTACTCCATCGGAGTCTCGGTCCTGACCGACGCTTTGTCCGTCGCACTGCTCGATTTTTCCGGTGTCGTGGTTGCCGAGGAGCACGAGGACATGCCGGCCATGACTCGGACGCGCGTACTGGACGCCGTTGAAGCGATCGTGGATCGCATGATGGACGACCACTGTATCTCTGCAGACCGACTCTTCGGTATGGGCGTCAGTATTTCCGGACGCTACATCGGTCCCGGCGCCATCTACAACACGCCGCATTCGCTCGATGACTGGGCGCTGGTGGAAATCGACCAGCTATTCCAGCAACGTTTCGACCTGCCGGTTTGGGTGGAAAACGACGGCAACGCGGCGGCGGTCGGCGAGAGCCTCATGGGTGTCGGCCGCAGCTACGACAATTTCGCGTATCTGTTCATCGACACGTTGATCGGCGGCGGCATCATCATCAACCATGAACTCATGCGTGGCTGTAATGGCAACGGCGGCGAGATCGGCTTGTTGCTTCCCAAGCGGACCTACCAGCACCCGTCCCTGGAATCGTTGCGCCAGACGCTTGGCGAGCACGGCATCGCCTACATGACCGTGGCGACTATGGTGAATGAATTCGATCCAACCTGGCCGGGCGTTGACGAGTGGCTGACGCGAACGCGATCATCGTTTTCCCTGATCGCGTCGGCGCTCGCCGCGATACTCGACCCCGAGGCGATTGTCCTGGGTGGCCGCATGCCGAAAAGCCTGGCGGAGCTGGTGATACCGCACATCGACATCACCAACGACGCCCGACGCGGCGAACCGCGAGCGCTGCCCGATATCCTGCTGTCGCAGACCCGCGGCGACGCCAGCGCCATTGGTGCCGCGTCCTTACCGTTCAAAGAACACTTCTTCGCGGCCGCCGTATAAGCGGCGCGCCGTCTGCCGAGACGTCAGATCCAGCCGGCAGATCTCGCCAGCAGGCGAAGTCCGAGGCCCGCCGTTAACAGCAGCACCGCGGCGCCGAGCAGATTCGCGATGCGTCCGTTCACGTAATCGCCAAGCAACGTCGAGCGGTTCATCACCGCGAGCAAAAAGCAGGCAACAAACGGCAACAGCAGGCCATTGGCGAACTGCGCTGCCACGATGAGTTCAATGGGCCGAATACCGGTGATCGCCAACAACGAACCGGATAACAACACGCAAAAGGCGGTGGCGCGGAACGCCCTGCTACGAACGTCGGTGTCCAGTCCTAGAATCTCTGTCACCACGAAGGCCGTGGCGAGCGGCGCGGCGATCGCACTGGTCAGCCCGGCGGCGAACAGGCCAACGCCGAGCAGGAAACGCGACGCAGCACCAAAGACCGGTTCCAGCTGGCGCGCCATGTCAGCGGCATTCTCGACCGCGTACCCCGCGGTAAACAGGCTCGCCGCTGCCGTACAGACGATGAGTATGGCGATCAGGCCGCCCAGTCCGATCGACACCGTGGTGTCAAACCTGGCGGCGGCGATATCGCTGGCACCTCGCCAACGTGCCTTTGCGGCCGAGGCGTGCAGGAACAGGTTGTACGGCACAATCGTCGTGCCGATCAAAGCGATCACCGTCAACAGGCTGCCGTCAGGTATGCGCGGTATGAAGGCACCCCGCAGCAGACCTGAGAACGAGGGTCTGACCAGCACGAAGGTCGTCACGAAGGCGACCGCCATCAGCAGCACCAGGCCGAGCAACGCGCGTTCGACCAGGCGGTAGCTGCCGGCCCAGAGCAACACAAGGGCCAGGGCGGCGATGGCGGCGACCACCACAGGCGTTGCGGAACCATCCAGGCCGGTCAGCGCAATCACGCCCGCTGTCGCACCGGCGATATTGCCCGCCTCGTACGCGCAGTTGCCGACAAAGATTGCGACCAGCACCGTCGCGAACACCGGCCAGCGCCAGACGGAGACCTTCAGTGTGTCCCGTATCGCCGCACCCAGGCCGAGTTGCGCAACGGTGCCCAGGCGCGAGGACATTTCCTGCAGGACAACGGTTGCCACGGTGGCAAACACGAGTGCCCAGACCAGCGTATACCCATAACCGGCACCCGCGAGCGTGCTGGTTGTGACGGTGCCCGGTCCGACAAAGGCGGCGGCCACGAGTGCACCCGGGCCGATGGTGCGGAGTCGCTTGAACAACGTCGCAAGTATAGCGGCAGCCGATGGACCGCTTCGGCGACACACGCGTCGGCGCATCCCTTGCGTGTCACAGCGCGTAGTTCGAAAGTCCGGGCCGACACGGAAATAACGGTTATCATTGGCCGGCCACGTCTGCCAGCGAGTCCGCTTTCTGTAAGCCCCTCCGGCTGGGGATGTCCCGACCGATAAACAACATCACCGGAGCTAACGGGCTTTGCCGACGCCGCCTACAACCACCTGCTCTCGTCGAGGATCGATATGCAGGCCGTAACCACCGAAATGATGGTCGTGATGGGCGTGATGTTGTTAACCATCACGCTGTTTGTGACCGACAAGCTGCGTGTCGACGTCACGGCGTTTCTTATCCTGACACTGCTTGGCCTCATCGCCTCCCTGCCCTGGCTCGAACCGATCCTGAGTACCGGCCAGTTGTTCTCGGGGTTTGCCAGTAACGCGGTGATCTCGATTATCGCTGTCATGATCATCGGCCGTGGTCTGGACAAGACCGGCGTCATGAACATCATTGCCGCTGTGATATTGCGCTACAGCGGCCGCCGCGAAGCCAATGTCATGACCGCCACGTCGGGCTCGGTCGCGGTCCTTTCGTCATTCATGCAGAACATCGGTGCAGCCGCCCTGTTCATGCCGGTCGTCTCAAGACTGGCGACACAGACCGGGCTGCCGATTTCGCGGCTGCTGATGCCCATGGGTTTTTCGGCAATTCTCGGCGGCACGCTGACCATGGTGGCCTCCAGTCCGCTGATCGCCCTGAATGATCTGATCAACGCGAAGAACGAGACACTGCCGGCGGCGGACCGGCTGTCGAACCTGAACCTGTTCGACGTGACGCCGGTGGGCCTGGTTCTGGTTGTCGCCGGCCTCGTCTACTTCATGACGCTGGGCAAGCGGCTGCTGCCGGCACGGAGCATGAACCCGACCGCTCGCGCGACCGGCACTGCGCGCTATATGCGCCGTATCCACGGCGTCGACGCGGCGGTTCGCGAAATTATCGTGCCGCGCGGCAGCCCGATCGTCGGCTTCACCATCGACGACATTCAGCGGAAGTATCAGGTTCGTATTGTCGCCACGCGCTATAACGAGCGAAGCTACATCGAGCCGCCGACCGAGACGGTCATCACCGCCCCGGCGATCCTCGCGGTTATTGCCGAGCCGCTGCAGCTTCGGGCGTTCCTGTCGGAGGGTCGTCTGACACTGCGCCGCAAGCTGCGCGATTTTCGGTACATGCTGGCACGTTCAATCGCCGGAATCGCGGAAATCGTCGTGCCGCCGCAATCGTCGCTGATCGGCAAGACGGCCAGTGAGATCCGCATGCGTAAAGTGTACGGGCTGACCTTGCTGTCGATCCTGCGGGCCGGAAAGGCCATCAAGGAACGTTACTGGGAAGTGCCGATCCAGGCGGGGGATACCCTGCTTGTGCATACCCAATGGGCCGACCTGGCCTTGCTCGAAAGTGATCGTGATTTTGTCGTCGTCACCAGCAATTACCCCAGGGAATCGCAAGACCCCTACAAAGTGGCCCTGGCCCTGTCCTTTTTCGCGTTGTCATTATCACTCGTCGTGCTGACCAACGTGCCCGTGCCGGTCGCGTTTCTTACCGGCGCCATGGGCATGATCCTGTTTGGTGTCCTCTCGATCGATGAGGCCTACGGCGCCGTCAGCTGGCAGACGGTGTTTCTGCTCGCCGGCTTGCTGCCGCTGGGTACTGCCGCCGCGACCACCGGCGTCGCCGAGTACCTCGCACAGGCATTGCTGCTCGCATCCGGCGATCCACCGGTGTGGGTGCTGCAGGCCTTGCTGGCGATCCTCGCCACCGTGCTCACACTGATCATGTCGAACGTCGGTGCAACCGTCATCCTGGTGCCGATTGCGATCAGCGTTGCCCTCGGTGCCGGCGCCAACCCGACGATGTTCGCGCTGACCGTGGCGCTGGCCGCATCCAACTCTTTTATCCTGCCAACGCACCAGGTGAATGCGCTGGTCATGGGACCCGGCAAATACCGCGTCAGCGACTATGTGCGCGTGGGCGGCATCATGACCCTGATTTTCCTGGTGGTGGTGATCGCGATGCTGAACGTGTTGTTCTAGGCCCATCGCAGGTACGAGTGACATGCTTGCCTCTGCTCTACACATGCAGACACAAGCGGCAACCAACGGCTATGCAACGCGTCCAGGTGATTTACTTCCATCGTTGCTCGGTCTTGACAGGAACTCGGCGCTCACACCCACGTTGAGTCTGAAACGGTCAGGTTGGCTGTGGAGTTATAGGCAGAAAGGCCTGCTGTTCGCTCGCCCGCGGCCTTGGCCTGGATTATCACGTGTAGCAGCTTGTTACTATCGTGGCAATCATGCGGACACCTATAAAATCGACCGGGAGAAGACATGAAAATCTCGCGACGCCTCTTTGCAGGCGGAATCGGTGCGTTGGCGTTTCGAGGTGCCTCGTTGGTAAATGCGTCGGCTTCTGTCGCGCACCTGCATGTGCCGAGATATGGCGCGTCAATCGCGTCAAACGGTGAACGGGCGGTGCTGTCCGGCGGCGCTACCATCGGTACAGCAAATACAGACACGCTTGTGTATTCCGGTCTCCTCGGCCTGATCGAAACGATTGATCCACAGTCACTGACACAGGTCTTCGCCGCGAATGCGGCGTTTCCGCGCGCCAATCACACCAGCGTGTGGATGAGGGACGGCCTCTGGCTGATCGGCGGCCGCACCAGTCATGGCTTTGAGCGAGAATTGCTGGTCGAAACCGAAATCGTCGATCTGGAATCCCAGGCAATCCGTCGAGGCCCCGACCTGCCAATGCCGCTGATACACCTGGCCGCGGCTCTGCACGGCGAAACTGTCTGCGTGTTCGGCGGCATCTACCGCGACGCATCCAGTGGCCAGAGTCGCGTCAGTCGCCAGGTTTTTGCCTGTGCACCACCGTATACAGGCTGGGAGGAGCGATCGCCGATGCCGATCGCATTGAGTCATTGCGGCGTTGTTGAACACGCCGGGAGGCTGTACCTGGTCGGCGGCTATGATCGAAACAGGGCGCATGCCATCGTGCAGATCTACGATCCGAGCAAGGATACGTGGTCAGCCGGTCCGCCTCCGCCCATACCCCTGAGTGCGCACGCGTCGGCCACCAGCGGTGACTGGCTGTTTACCTTTGGCGACTACCAGGACCAGTCGGCGGTTTACGGCCTTTCGATCCGGTCAGGCGCGTGGCGGCGATTAACGCTGCCCTTTCAGCCCCGTCGTCACGTCAGAGCCGTATTCATACGCGACCGCGTGATCGTCGCCGGGGGAAACACGTCATCGCAGGCAGCAGCAACCGATGTGCTGGAGAGTTTTTCGCTAGAACAACTTAAGCAGGCTTACAAAGAAGCTGAAAAGGCGTGAGAGTATTGGCATATTGCGTAATCGCGTCGGCCATGTCGGCGTAAGCAGGCGCGTCGGCGCGCCTGATCAGGGGGGCAGCACATTTTGGACACTTCGCGCAGGCAATTTCTGAAAAGCGCCGGCGGCATCGTGGTCGCTGTGCCGGCGTTTGGCTGGTCGCTGGCATCCGCCAGTTCATCGCACGACAAGCCGGGGCTGCGTGTCCTGAATGAACGACCACTCAACGCAGAGACGCCGGCGCATTTGCTCAATGACGATGTGACTCCGACGAAGCATCTGTTCGTTCGTAACAATGGCCTGCTGCCGACCGTCATGGACGCGGATAACTGGACACTCTCGGTCAACGGTGAGAGTTGCCTGAAGCCGAAGTCGTTTTCGATCCAGGAGCTGAAGCAGACGTTTCGGCAGGTCACCCTCGACTTGCAACTTGAGTGCGGCGGTAATGGGCGCGCCGAATTTCGACCACGCGCGGCCGGCAATCAATGGACCACCGGTGCCGTCGGCTGCCCGCGCTGGACCGGCGTGCGATTAAAGGACGTTTTGGAGTTTTGCGGCGTGAAGGACGATGCCAAGTACGTCGCGTACAAGGGCGCAGACCGTCATCTGTCGGGAGATCCCAACAAGACGGTCATCTCTCGAGGCGTCCCGGTCGCAAAGGCGATGGAAGCCGAATCACTGATTGCCTTTGCACTGAACGGCGAGCCAATGAGTCCATTGCACGGCGCACCACTGCGCTTGGTGATCGGCGGCTGGCCGGGCTCTGTGTCGGGAAAGTGGCTCACAACCCTGATGGTGCGTGATCGCGTACACGACGGTCCGAAGATGAACGGCAATGCCTACCGGGTGCCCTGTGAACCGGTCGCGCCGGGCAGCGACTTGCCGGAAGACGCGATGTGCATCATCGAATCGATGCCGGTGAAGTCGGTGATAACGAACCCGCGATCCGGCCTGACCGTGTCGAGCGATAAACGACTCCGTATCGCCGGCAAGGCCTGGGCCGGTGACCTGAAAGTCGGTATTGTGCACACCAGCTGCGACTTCGGCGCGACCTGGCAACAGGCCGAGCTCGCTGCGCCCGCGAATCGCCTGGCCTGGCAGTCA
The DNA here is from genome assembly GCA_038747355.1 of Pseudomonadota bacterium. Classification (GTDB taxonomy): domain Bacteria; phylum Pseudomonadota; class Gammaproteobacteria; order Steroidobacterales; family Woeseiaceae; genus UBA1847. The sequence continues at coordinate 3,741 of JBCDJX010000028.1, read as the reverse complement.
TGGCAGGCGGACGTTCGTTTACCGTCGCGTGGTTACCACGAGATTTTCGTTCGCGCGACCGACGAGCTGGGGCGGTCACAACCCATGCTGGTGCCGAACTGGAACCCGAAAGGCTACCTCAACAATGCCTGCCACCGGATTGCGGTACAGGCTGTCTAAGCCATGCGGTCGGTGCTTTTCATTTTCGTATTGATCACAGCGAGTGCTTCTGCAGGAGACCTGAAACCGGGCGACGGTGACGTCTACGTTCGCGCGCACTGCTCTGCCTGCCACTCGCTGGCCCTGGTTACCTCACAGCGCGGTGATCGTACCTTCTGGTTGAAAACCATTCGCTGGATGCAGAAGACGCAAAACCTGTGGCCGATTCCTGAGGAGCAGGAAAAGCTCATCCTCGACTACCTGGCAAGCCATTACGACGATGGTGACCGCGGGCGACGGCCGCATCTCGACCCCAAGCTGCGGCCGGCAACCACGAACACACCGTAGGCTCCGGGCAGGCCGTCGATCCGCCATACCCTGCTTTTTTCCAGGAAAAACTGCGTACTAGCACCTTCTAAACGCGGAGGTGAAACGGCGTAGCGCAAACATCGACCATCGATTAACGCGGTAAATCAGAGGTTTACAAGAAACGCAGCGATGTAAGCCGCTTGGTCAAATAATGAGAAGCTATCGCAATTGCGACAGTTTCTCGTTAACCTTTCCGGGTTGCGGCGTGACACGTCGCATCTTGCAGGCTGAAGAACGGGGCTTCAGGCCTGCCTCAAACAACCTTCTGCATAACTAATGGACGTTGGGAAACCGATGAGCGGAGCGCTGAGCATTTCAAAACCAGGCCGTTGGCACATCGCGTCGCGTGTGCTCGCCGCCGTCATCCCGGGCTATATCCTCGCGAATTCAGCGAGCATCTTTCTCGGCCTGCTGTTGCCGATCAAAAAGACCGAAGGTGTCGCGACCGCGGTCCTGTTGAGCTTCGCCATCTACACCTGCGTGATCATGTGGGTATTCAGCGTTCGGCGGCTCGCGACGGTCTGGCTGGGGCTGCTTGGCGCAATACTGTTCACCGCCGGCGGTTCCTGGTTGCTCCTGGGTATGGAGGGCACATTATGAAAGGTGGTTTTCGCCAGTCCATGACGTGGTTGCACACGTGGACCGGTTTGCTGTTCTGCTGGATCCTGTACTTCATGTTCGTGACCGGCACACTCGGATACTTCGATACCGAGATCGATCACTGGATGGCACCGGAACGCGGGCCTGCGAAGGAAGTGTCAGTTCGTGATGCGTATGCGGTCGCCCAGAACTTCCTGGAGACGGAAGCAGCGGGCGCGGACCGTTGGTTCATTTCGCATCCGCACGGTCGTGATCAAAAACAACTGTCCGTGTTCTGGCAAATGCCGACACCGGAAAATCCGGACGCCGTTGACCCGGACAGCCTGCGAGGCGACTTCGAGCTGGATGCCGAAACCGGTGCACCGCTCCCCGAACTCACCCGTGAGACCGGTGGCGGCCAGGTGCTGTACCGCATGCACTACGCGCTGCACTACATTGATTTCGACATCGCTTACCGCATCGTCGGCATCATCACGCTGCTGATGTTCGTCGCGATGATCACAGGCATCGTCGTTCACAAGAAGATCTTCAAGGACTTCTTTACCTTCCGACCGTCGAAAGGTCAGCGATCCTGGCTGGACATGCACAACTTGCTCAGCGTGTCGTCCCTGCCCTTCCTGCTAATGATTACCTACAGCGGACTGATCTTCGTCGTGACAATCTGGATGCCCGGTGTCGCGCTCGGCAGCTACGGCTTCAACATCCAGAAGGCACAGACCGAACTGCAGAGCATCATCGGCAACACAGCGGCGGAACGCAGCGGCGACGCCGCCGCGTTGGCGGATCTGGGTCTCGTTGTCGAACAAGTCGAACAAAAGTGGGGCGCGGATCGGTTCGGGTCAATCAATGTCGAGAAACCGGGTGACGCCAATGCACGTATTGTTGTTAACCCGATTACGAACGGCATTGGCTACTTTGGCAAGAGCCTGATTTTTGATGGCGCTAGTGGGGAGTTTGTAGAAGAACGCGCCTTCACAGACAGCAAGGCCGTCGGCGTTGCCGGCACGTTCCTCGGCCTTCACGAGGGCCTGTTCGCAGACACCGTTACGCGCTGGCTGTACTTCATCGCCGGACTGGTGGGTACCGGTATGGTCGCGACAGGCGCGGTTTACTGGACATCGAAACGACGCAAAGCACTGCCGGATGAACAACAAGACCGCGGTTTTCGCTTCGTTGAGTGCCTGAACATCGGCACGATCGCCGGCCTGCCCCTGGCCATCACCGCCTACTTCTTCGCCAACCGCCTGTTGCCGCTGGGCATGGAACACCGGGCGGAGTGGGAAGTGCACTGCATGTTTATCACCTGGGCCATCTGCCTCGTTTACCCGTTGTTTCGGGGCAGACTGGCGGCATGGCGTGAGTTGTTTGCGGCGTCAGCCGCGGCTTGTGTAGCGCTGCCAGTCCTGAACGGCGTCACCACCGATGTGCACCTGTTAAAAAGTATTCCCGCCGGCGACTGGGTGATGGCGAGCTTTGACCTGACCTGCCTCGCGCTCGGACTTGGGCTGGCGATACTGACGAGCCGTATTCGGGAAAAACAGCCGGCGCAGCAGGCCGTTCCGGACGAACGATCCAGTCCGTCGGTAAGCCACGCATGACACCGATGTTCAGTTTCGTCTTTTGCCTAGCCGGCGTTATCGCCCTGTGCCTCGCGATGCGTCGTCACTGGAACAGCGTATTCCCCCAGCGCCCTTACCAGCCGGGCGCTGCACTGATGTTGCGGGTACTGGGCAGCAGCGCCCTGTTGCTCGCGGCCGTCTTCCCGGCAGCCGCCTACGGTACCGGCGTTGGCCTCGTGGTTTTTTTGGGGCTGCTGACCGTTGCGCATTTCGCCCTAGCTGTCGCTTTGCCCTACCTCGGTTTCGACAAATCGCGGCAACGGAGCGCGTAAGCGCAACATCGAGGCCACTAACGGAAAGGGCTCACGAACCATCGAGGGGACACCGTCGTCATGGGGCAACGAAAACTCGCGCCTCTAATCCAGTTACAGAAACACATCACCCATCGGAGATATCACATGAACAGGGGATTGCTGGTCGCCGCAAGCGCGACCACGTTGCTAGCCAGCGGCGCATGGGCGCAGAATGCGCCCGACGCTTCAAGCAACCAGGGAGAGGGAACCGAGACCGAGGAAATCATCGTTTTCGGCACCAAAAGTGAACGTTCGCTCGCCGAGGAGACGTCCAGCGTTGACGTCGTGACCGGGCTCGAAATCGCTCGGGAACCGCTGATCGATCTGTATGAAATCGTCGACCGCATTCCCAACATCAATCCGGCGCTGGGACAGCAGGGTTTTGTTGTACGCGGCGTCGATCAACGCGGCATCGGCGGCAGTACACTCACCGTCACTGTCTTTGTCGACGACTCGCCGCTCGGCAACCAGACAACCTTCTTCGGTCCGCTCGATAGCTGGGATCTCGCCCAGGTCGAGGTCTACCGCGGACCGCAATCGACCAACTTCGGCCGCAACTCAATAGCGGGTGCGATCTACATTCGCACGCAGGACCCGAGTTACGAGTGGGAGACCAAAGCCCGCGTCGAAGCCGGCAGCAATGGCATCCTGCAGGGCGCAGTTGCCTTCGGTGGCGGCATCATCGACGACACCCTGGCTTTCCGTATCGCGGCCAGTCATCG
>JBCDJX010000027.1:0-33394 GCA_038747355.1 Pseudomonadota bacterium | reverse complement strand
CGCGACAATTTCGGCATGCGTTACGAATTGACCGGATGGCAGCAGAGCGGCTGAGCCAATCAACGCAGGTTCGGCATCCACAAAAACCGTTGCTTCAGCCAGCCTCAGGTTCTCCACACCGCGGTTGATGAACTCGTCGTCGCTCAAGCGAGTCAGTTCGCCGTAGTCGGTCAGGTACATGGCATCTTCGGCGCCGGAAATTCGCGGTTGATACGCGGTTTCCTCGTCGTCGAAGGCGATGGAAAGTGGCAGCGAGGGCACCATAGAACCATCACGGAAATGCCACATTGCGGATTCGCGAAGCACACCGTCATCGTCCGGCTTGATGGACATCACGCCGCTGTTGCGCGACATGCTGGCCAGTCGATGGCCCGTCGGGACATAGGCGCTCACGCCCGTGGATAGCAGCTCTGCCCAGTCCGGCAGTTCGTCCGAGTCGCTCATGGACGGCGGCTTCGGCAGCACTATGCGTTCGATCCGGCGGCTCTGCAGCTCGTCGATTACCGCGCCGTAGCGGTCCAGCAGCTCCGCCTGCGTCAACCCGCTGGGGTCGATGCTGACAATCAGGCCGTTGCGCAGCGGCGGTTGCGTTGCGCCAATCGACAACTGGTCATAGAGAAAACGATCGGCCGTGACGAACCACTTCGCGAGTGGCCCGTAGGTCAGCACCAGCAGCACGCTGGCAAAACTCAGCGCTATCAGGCGGTTACGTTTTTGTTTTTTGCCGATGTCCAAGGCTCAAATTCCTGTTTTACGGGCGAAAGTATAGGAAAAGGCAAGGCCGCTTAATGAGAAAGGGTTGGCATTTTTATGTAATACGTGGGACGCGGTCGGTGCTAGACTTCGGCCGCTCCGTCGTCGCTGTCGGCGGAAACTCTATTTTAAAAAACCGATAAAAATCAGAATCTTAACCGATGGCAAAAAGCAAGATGGCGTACCTTTGCGAGGCCTGCGGCGCGCACAGTGCCAAATGGGCCGGCCAGTGCCCGGACTGTCTGTCGTGGAATACGCTGGTTGAGGTGAGCGTCGCCGGCAAGGCGGCACCGGCCGCGGCGGTGCATTTGTCAGACCTGAGCGATGACGCGGATCAGCGCTACGCCACCGGATTTGACGAATTTGACCGCGTGCTCGGCGGCGGCCTGGTCCCGGGATCTGTCGTTCTGATCGGCGGTGATCCCGGTGTCGGCAAATCCACGCTGCTGCAGCAGGTGTCGTCGCGCATGGCGGCGACTCAGCCGACCCTGTACGCCAGCGGTGAGGAGTCGTTGAAGCAGGTCGCACACCGGGCGGGCCGCATCGACGCCGGCTCCGCGGACCTGAGCCTGATTGCCGATACCTCGCTTGACGCGATCCTCGCCAAGGCAAGCGCGTCGAAAATACTGGTGATTGACTCGATGCAAACCATGGCGGTCGAATCGTCACCGTCTGCACCGGGCTCGGTCGCGCAGCTACGCGAATGCGTGGCGCGAATTGTGCAGTTCGCCAAGCAGAGTGACACCGCGGTATTCGTCATCGGCCACGTGACCAAGGAGGGGACCATTGCCGGTCCGCGGCTGGTCGAGCACATGGTCGACACGGTGCTGTACTTCGAGAACGATCCGGCAAGTCGCTATTCGATGATCCGCTCAGTGAAGAATCGATTCGGCGCCAGCGGCGAGATGGGCGTGTTTGCCATGACAGAAAACGGTTTTCGCGAGGTCAGCAACCCGTCAGCCATATTCCTGTCGCGCGAGACGGCCGCGGGCCCGGGCAGCGTGATCTCGGTTGCCTGGGAAGGCAGTCGTCCCTTGCTGGTGGAGATCCAGGCGCTGGTTGCCGACGGCAACGGTGGCTATGCCAAACGACTCGCCCAGGGCATCGAGCAGAATCGACTGTCACTGTTGCTCGCCGTTCTGCAAAAGCACGGCGATGTCGAGCTGGCCCAAGACGACGTGTTCGTCAATGTTGTTGGTGGCCTGAAGATTTCCGAGACCGCAGCGGACCTGCCCACACTGCTTGCCGTCGTTTCCAGTTTTCGCGATCGGCCGTGTCCGGAGAGGCTGATAAGCTTTGGTGAAATTGGCCTGGCCGGTGAAGTCAGGCCGGTACGGTTCGGCACAGAGCGCATTGCGGCGGCGGCGAAACAGGGTTTCGACACCGCCATTGTGCCCGCGGCGAACGTGCCGAAAAAAGCGCCGGCCGGTATCCGGATCGAAGCGGTGAAGACGCTGTCCGACGCGCTGGATATCGCGTTCTGACCTCAGGCGTCGTCGTCGCTGTCTTTGATTTTCTTTCCGACTCGCACCTCGAGAATGCGGTTTTCCTCGACGGAGATAATGCGAACCGGGTAACCATGAATCGTGTGTCTCGACATCGGTTGCGGGATGTCTTCGAGCAGCTCGAGAATCAGCCCGTTCAAGGTCTTTGGACCGTCGGTGGGAAGGTCCCAGCCCTGCGAACGATTCAGGTCCCGGATGTTGGCTGATGCATCAACCAGGTAGTTACCGCTGGATTCACGAACGACGTCCAGCACGTCGTCGGCCGGATCCGTCGTGAATTCGCCAACAATCTCCTCGAGAATGTCTTCGAGCGTCACAATGCCCTGGATGTCACCGTACTCGTCCACAACGAGAGCGATCCGTTCACGACGGCGCTGAAACTGAATCAGCTGGGTACTGAGCGGGGTGCCCTCGGGGACAAAATACGGATCCGACAAAATATCGCGAATGGCTTCGCGACTGACGGACTGTTCCGCCAGGTTGGCCAGCCGTCTTAGATGCAACACACCTTCAACCTGGTCAATCGTGTCCGTGAAGACGGGCAACCGCGTGTGCACACTCTCGTGCAGGATGCGATTGATGTCCTCTTCGGATTCCGACAGGTCGATCCCCTGAATCTCGTTGTGCGGAACCATGACGTCGTCGACGGTGACTTTCTCCAGATCGAGAATGCTGACCAGCATGCGACGGTAGCGATTGGAAATGCGGTTGCCGGCTTCGTTGACCAGCGTGCGCAGTTCTTCGCGGCTCAGCGATTGCAGGTCGTTACCGGACTCGCGAACACCGACGAGGTAGAGAACCCCGTTCGAACACATGTTCACCAACCACACGAACGGATACGTGATCTTGAGCAACGGGTAGTAGATCAGCGACGCCGGAAAGGCGAGTTTCTCCGGCGATAAAGCGGCGAGAGTCTTGGGCGCCGCCTCTGCAAAAATCAGAACGACCAGCGTCAAAAGAACGGCGCCGACCGCGACTGCAGGATCGCCGCCCATTTCCTCCGCTTTAACGGCAACCAGTGACGCCGCGGAAAAGTTCACCAGGTTGTTGCCGAGCAGGATCAGGCCGATCAGCCTGTCGGGCCGCTTTAGTAGGCGCTCAGCGAGAATGGCACCGCGGTGCCCTTCGCGGGCCTTGTGGCGCAGCTGGTAGCGGTTCAGGCTCATCAACGCGGTTTCGGAACCCGAAAAAAACGCGGAGAGCACGAGAAGCAGCCCCAGCAGACCGAGCAGCCCCCACGGTATTTCGCCCTCCATGCGTCAGCCCCAGCTGCGGTTCAGGAGTTCTTCGAGTATATAGCGGCTGCCAAAGTAGGCGAGGCCGAGAAGGACGAAACCACCAAGGTAGAGGTAGACAGCACTGCGGCCGCGCCAGCCGACGAGTTGTCGTCCGATCACCAGCACGCCGAACATCACGAGCGCCAGCAGCGACAGAGCGGTCTTGTGGACAAGGTGCTGCGCGAACAGGTTCTCGACGAACATGATGCCGCTGAGCACTGACATCAACAGCACAATGAAGCCGGCTGTGGCCACGCCAAACAGCAGGCGCTCCGTTGTTTCCAGTGGTGCAAACAGTCGATTGAGCGGTGACAGCTGCCCGGACCGCAGGCGCTTGTCCTGGATGATCGCAAGCACGCCGACGATGGCGCCGGCTGTCAGTAAGCCGTAGGCAAACATCGACAGGGCGATGTGCGTCTGGATCTGCCAGGTCAGCGGCGATGGGTCAGCCGAACTCGTGTACACGTAGGTCAGCGAACCCAGCGACGCTGCAATCAGAAACAGGATGGCGGAGACGCCCCGCAGGGTTCGGTCGAACGCGGCCATGGCGGCAATCAGTGCCAGCTGCAAGCCGATCACCGACAGCGCGCTGGTCAGGGTCAGGGTGAATGTGCCGTTTACCATCACGGCACGATGCAGCATGACAACGTGCACAGCGATCGCCCCGACTGACAGCGTGACAGCGGCGATCAGAAATTGTTTGAGTCGGTCGTCACTCGGCAGTGTGCGAGTGGAGGCCAGGGCAAAGGCGGCACCAACGTACAGAAAAAGAATTGTGATTTGAAACACAGAAACCCGTCAGGTCATGGCCTAGTGTCAACGTCGTCTATGATCCCATAGGGTGACGGGCAATAGAACCCTGTTTCCAATAGGGGTTTTGGGGAATGGCCACCGGCTGCTGCTGCACAGCGTTAGCCGTTGTAGAATGACGGCACGCGTCCGGCGGAGCACCGGACACAGAGCGAAACCTGCGCAGTCAGCGGCCAAGAGCGAGTTCAGACCTATGCGCATAAGAGTATTGGGATGCAGTGGCGGAATCGGCGCCGGATCGCGAACATCGGCGATGCTGGTAGACGACGACGTGCTGATCGATGCCGGCACCGGGATCGGCGATCTCGGGCTCCCCGATCTGAATGCCATTCGGCACGTGTTTCTGACGCACGCTCACCTCGACCATATCGCCGGGCTGCCGATGCTCGTCGACAGCCTGTTTGATGAAAATTTCGAAGTCCCGCTGACGGTGTACGGCCGTCGCGAAACGCTCGACGCGCTGCAGGCACATCTGTTTAACGACGTCATCTGGCCGGACTTCCGCAAGTTGCCGTCGCCCGACAACCCGATCCTTCGTTTCGTTGAACTTTTTCCCGGCGACGTGGTTGCCGTCGATGACCGCAAATTTCACGCTGTCAATGTGACGCACAGCGTTCCTGCGCTCGGGTTTACCGTGCAAAACTCGCAAGGCGCCTTCGGTGTCAGCGGCGATACCAAGACCAACGAGACGCTGTGGCCGGCATTGAACGCAATTGACGATCTGCGCGTGCTGGTTATCGAGGTGTCGTTCCCCGACGAGCTGGAGGCGCTGGCGGCCGACGCGGGCCATTACTGTCCGAAGACGATGACACGCGACCTCAAGCGACTCCGACATTCGCCGGATATCTGGCTGACCGGCATGAAGCCCGGTGCGGAACAACAAATCTTCGAACAGGTGCTGAAGGCCGAACCGGGGCGCAACATCCAGATGCTCTCTCGGGGTACTGTGCTAACCATCTAGACGACCCGCCTCGTCGACCACCCCGACATCCGTCGATCGTTCCGATACACTTGGCGGATGTTTGAGAATCTCACTGGCCGCCTGAGCGAGGCGGTACACAAGCTCAGCGGCAAAGGTCGCCTGACTGACGACAACATCAAGGACACGCTCCGCGAAGTGCGCCTGGCGCTGCTCGAGGCGGACGTTGCCCTGCCGGTCGTCAAGCGGTTCATTGACCGTATCCGCGAGAAGGCGGTCGGTGAAGAAGTGCTGTCGAGCCTCACGCCGGGCCAGGCGCTGGTCAAAATCATCCACACCGAACTGGTTGAAATCCTCGGCGGCGGCAACGAGCCGCTGAATCTCAAGTCGCAGCCGCCGGTGGTCATTTTGCTCGCAGGCCTGCAGGGCGCCGGTAAAACCACGACGGCTGCCAAGCTTGCCAAACGCCTGATCGACAAGGACAAGAAGCGCGTCATGATGGTGAGCGTCGATGTCCATCGCCCCGCCGCGATCCTGCAGCTGAAGACGCTTGCCGGGGAAATCGGTGCTCTGCATGCCGACAGCGACGCCGGGGAAAAGCCGGTCACGATCACGCGACGCGCGCTGGACGAGGCGAAACGCTCGCATGCCGACGTACTGATCGTCGATACGGCAGGTCGCCTGCACATTGATAACGACATGATGGACGAGGTGGTCGCTGTTCACGCTGAGGCGGGTCCGACGGAAACCCTGTTCGTGGTCGACAGCATGGCGGGGCAGGACGCGGTCAATGCGGCCCGTGCATTCCACGATGCGCTGCCACTCACCGGGGTCGTCCTGACCAAGACCGACGGTGACGCCAAAGGCGGTGTCGCGTTGTCGGTTCGCGAAGTCACCGGCAAACCGGTGCGATTTATCGGTGTCGGCGAGAAGGTCGACGCACTGGAGGCCTTTCATCCGGATCGCATGGCGTCGCGCATCCTCGGCATGGGGGACGTACTCAGCCTTGTTGAAGAAATCGAGGAAAAGGTCAACAAGGACAAAGCGCAGAAGCTTGCGACGAAGCTCAAAAAGGGCCGCGGCTTTGACCTGTCGGACCTTCGCGACCAGCTCGAGCAGATGCTCAATATGGGCGGTTTGTCCGGCATGCTCGACAAGCTGCCGTTGCCCGGTAATGTCAACGCCGCGGCGCTCAAGGACGGCGTGGATGAAAAACAGATTCGTCGCCAGATCGCCATCATCTGCTCGATGACTCCCGCGGAGCGTCGCTTTCCAAAAACCATTAATGGGTCGCGTAAGAAACGCATCGCTCACGGCGCCGGGCTGCAGATTCAGGACGTCAATCGTCTGCTGAAACAGCACCTGCAGATGGAGCGGATGATGAAGAAAATGTCGCGAGGCGGGATGAAGAAAATGATGCGCGGAATGCCCGGCGGCGGCATGCCGCCCGGTCTTCGCTAGCCGCCGTCATTTACGCATCGCAACGCCGCGACCGGCGGCCACGTCGACAGTCGGCTGAAATCGGTAACAACCGTTGCAGAATCAAGGGTTTTCAGCCCCTAAATCGCTTCACATTTTGAGGTAAATCGGTACACTGCGCGGTCTGTTCGGGCGGGGCCCCGGCATCTGCTGTGCCCGCCCTCCACGAAAACACTACGGAATTCAAATGGTTAGCATTCGTCTTTCGCGCGCTGGCGCGAAAAAACGTCCTTTTTACCACCTGGTTGTCACCGACAGCCGTAACCGCCGTGATGGCCGTTACATCGAGCGTGTCGGCTTTTTTAACCCGGTGGGTAAAGAGCAGGAAGAAAACCTGCGTATCGACCTCGAGCGCGTCGACTACTGGATCGGGCAGGGCGCACAGCCGTCTGATCGCGTCGCCGCTTTGCTGAAGTCGCACCGCAAGGCCGCTGCAGCGAACTGATCGCCGTGACGGCGTAAGCGCCGATGGCAAACGATCAGAACAGACTGCTCATGGGCCGCATTGTCGGCCTGTTTGGCGTCAAGGGGTGGCTAAAGGTCTTCTCCTACACTGACCCGCGGCAGGGCATCCTCGGTTACGACGACTGGTGGGTGCAGCGCGACGGAACGTGGACTCGCAAAGCGGTGATCGAAGGCAAACGTCAGGGCAAGACGGTTATCGCCCGCCTGGACGGCATCGATGACCGGGACGCCGCTGCAGAATGGATCGACAGCGACATCGCGATAGATCGCGGTGCGCTACCGGAGCCCGGGGAAGGCAGCTTTTACTGGACCGACCTCGAAGGCTGCCAAGTCGTCACGCCGGATGGGCAGATGCTTGGCAGCGTGGCGCAGGTCCTGGAAACCGGCGCAAACGATGTGCTGGTTGTCCGGGGAGACACAGAACGGTTAATTCCGTTCGTCATGAACGATGTAATCGTCAGCGTCGACATTGATCAAAAGTCGATCGTCGCTGACTGGGAATGGGACTGATGCGCATTGGCGTCATCACCCTGTTTCCAGGCGAAGTCCGGCAGCTGGCCACGTTTGGTGTTGTGGGCAGGGCTCTGGACGCCGGTCTCGCGCAACTGGATTGCGTGAATCCGCGAGATTTCGCCGAAGACGTGCACCGAACGGTGGATGATCGACCGTACGGCGGCGGGCCCGGCATGTTGATGACCGTGCCGCCGTTGCGCGAAGCGATCACGTCGGCGCGTCGGCAGGGACCGGTGATATACCTGAGTCCGGCCGGCCGTCGATTCGACCAGGCCGCGGCGCGTCGACTGGCAGCGATGGACGACTTCGTCCTGGTGGCCGGTCGGTACGAAGGCATTGATGAGCGTCTCATGGAGCGCGACATCGATGAGGAATTGTCGCTGGGAGACTTCGTGTTGTCCGGCGGGGAAATAGCCGCGATGGCGGTGATCGACGCAGTGGTCCGGTTGTTACCCGGTGCGCTGGGTGATGCGGAGTCTGCGACGCAGGACTCGTTTATGAACGGTCTGCTCGATTGTCCGCACTACAGTCGACCGGAGAGGCTCGACGGCCAAGCGGTACCCGAGGTGTTGTTGTCGGGCGACCATGCGAACATCGCGCGCTGGCGCGAAATGCAGTCACTGGGACGGACGTGGCAACGACGCCCGGAGCTGTTGGAAAAACTGGAATTGACGGCAGCGCAGAAGGCGCTGCTTGATGAGTACATTGCTAACGTCGGCGACAAGCCGGATAACCAGGCGTGAGCCTGCAGGTAGAGAATGATGAGCAAATTGATTGAAGCGATTGAACACGAGCAAATGGACAAGGACATCCCCGAGTTTGGTCCGGGTGACACCGTCGTTGTCCAGGTCAAGGTCAAGGAAGGCAACCGCGAACGTCTGCAGGCGTTTGAGGGTGTGGTCATCGCCAAGCGCAACCGTGGCCTGAACTCCTCGTTCACCGTTCGCAAGATTTCGCACGGTGAGGGCGTTGAGCGCGTTTTCCAGACGTTCAGTCCGACGGTCGCCACGATCACGGTCAAGCGTCGCGGCGACGTGCGTCGTGCCAAGCTTTACTACCTGCGTGGCCGCACCGGTAAAGCGGCGCGGATCAAGGAAAAGATCTAGTTTTCCTCCCCGGCGCAGGCGGCGCCGAGGCGTTACTAACGGTTACGATACGTCCATCGCCTCCGGGCTAGAATGGCGTTCGTGACCGTTTTTACGTTCCGGAATTGGGCAATTCGGGAGGCGAAACAAGGTGTTCATCACACATTCAGATGCCGTTGCTTATCGTGCTTCGAATCGCGGCGTGAACTCGCGCGCTGGCCAGAGGTCTGTCGAGAAATGAATTCTCCCATTCGCACATGCATGCTGCTGGTCGTGATCCTGCCGCTGGCCGGATGTGCCGCGCTCGTGTCCAACGCCGCCAGCGGGCTGGCTGACAACTTGTCGTCGGCCATTCTCAATCAGGACGATCCGGAAACGGTGCGCGCGGGAGCGCCATCGTACATGCTGCTTCTCGACAGCTTCATCGAAGGCAGTCCCGATGACCCCGTGCTGCTTGCGGCGGGCGCCAAATTGTACGCGAGTTACGGCGCTGTGTTTGCTGATGACCCACTGCGCGCGTCGCGACTGACGACGCGCGCCCGGACCTACGCCGAGCGTGCGATGTGCATGCGCTATGACGACACCTGTGGCTGGTCGGACCAAACCTACGACAGTTTCGTCGACGCGCTGGACGAGGTATCTGCCCGGGACGCGGACCTGCTTTACACCTACGGACTGGCGACGCTCGCGTTCTTGCGTGCGCACGGCGACGACTGGGATTCGCTGGCGTTTTTGCCGCAGGTCGAAGCCTTGTTCCTGCACTACCTCGCCATCACCGACGGCGACGTCGATGCCGCTGTGCATACCTACATGGGCATCCTGCTGACGTTGCGTCCGCCGGCCCTTGGCGGCAAACCGGAAGAAGCCAGGGGACATTTTGAGAAGGCGATTGCGCTGTCCGACGGTCGCGATCTGTCGGCAAAGGTGGAATTTGCCAAGGGATACGCCAAGCTGCTTTACGATCGTGAACTGCACGATCAGCTACTCAACGACGTGGTCGGCGCCGATCCCTACGCGGACGGCCTGACGCTGTCGAACGTCATGGCGCAGGAAGAAGCTCGTGTTTTACTGGCAGCTGCCGATGACTATTTTTGAAACATATTGACGATGACGACGGTCAACTAAGGGATACCGGAAGAGAGTCGATGAAAAAACTGATCACTACACTTGCGCTGCTTGCCCTGACGGGTTTCGCACAGGCGCAGACGCTGAAGATTGCAACACTGGCGCCCGAGGGCTCGCAGTGGATGAAAGACATGAAAGCCAGCGCTGCCGAGATCAAGGAGCGGACGGACGGACGAGTCAACATTCGCTACTACGGTGGTGGCGCCATGGGCGACGACAAGGCTGTCCTGGCGAAGATGAAGCTCGGTACGCTTGCCGGAGGCGCGTTCACGCCGTTGTCGCTGGCATCGCAATACCCGGACCTCAATCTTTACGGCCTGCCGATGGTGTTCACGTCGGAAGAGGAGGCCGCCTTTGTTCGTGACACGCTGGACGCTCAAATCGAGGAGGGCCTGACAGAGGCCGGTTTTGAAAACTTCGGCTTCGCAGCCGGTGGCTTCGCTGTTTTGATGTCCAATGAGCCGATCGACAGTCTCGATGACATGCGCGGCAAGCGTGTATGGGTGCCGGAGGGCGACTCGATCAGCTACGCCTCGATGCAGGCGCTCAAGCTGTCGCCGGTAACACTGCCGGTTACGGATGTTTTAACGGGTTTGCAGACCGGGTTGATTGATGTCGTAGCGATGTCGCCGATCGGCGCCCTGGTTTTCCAGTGGCACACGAAAGTCAAATATGTGACGGAAATGCCGTTGGTGTACACCGTCGGTTTTATGGCTGTGACCGAACGCCAATTCAAGCGGCTCAAACCCGACGACCAGGCGATCGTTCGCGAGGTGATGCGCCGGACCTACGAAGAATTCGACGTCAAGAACCTGGAAGACAACGCCGCGGCCCGCGAGACGTTGCTGTCTGAACGCACCGGTATCCAGACGGTGGAATACGAACAGAAAGAATTCGATCGTATTCGCGAGGTCATGCTGACCTCGAACCGGCAGCTCGGTCTCGACGGCGAGTTCTCGGTGGAGGTGTACGACGAAATGCTTGAGCGTGTTGAGCTCTTTCGCAACGGTGCAGGCCAAGCCGCCGCCGAGTAATCACCTTGTCCAGGATGGCTGATGTCTTCGCCCGGCTCGATCGTGCCGGACGAATCGCCGAAAACACGCTGCTGATCCTCGTGCTCGGCGGCATGGTTGCCGTTGCGTTTCTGCAGATTGTGCTGCGTGAGGTGTTTTCCACGGGAGTGATCTGGGCAAACGAGCTGGTGCGTATTCTCGTGCTCTGGCTCGCCATTGTCGGCGCGGTTGCCGCGGCTCGAGACAATCGACATATCCGGATCGACCTGCTGTCCCACCTTCTGCCTGAAAAACTGGTGAAGGGTCTGCGAATTGTTGTTGACCTGTTCGCCGCCGCCGTCAGTGGCGTCGTCGCCTGGTACCTGTGGCGCTATATCCAGATCGAAGTCGAGCTCGAATTTACGGTACTCGATGGCCTGCCTGCGTTTCCGGCCCACGTCATCGCGCCGATTGGATTTGTGCTGCTGAGCTACCGGTTTGTCGTGTTGGCCGGCCAGCAGCTGGTGGACATCCTGATCGGCGACGATTCCGCGGAGGAGGCGTCGTGATCGTCTTCAGCCTCTTGTTACTGTTGCTCGCCATTCTCGGCGCACCGCTGTTTGCGATCATTGCAGCCAGCGCCATGGTCGGATTCTTCAGCATCGAAGAGGACCTGATCAACGTCGCGATTGAGTTCATGCGCATGGAGCAACTGCAGTTCCTGTCCGCGATTCCCTTTTTTACGTTCGCCGGCTACCTGCTGAGCGAGAGCAATGCGCCGCAACGCCTGGTTCGAATGACACAGGCCGTTCTCGGATGGATGCCGGGTGGGCTGGCGCTGGTCTGCCTGGTGACCTGTGCATTCTTTACCGCGTTTACCGGCGCATCCGGTGTCACCATCATCGCCCTGGGCGCCATTCTGTACCCGGCGCTCGCACAAGATGGTTACCCGGACAAGTTCAACCTCGGGCTGGTCACCACGTCGGGTAGCCTTGGCCTGCTGTTTGCGCCCTCGCTGCCGTTGATCCTGTATGGCGTTGTTGCCGAAGTCAGTATCGATGACCTGTTCAAGGCCGGACTGATTCCCGGTTTGCTGATGATCGCCATGCTGTCGGGCTGGTGTATCTGGGTGAGCCGCAAGAGCAAGCAGGTCCTTAAGGCTTACTCGACCAAAGAACTGATTGCCGCGGTGCGGGAGTCCATCTGGGAAATCCCCTTGCCGTTTGTGGTGCTGGGCAGCGTGTACTCCGGATTCCTGGCCGTGTCGGAAGCGGCGGCAGTGACGGTGGTTTACGTTTTCATTGTCGAGGTGCTGATCCTGCGCGAAGTGAAATTCGTGGAGCTGCCGAGAATCGTGCGGGAATCGATGCTGTTGGTCGGTGCCATTTTGCTGATTCTGGGTCTGTCGCTCGCATCGACCAACTACACGATCCTGGCCGGTGTGCCGCAGACGCTGTTCGAGATGCTCTCGTCGGTGGTTAGCAGCCAGACGACCTTCCTCATTTTGCTGCTGCTGTTCCTGCTGGCGCTGGGCGCGATCCTGGATATCTTTTCGGCGATCGTACTGGTGGTGCCTTTGCTGTTACCGGTGGCCGAGCTGTATGACGTCAGCACGATCCATCTTGGCATAATTTTCCTGGCTGCCATGCAGCTGGGTTACATGACACCGCCGGTCGGCTTGAACCTGTTTATCGCGAGCTATCGTTTCGAAAAACCGATCATGCAAGTTTACAGCGCGACGTTCCCATTCCTTGTTATCCTCATGGCTTCGGTCGTTCTGATCGCATTTTGGCCTTCTTTGAGTCTCTGGTTAGTGGAGTAATCCTGCTATGAGTGCTGTACTTCGTTTGGTGACCGCGGTGTGGACCGGGGTCGACCTTTTTCGCAAGCTGTTACACCTGTTTATCCTGCTTTTCCTGTTCGGCGCCGTCGTCGGCGCGATGGGCGGGTCTGCGCCGTCGGTCGTGTCATCCGAGTCGGCACTCACGATTCGCCCGGTTGGCCAGCTGGTTGATCAGCTGAGCGGTAATGCCTTTGATCAGGCAGTCGCCGAGCTGACGGATCAACAGCAGCCGCAAACGCTGGTGCAGGACGTGATCGATGCGATCGAGTACGCGGCAGAAGATGACCGTATCAGCGTTGTCTTCCTGGATTTAAGCTCGATCGGCGGCGGCGGACTGAGCAAGCTGCAGCGCATCGCCTCGGCACTTGAGACTTTCAAGGACAGTGGCAAGCCGTTGGTGGCCTACGGTGAATTCCTGTCCCAGGGGGCCTATTTGCTGGCGGCCCAGGCGGATGAGGTGTACATGCATCCGCAGGGCATGCTGGCCATTGATGGCTTCGGTCTGTACCTGCCGTACTTCCGTGACGCGATCGAGAAGTTGCGCCTCGACTGGAACATCTTCCGCGTCGGTACGCACAAGTCCGCCGTAGAACCGTACATGCGCATGGACATGTCCGCGGAAGACCGTGAACGCAATACCGCGTTAATCGGCGAATTGTGGTCCGCGTACGCGTCGGACGTCGAACAGGCACGAGGCCTGGACGCCGGCAAGATCCAGTCGTTCGCGGATGATTTTCTTCAGTACACGGCCGATGCGGGCGGTGACCCGGCGCTCGCGGCTGTTCAGCAGGGACTGGTTGACGAGCTGAAGTCGCGCCTTGAAATGAAGGAGCTACTGAAGACCTACGCTGCGGAGGACGACGACGGTGCTTACCGCAGCGTTGGCATGTCGGAATACCTGTCGCAGCAGCGCATGCTCGACACCGATGACGTCAAGGCCGAGAACATCGGCCTGATCGTGGCGGCGGGCAGTATTGTGTCCGGTGATCAGCCGCCGGGCACCATTGGCTCGGAGTCGACGTCGGCATTACTGCGTGATGCGCTTGAGGACGACACCATCAAGGCGGTTGTTTTGCAGGTCGACAGCGGCGGTGGCAGCGCCTTCGCCTCCGATGTCATTTCGACCCAGATTGAGGCCTTGCAGGCGGCCGGCAAGCCGGTTGTCGTTTCGATGAGCAGTGTCGCCGCATCGGGTGGTTACTGGATTGCCGCCAGCGCCGATCAGGTATTCGCGAACCCGACGACTATTACCGGCTCGATCGGCATTTTTGGCATGTTCCCGACGTACCAGCGCTCCGCCGAGTATCTCGGCATTGCAACCGACGGTGTGGGCACGACGCGCTACGCCGGTCAGTTCCGTCAGGACCGCGAAATGTCAGACGATGCCAAGGCGCTGTTCCAGATGATCATCGAGCACGGCTATGACGACTTCATCTCACGCGTCGCCGAGCACCGTGAGATGGATACGGCCACGGTGGATTCCATTGGCCAGGGTAAAGTCTGGACCGGCAACGAGGCGCTGGCGAACGGACTGGTCGACCAGCTTGGCTCTGTGGACGACGCGATTGTGTCGGCCGCTGAACTTGCCGGTGTGTCGGACTATGGTGTCAAGCAGGTCGAGAAAGCCCTGTCGCCGACCGAGCAGTTTATTCTGGACCTGATGTCCGTCGGAATTGCCGTGGGTATCGACCCGTCCGTGTTCGCACCGGAGCCGACAGCGGTACAGAAGATCCTGGGTGAATTCGAGACAGCGCTGGAATCGCTGACTCGATTCAACGACCCGAAGGGCGTTTACGCTTACTGCTTCTGCGAAATTTACTGAGTCGACGGGACCCTGGCGCCTCGACCAGGCGCTAGGGTCCCCAATTCAGGATGACCTTTCCGGACTGGCCCGATTCCATCAGATCAAAGGCGGGTTGAAACTCGTCGATCGCGAAACGGTGCGTGATCACCGCTGACAGGTCGAGCCCGGACTGGATCATGCTCGACATCTTGTACCAGGTTTCGAACATCTCCCGGCCGTAAATACCTTTCAGTATCAGGCCCTTGAAGATGACCTGGTTCCAGTCGATCTGCGTTTCGCCCGGTGGAATGCCGAGTATGGCGACGCTACCGCCGTGGTGCATGGTGCGCAGCATGTCGTTAAATGCCTGCGTGTGGCCGGACATTTCAAGGCCGACATCGAAGCCTTCCTCCATGCCGAGCTCTGCCATCGTGTCGTCGAGCGTTTCACGACTGACATTGACGGTCTTCGATGCGCCCATGGTGCTTGCAAGCGCGAGGCGGTAATCGTTGACGTCGGTGATCACGATATGTCGTGCGCCCGCGTGACGCGCAATCGCCACCGCCATGATGCCGATCGGGCCGGCTCCGGTAATCAGCACGTCTTCGCCCACCAGATCGAATGACAAGGCCGTGTGGGTTGCGTTGCCGAACGGGTCAAGAATCGACGCCATTTCGTCGGTGATGGCGTCCGGCAGCTTGAATACGTTGAAGGCAGGCACTGCGATGTACTCGGCGAAGGCACCCGGGTGATTAACACCGATGCCTACCGTGTTGATGCACAGATGACGTCGCCCGGCGCGGCAGTTTCGACAGACTCCGCAGGTGATATGGCCTTCGGCAGACACCCGGTCGCCTTCGCTGAAGCCGCGAACCTCGCTGCCGCATTCCACGATTGTGCCGGAGAATTCATGACCAACGACCATCGGCACGGGCACGGCGCGACTCGCCCAGTCGTCCCACTGGTAAATGTGAATGTCCGTACCGCAAATCGCTGTGTGGCTGACCTTGATCAGTACGTCGTTGTGGCCAACCGACGGCTTCGGGACGTCCTGCATCCACAGGCCGCGTTCCGATTTCGATTTGACCAGTGCCTTCATGCCGCGATAACCCCGAGCTCGGCACCTACCGTCGTAAACGCATCGATGGCCTTGTCGAGGTGACTGCGATCGAGGCCTGCCGACATCTGCGTTCGGATTCTCGCCTGGCCCTGCGGTACGACGGGGTAGGAGAAGCCAATCACGTAAATGCCCTCGGCGAGCAGGCGGTCGGCCATGGCTGTTGCCAGCCGGGCGTCACCGAGCATCACCGGAATGATCGGATGCTCGCCGGGCTTCAGGTCAAAGCCACGCTCGGTCATCTTGCTGCGGAAGTAGCTGGCGTTGTCGTGGAGTTTTTCACGCAGCTCGCTGTCGGACTCCAGCAGGTCGAAGACCGCGATCGACGCGGCGGCAATAACGGGTGCAACCGAATTCGAGAACAGGTAAGGCCGCGAGCGCTGGCGCAGCCAGCCTATGATTTCCTTGCGCCCGGACGTGTAGCCGCCGGACGCGCCGCCCAGCGCCTTGCCAAGTGTGCCGGTGATAATGTCGATGCGCCCCATGACATCCCGGTATTCGTGCGTGCCACGGCCGGTGGCTCCAAGGAAGCCGGTAGCATGGCAGTCATCGATCATTGTCAGCGCGTCGTAACGATCCGCCAGATCACAGACCCCCTTGAGGTCCGCGATGGTGCCGTCCATCGAAAACACACCGTCCGAGACGACCAGCTTGTTGCGCGCCTCCGTGGCGGCTTGCAGCTGTTTCTCAAGGTCCTGCATGTCGTTGTTGGCGTAACGGTAACGCTGTGCCTTGCAGAGGCGTATCCCGTCGATGATGCTGGCGTGATTCAGGGCGTCGCTGATAACGGCATCTTCCGGGTCCAGAATGGTCTCGAACAGGCCCCCGTTGGCGTCAAAACAGGACGGGTACAGGATCGTATCCTCGGTGCCGAGGTAGGTACTGATGCGGTCTTCAAGGTCCTTGTGAATGGACTGTGTACCGCAGATGAAGCGTACCGAAGCTACGCCGAATCCGAACTGGTCCAGCGCCTTGTGCGCCGCCTCGACGACGGTCGGGTGGTTCGCAAGTCCCAGGTAGTTGTTTGCGCAGAGGTTGATGACATGCTCGCTGGCGCCGTTGAGGCGCACATGGATATCCGCCTGCTGCGGACCCGTGATGACCCGTTCGGCCTTATACAGCCCCTCGGTTTTCAGTGATTCGGTCTGCTCGTGGAGGTCTCTGAGGAGTGGCGTTGTCACGGCGGCTGGCTCGCTCTTATTAAAGCGCAAAAGTATAGCAGCCGAGTCCGAATTTTCGCTGCTTACCGGGCGCGCAATCACCTATAATCGCGGCCGTAGTATCAGGGGTGGGTTATGCGATTTTCAGACCAGCTTGCGTCAGAATTTGAGGCCATTGACGGCCTGGATGAGCTCTATCTGGCCGACGAGCAGGCACTCGTGAAACAGCTCGTTGCGGAGGCGGATCCGGGCGAATCCGGTCGTCAGAAAGTCCACCAGGCGGCGGCCGGGCTGGTGCGTCACGTGCGCGAGCAGACCTCCGGCGAGGGCGGTATCGATGCGTTTCTGCAACAGTATGACCTGTCATCGGAAGAGGGTGTCCTGCTTATGTGCATCGCCGAGGCACTGCTGCGCATTCCGGACGCCGACACCGCAGACCGACTGATTTCCGACAAAATTACTTCCGCGAACTGGAAGGAGCACCTGGGCGAGAGCGATTCGCTGTTCGTCAACGCTTCCACCTGGGGTCTGATGCTGACCGGCCAGATTCTGCGAATGGACGACGTTAGCGGCGGCAACCCGATCCAGAAACTCGGCAAACTCGCAACGCGCGCTGGCGAGCCGGTGGTCAGGACTGCGATGCGGCAGGCCATGAAAATCATGGGTCACCAGTTCGTCATGGGCAGGAGCATCGGCGAGGCCTTGAAGCGATCGGCGTCCAAGGCAAACGAGCGCTACCGGTATTCCTTTGACATGCTCGGTGAGGCCGCGTTAACAGCGGCCGATGCGGATCGCTACTTCGAGGCGTACCACGACGCTATCAGCGAGATCGGCGCCAGCGGGCCGGGTGTGGTGGACGATATGTTTGCGGCCGACAGCATTTCTGTAAAGCTCTCGGCGCTGCATCCGCGCTACTTTTATTCCCACGGCGAACGCGTCATGCGTGAGCTGGTGCCTCGCGTGCTGGAGCTCGCGGTGCACGCGAAAGAGCAGGGCATCGCGCTGACCGTGGATGCTGAAGAAGCGGATCGACTCGCGGTATCACTCGCTGTCTTTCGTGCGGTATTCCGCGATCCGCAGCTCGCCAGCTACGAGGGTCTCGGACTGGCGGTGCAGACGTATCAGCGTCGTGCCGGCAACGTGATCGACTTTATTGTATCGCTCGCCGACGAGGCGCGACGTCGTATCCCGATGCGTCTTGTCAAAGGGGCTTACTGGGATACCGAAATCAAACGTGCCCAGGAACTGGGCCTCGCCAGTTACCCGGTGTTTACCCGCAAGGCACACACGGATGTTTCCTACCTCGCGTGCTCGAAGCGGGCGCTCGCGTCAGGCAAGGCGCTGTACCCCCAGTTTGCCACGCACAATGCACATACGATTGCGTCGATCATGCAGTACGCCGGCGAGCGACGAGACTACGAATTCCAGCGCCTGCACGGTATGGGTGAGGCGCTGTACGAGCAGGTTATCGACCCGGATCGCTACGGCCGGCCGTGCCGGGTGTATGCGCCCGTCGGCAGCCACGAGGACCTGTTGCCGTACCTGGTCCGTCGTCTTCTCGAGAACGGCGCCAACACTTCCTTCGTCAACCACATTGTGGATGAGGATGTTCCCGTTGACGACATCGTATCGGACCCGATCGAGACAGTGCGGCGCAACGATGCGGCACCGCACCCCGGCATCGTGACGCCGAGTGATCTGTTTGGCGATGAGCGCCGCAATTCGCGGGGAATCAATCTGCCGGACAACATCGAACAGGCGCGGTTGCTGGCGGACATGCAGTCCACCACGGGTGTGGCGCTGAGCGCCTGCCCGATTGTCAACGGCCGCCGGCTCGACGGCGACACGATCGCGTCGCTTGACCCCAGTGACACACGTCGCGGTATCGGCGAGGTTGTACAGGCGACCCCTGAACACGTTGACGAGGCGCTGGCGGCTGCCAGCGCTGCACAGCCCACGTGGGACATGGCCGGTGCCGAGCATCGCGCGGACGTGCTGGAGAGCGCCGCCGACCTGTTCGAGACCAACGGTCCTGAATTGCTGGCGCTGTGTGTTGAAGAGGCGGGCAAGAGCATTCCGGACGCGATCGCCGAGTTGCGTGAGGCGGTCGATTTCCTGCGCTTTTACGCCGCCGAAGCGCGTCGCCTCTACCTCAGCCCCACCGATTTACCCGGGCCGACCGGCGAACTGAACCAACTCGGCTTACGCGGCAAGGGCGTCTTCGTCTGTATCAGTCCCTGGAACTTCCCACTGGCGATTTACACAGGCCAGGTCGCCGCGGCCTTAGCCGCGGGCAATACGGTGCTGGCGAAGCCGGCGGAGCAGACGCCGCTGGTGGCGTTCCGCGCAACGCAACTGCTGTTCGAGGCCGGAGTCCCCGCCGAGGTCCTGCACTTCCTGCCCGGCGACGGCGCCTCCGTCGGTGGTCACGCGGTCAAGGATTCGCGTGTCGCCGGCGTCGCGTTCACCGGATCGACGGAGACCGCGCAGCTCATTAACCGCACGCTGGCCGCGCGCGATGGCGCTATTGCCACCTTCATTGCCGAAACCGGCGGCCAGAACGCTATGTTCGTTGACAGCTCGGCGTTGCCGGAGCAGGTGGTGCTGGATGCGGTTTATTCGGCCTTCAACAGTGCTGGACAGCGATGTTCTGCGCTGCGACTGCTGTGTTTGCAGGAGGATGTTGCACCCCGCATTATTGAATTGCTCAAGGGCAGTATGGACGAGCTTGACGTCGGCGACCCGGCCAAGCTCGCAACCGATGTTGGGCCCGCGATCGATGAGGAAGCACGAGCGATGCTGGAGGCGCATGTTGAAAAAATGCAGGCGCAGGCGACGGTCCTGCACCGCGCACCAATGGGTGAGGAGACAGCCCATGGGACGTTTTTTGCGCCTGCGCTGATCGAAATCGACAGTATCGAGCAGCTGGAACGTGAGGTTTTCGGCCCGGTTCTGCACGTCTTGCGATTCAAGGCGAAGAACCTGAAAGCCACCATCGATGCGGTCAATGCGACCGGTTACGGTCTGACCATGGGTGTGCACAGTCGCATCGACTCGCGCTCCCGGAAAATTGCCGAGTTGTCGGCTGCGGGTAACATTTATATCAATCGCAATATGATCGGTGCCGTTGTCGGGGTGCAGCCCTTCGGCGGTCGAGGATTGTCGGGCACCGGTCCGAAAGCTGGCGGCCCGCACTACCTGGCCCGTTTTGGCAGCGAATACACGATCAGCAACAACATCGCCGCGGTAGGTGGCAACGCCAGCCTGCTGTCTCTCGGAACGGATTGACCCGATGCCGACGATCAGCACCTTCGATATTTTCAAGATCGGTATCGGTCCGTCGAGCTCGCACACGGGTGGGCCGATGCTTGCGGCCCGGCAGTTTGTCGAACAATTGGCGGGAACAGAGACGACGAGCGTCGAGGTAACCCTGCACGGGTCGCTGGCGTTTACAGGGCGAGGTCACGGTACCGACAAGGCGGTGCAACTCGGCCTGTGCGGTTTCACGCCAGAGACGGTCGACCCGGACGAGGTTGACGCTATTCTCGGAGGGATCGTTGATCGGGGTGTTCTTTCGCTCGCGGGTGTTGGCGAAATCGCATTCGATCCGGAGCAGAGCATTCGTTACGACTACGAGAATGAGCTGCCAAGGCACACAAACGGTATGCGCTTTGTCGCACAGGATGCCGATGGGCAGCGTGTTGCGGACGATGTGTACTACTCACTGGGCGGCGGGTTTATCGCGCGAGGAGACGAGCCGGAACCGGCGGCGCAGGAAGGCGAGCCACCGTATCCGTTTACCAGCTCGGCGTCCTTGCTGGCTATGGCGGACGAGGCATCTCTGACGATTGCCGAGCTGCAGCGTCGCAATGAACATGCCTGGCGCGATGTCGACGCGGTCGATCAGCGCCTGCGTGCAATCTGGCAGGCCATGGGCGATTGCATCCATCGCGGCCTGACTACGGATGGCATTCTGCCTGGGCGCATGGCGGTACCGCGTCGTGCCTGCAAGTTGCGGGCATCGCTGGAGTCGCGTGGCGACGCCTCGCCGATGGACGCGATGGATTGGGTCAACGCGTTCGCCATTGCGGTCAATGAGGAGAATGCGGCCGGGGGGCGGGTGGTGACGTCGCCGACCAACGGGGCTGCCGGCATTATTCCCGCGGTGATGATGTACTACGCGCGATTTGTCGACGGTGCATCCGAGGAGGGGATCCAGCGTTTCCTGCTGACCGCAGGTGCAATCGGCGTGCTCTACAAGGTGAATGCCTCGATCTCGGGCGCCGAGATGGGATGCCAGGGTGAGGTTGGAGTAGCCTGTTCGATGGCGGCGGGTGGACTCGCTGCGGCAATGGGCGCGAGCAACTGGCAGGTTGAAGAGGCCGCTGAGATCGGCATGGAGCATAACCTGGGATTGACCTGTGACCCGATCGGCGGACTGGTACAAATACCCTGCATTGAGCGCAATGCGATGGGGGCGGTCAAGGCGATCAATGCGGCCCGACTGGCGCTGCATGGCGACGGGACTCACAAGGTGTCGCTGGACCAGGTCATCGAGACGATGCGCCAGACCGGCGAGGACATGGCGACGCACTACAAGGAGACGTCGCAGGGCGGCCTGGCGGTGAACGTACCGGAGTGCTAGCGCCGTTTAATGGGCGCCAAGTTTTTTCGGGTAGTCAAAGAACTTGAGGGTCGCCCCCGGATCGGCATACAGCGACCAGTCGTCGCGATCCAGACTCACCGAGACAACACCGGTTGTCGGTACGTTGTTGGTGAGGCCGGGGACCAGCCGGTTTGCGTACAGTGTCATGCCCGGGTTGTGACCAACGAGCACGAGATGCTGGAGTGCATCGTCCTGCATTGCTGTGATATCCAGCAGTTCGTCGAGCGACGCCAGGTAAAGTGACGCTTCCCGGACAATGCGCTCACGCGAGTACTCAAGCTTGCCGGCGATGATGTCGGCGGTCGTCGATGCGCGCACCGCCGGACTCGCGATGATCAGATCCGGATTAACACCGCGGGCCACCAGCCGCTCAGCCATCTTCGGCGCATCGCGCTGACCTCGCCGATTCAGTGGACGTTCGGCATCGGTCAGTGACACATCGTCCCATGACGACTTGGCGTGTCGAATCAGGGTTAGAGTCTTCATCGGCGGCAATTACATCAGGCCGGTTTGAAGCCGCGCTTCCTCGGACATCATGCCTTGATGCCACGGTGGGTCAAACACGAGTTCAACGTGAACATCGGAAACCGTCGGGATGATTGCGATCTTGTCGCGAGCGTCCTGCAGCAGGATATCGCCCATGCCACAGCCCGGGGCTGTCAGGGTCATATCCAGCTGGACGGTACGCTGCCCGTCACCCAGCGGCGTAACTTCGCAACGGTAGATGAGTCCCAAATCGACGATGTTGACCGGGATTTCCGGGTCGTAGCAGGTTTTCAGCTGCGACCAGATCACCGTTTCAATATCCTCGTCGGTCGGGTTCTCAGGTACTTCAGGTGGCGGCGTCGGTTCCTTGCCAATCGCGTCGGCATCGGCGCCGGCCAAGCGGAATAAATTGCCTTCCACGTAAATCGTGAAAGAACCGCCCAAGGCCTGGGTAATGAACCCGGCTGTACCTTCGCGCAGCAGCAGCTCCTCGCCCGCGGGGATGATTACCGCCCGCACGTCACGGATAAATTTCACGGGTTCATTGCTGTGTCCGAACATGTTGTCTCCCGGCTAGCCGAACAGCCGTTTTGCTACCTTCAGGCCATCGACGAGCTGGTCGATATCCTCACGCGTGTTGTAAAGCCCCAGCGATGCGCGCGCTGTACCCGGAACGTCAAAAAACTGCATGACCGGCATAGCGCAATGGTGACCGGTTCTTACGGCGACGCCTTGTTCATCCAGCAGTGTGCCGATGTCAGACGGGTGTATGTCGCCGATGAGGAATGACTGCACGCTGGCTTTATGCTCAGCGGTGCCGATGAGTCGAATGCCTTCAATGGCGGTCAGGCTGTCGGTCATATAGGCCAGCAGCGAATCCTCGATTCTCGCGACTTCGTCGAGACCGACAGACGACAAGTAATCTACGGCAGCGCCCAGGCCGACGAAGCCTGAGATGTTGGGCGTACCCGCCTCAAACTTGTACGGCAATTCGTTGTAGACCGTTCCGTCGAAACGGACTTCGAGAATCATGTCGCCGCCGCCCTGGTAGGGCGGCATAGCATCGAGCAACGCTGCCTTGCCGTACAGCACGCCGGTGCCGGTCGGGCCATACATCTTGTGTCCGGAGAAGACGTAAAAATCGCAATCCAGTGTCTGCACATCAACCTTGGCATGCGGCACGCCCTGTGCGCCGTCGACTAGCACCGGAATATCCCGGGCATGGCAATGCTGGATAATCTCGGCGATCGGGTTGATGGTTCCCAGCGCGTTGGATACGTGACCGACCCCGACCATCTTTACGCGTTCGTCCAGCAGCCCATACAGCGCCGCCGTATCCAGCGTGCCGCTGGCATCGATGGGGGCGACGTGCAGCTCGGCGCCGGTTTGCTCGCAAACAAGTTGCCAGGGCACGATGTTCGCGTGGTGTTCCATTTGTGTGATGACGATTCGGTCACCCGGCTGCAGGCCAGGGCGCAGGAAACTTTGTGCGACCAGGTTTACGCCTTCAGTCGTGCCCTTGGTGAACACAATCTCGGAACGCGAATTCGCGTTGATGAACTTGACGATTTTGTCACGCGCGCCTTCGTAGGCATCTGTTGCACGGTGACTCAGCGTGTGCACGCCGCGATGCACGTTGGCATGATCGTGCCGGGCATACGTCGCCACAGCGTCAATGACCGATGCGGGTTGTTGCGCTGACGCGGCGCTGTCGAGAAACGCCAGCGGCCGGCCGTTGACTTGCTGGTCGAGTGCCGGAAAGTCGGATCGGTACGGATTTAGATCCGTGTCGCTTGCGTGTTGTGCCTGCATCAACGGTCTCCGCGACTGAGCAGCGCATCCAGCGACCGCTCGATCGTTTCATCCACCAGCGCCTGGCATTCGGCAACCGGGTTACTTGATGCCACCGCGCCTGCGAAAGCCTGGGTCATCAGTTGCCTGGCCTGCTCTGTGTCGAGTCCGCGCGAGCGCAGGTAGAAAACCGCGCTGTCATCGAGCTGGCCGACGGTTGTGCCGTGTGCACACTTGACGTCTTCGGCGTAAATCTCGAGTTCCGGCTTCGCGTTGACGTCTGCGCCCGGTGACAGCAGCAGGTTGTGATTGGCCTGCGTGGCATCCGTGCCGTCCGCACCTTCATGGACAATCGCCTTGCCATTCCAGACGGCGCGACCACGGATGATGCCGCGGTACTCCTGTCGTGACGTCGCCGGACCCACGCGGTGATCGACGCTCGTGTGATTGTCGACATGCTGGCCTTGATCGACCAGGAACAGGCCGTTGAACTCGACGTCGGCTCCGGTGTGCGACAGATCGACGGCCAGGTCGTTACGCGCCAGCTTGCCGCCGCAGTCGAGACCGAAATGGCGGAACTGCGCGTCACGCCCACAGCTGACCAGCAGGCGCGCCGTATGCGCATGTTCGCGGTCGCGCGTCTGCAGGCGGACGTGAGCCACCTGTGCCGCATCGGCGATGTTGAGTTCCAGCAGATTGTTCGCAAACACAGTACCGCTGCCTTCGGAGCGATGGAGTTCGATCAGGCTGACTCGAGCGCCGCGTTCGACATCAACAATAACGCGGCCCTGAACAGCCAGCGGCCGGCCGCTGGAACTGTCAATGAACAAGAGCCCGAGCGGTTTTTCGACGTCCACGCCCGCTGGCACACGAATGTGCAGGCCGTCACTCAGCAGCGCGAGGTTCAGGTCGGACAGCGGCAGGTCGTAACGCAGATCCAGATTGGCCTCTGACAGCAAACTGACTTCCGCACCGCCGGGCCTGGCGTCACTTGGCGCGACGGGGCGGCCGTTGCCGATGACGAACCAGTGCGCGTCGATATCCGGGAGTTCTGCCTGTCCCGACGGTTCTGCATCCTGGCTGCTGAGCGCGTCGAGCGTGACGCTGCGCGCTAACTTCAGATCCGTGTATTTCCAGTCTTCGGCGCGGGTCGTCGGAAAACCGTCGCGGGCAAACTGCTCGGCTGCTCGTGCACGAAGCTCCGACAGTGCGTCCGGCCCGATGCCGGCCGATACACGTGCGAGGTCTGCGAGATCGCTCATGCGTTCGCTGCCTCTTTGAGCCAGTCGTAGCCCTTTTGTTCGAGTTCGCTGGCCAGCGTTTTGTCGCCCGAGCGAACGATTCGCCCACCGGAGAGCACGTGCACAAAGTCGGGCTGGATGTAATCCAGAAGTCGCTGGTAGTGCGTGACCAGCACGATTGCCCGGTCTGCGCTGCGCAGCGCGTTGACGCCTTCAGCAACCGCTTTCAGCGCATCGATGTCCAGTCCGGAGTCCGTCTCGTCCAGAATGGCGAGTTTCGGCTCGAGCATAGCCATCTGCAGAATTTCGTTGCGCTTCTTTTCGCCACCGGAGAAGCCTTCATTCACGCCACGATTCAGGAACTTCGGATCCATGCCGAGCAGCGCCATTTTTTCCTTGGCGAGTTTCAGGAATTCGAACGCGTCGATTTCGTCTTCGCCGTTGTGGGCGCGCTTGGCGTTGACTGCCGCCTTCAGCAGGTACGCGTTGTTAACGCCAGGGATTTCAACCGGGTACTGGAAGCCCAGAAACACGCCCTCACGTGCACGCTCTTCGGGCTCGAGTTCCAAAAGGTCGGCGCCTTCCAGCTTGACCGAGCCGTCGGTGACCTCGTAGTCGTCGCGGCCGGCAATGACCTGCGCCAGCGTGCTCTTGCCGGAGCCGTTGGGGCCCATGATGGCGTGAACCTCGCCGGCGTTTACCGACAGGTCGAGTCCGTGCAGGATCTCGGTGTCACCGACGTTAGCTTTGAGATTACTGATTTCGAGCATGCTGGTTTCCGGTTAGCCAACGGCGCCTTCGAGGCTGACGTTGAGGAGTGCCTGGGCTTCAACGGCGAATTCCATCGGGAGTTCTTTAAAGACCTCCTTACAAAAGCCGTTGACAATCATGTTGACCGCATCTTCCTCTGAAATGCCGCGCTGGCGGCAGTAGAAGAGCTGGTTTTCGGAGATCTTTGAGGTTGTCGCTTCGTGCTCGACCTTCGCCGATTCGTTGCGTATTTCCATGTACGGGAACGTGTGCGCGCCACACTGCTTGCCGATCAACAGCGAATCGCACTGCGTGTGGTTGCGGGCGTTGCCGGCTTGCGGCATGACCTTGACGAGTCCGCGGTAGGCGTTCTGCGCTTTGCCAGCAGAGATGCCTTTGGAGACGATCGTGCTGCTGGTGTTGTTGCCGATGTGGATCATCTTCGTGCCGGTGTCGGCCTGCTGCAGGTTATTGGCGACCGCGACGGAGTAAAACTCGCCGACCGAATTATCACCACGAAGCAGGCAACTCGGGTATTTCCACGTAATCGCGGAACCGGTTTCGACCTGGGTCCAGGAAATCTTCGAATTGGCGCCACGGCAGTCGCCGCGCTTGGTCACGAAGTTGTAGATACCGCCTTTACCGTCCTCGTCGCCCGGGTACCAGTTCTGCACGGTCGAGTACTTGATTTCGGCATCTTTCAGGGCGACCAGTTCGACAACCGCGGCGTGCAACTGGTTCTCATCGCGCATCGGTGCGGTGCAACCTTCCAGGTAGCTGACGTAGCTGCCTTCGTCGGCAACGATCAGCGTGCGCTCGAACTGGCCCGTGTTGGCAGCGTTGATACGGAAATAGGTCGATAGCTCCATCGGGCAACGCACGCCCTTTGGAATGTAGACAAAGGAACCGTCGCTGAAAACGGCGGAATTCAATGCGGCGTAGTAATTGTCGCGCTGCGGAACGACGCTGCCGAGGTACTTCCTGACGAGTTCGGGATGTTCCTGGACAGCCTCAGAAAAGGAACAAAAGATCACACCCGCGTCGGCGAGTTTGTCTTTAAAGGTGGTCGCGACCGATACGCTGTCAAACACGGCGTCGACCGCAACACCGGCCAGGCGCGCGCGCTCGTGCAGCGGGATGCCGAGCTTGTCGTACGTTTCAAGCAGCTTCGGGTCAACCTCGTCGAGACTTTTCGGACGATCCTCATCGGATTTCGGCGCGGCATAGTAGGAGATCGCATTGAAATCGATCGGCGGGTAGTCAACATGCGCCCAGGTCGGCTCGCTCATCTCCAACCACTGGCGATACGCCTTGAGTCGCCACTCGAGCATGAATTCCGGTTCGTTCTTGCGAGCTGAAATCGCGCGGATCACGTCTTCATCGAGGCCGGGTGGCAATGACTCGGTCTCGATGTCGGTCACGAAACCGTGCTCGTAGCGCTTGTTAACAAGATCGTCGAGTTGTTCGTTTTCTGTTGCCATCTCTCTTCCGTTGCGCGGTGCGCCGGTCAGACCGTGCGTTCCACTGTGATCGGCATGCCGCCGAACTCCATGACTTGCGGGCGACTTGCGTCTTTCGCGAGCTCCATCAGCGACACTTCGCTGAGCGCGATACGGATCGCGTTGTTGACGCTGCGCCAGGCACTGCAGGGACTGCACTGCTGTTCGTAGTCGCAGTGGCTGTCGTTTGACAGGCATTCGGTGATCGACACCGGACCTTCCAGCGCCTCGATAATGTCGGCGGCGCTGATGCGCTGCGGATCGCGTGACAATCGATAACCACCGTTGGCGCCACGCATCGACTCGACCAGCCCCGCCCGTGCCAGCGATTTCAATAACTTGCTGACCGTCGGCAGTGAAATACGGGTGTGACCGGCGATTTCAGCGGCGCTGACGACTTTGTGACGGGTGCCCACGAGGCTCGCGAGAACCACGGTTCCGTAGTCGGTGAGTTTGCTAATTCGAAGCATCAGACGGGGTTCGGCTTAAATCGGGACCATTTTAGTACTATTTGGTCGCTGAGGCTACGTTTGCGAGTGCTGGTTACCCTTTGTGACAGATCTTCACGGCAGGCGCGATTAATGTCTTTTGGCTAGTTTGAGTTGCGGTGATATTTGCTATTCTTCGCGCTCGTCGCCCACCGGGACACGCATGTCTACATCGTCTGACAACATTATCGAGATTCGCGATCTGCATTATTCGCGCGGTCACCGCGCGATTTTCAAGGGCCTGAACGTCGACATCAAGCGCGGCGAGGTCACCGCAATCATGGGGCCGAGCGGCACCGGAAAAACCACCTTGTTGCGACTGATCACGCGGCAGCTGATCCCGCACCAGGGCCAGATCCTGGTCGACGGAGTCGACATTGCGAAACTCAACACGGAGGAGTTGTACAAGCTTCGCCGGCGATTCGGCATGTTGTTCCAGAACGGTGCGCTGCTGACCGATATCTCCGTGTTCGAAAACGTGGCGTTTCCCCTGCGTGAGCACACCGACCTGTCAAATCGCCTGATACGCCATGTGGTGCTGACCAAGCTGCACGCGGTTGGGCTGCGCGGTGCGGCGGACATGATGCCGTCCGAACTGTCCGGTGGTATGGCGAGGCGAGTGGCCCTGGCGCGTGCGATGGTGACAGACCCGGATATCCTGATCTACGACGAACCGTTTGTCGGCCTCGATCCGATCTCAATGGGGGTGATCGTTCGTCTCGTCCGAAAAATGAATGATGCGCTGGGTATTTCTAGCATTCTCGTCAGCCACGACGTGCAGGAAATCTCGACAGTGTCTGACTGCAGTTACCTGATCTCCGACGGGACCGTTGCCGCCCGCGGTACGCCAGAGGAACTGAACCAGACAAGCTCCGAACTTGTGAAACAATTCATGCACGGCATGGCCGACGGACCCGTCGCGTTTCACTTCTCGGCCCCGGACTACGCGGAGCAGTTGCTCGGCAAGGACTCGGAATAGGCCACATGTTCAAAGAGATTTACTATCAGTTGATCGAGTTCGCTCGCACCTTCGGCGCGTTCGTCCTTTTCTCGATGAACCTGTTCCGGCATCTGCCGCGCGTGCTGTTTCGTCGCTTTGGGCTGGTTGTCGCGCAGGTGCACAACTCCGGCAGCCTGTCCCTGATCATCATTATGGTGTGCGGTTTTTTCGTCGGTGCCGTTCTCGGTCTGCAGGGCTTCGCCAACCTGGCGCGTTTCAACGCCGAGGATTCCGTTGGTGCGGTCGCGGCGCTGTCGCTGATCAAGGAGCTTGGACCGGTGATCACGGCGCTTCTGTTTGCCGGTCGTGCAGGCACCGCGCTGGCATCCGAGATTGGCCTTATGAAGGCCACCGACCAGCTGTCGGCCATGGAGATGATGGCGGTGAACCCGATTCGCCGAGTCGTCGTTCCGCGGTTTCTCGGCGGTGCGATCTCGATGCCTTTGCTGGTCGCCATTTTCACCAGTATCGGCCTGCTTGGTGCCTATCTCGTTGCGGTTCAGCAGCTGGGCGTTGATATCGGTGCATTCTGGCAGCAGCTGCAGAACTCTGTGGCACCAAAAGATGTCTATGAGGGCATCACCAAAAGTGTGGTGTTCGGGATTGCGGCGAGCCTGATCGCCGTTTGGGAAGGATTTAATGCGCTTCCGACGGCTGAAGGCGTCGGGCGGGCAACAACGCGTACCGTTGTTATCACCGCGATCAGCGTTCTCGTCCTTGATTTCATGATTACTGTGTACTTCCTGTACGTGCTGTAAGGTAAGGCTTATGCAACAGACGCGAAGTGTAGAACTGAGTGCCGGCTTGTTTGCGCTGCTGGGGATCGGGGCCCTGTTTTTCCTGACGACCAAGGCGACGGGCGGCAACGATTTTTCATCGGTTGAGACGTACACCGTCGAGGCCAGGTTCGATAACGTAGGCAGCCTGAAAAAGCGCGCGCCGGTGTCGATGTCGGGCGTTACGATCGGGCGCGTCAGCTCGGTCGAATTTGACCCGGACACACTGGAGGCGGTCGTTCTGTTCGAGATCGACAGTCGCTACGACCAGATCCCGGAGGACTCGGACGCAAGCATCCTGACGGCCGGGCTGCTGGGTAGCCAATATATCGGCTTGCAAGCGGGTGGATCCGACCTATATCTGGAAGAGGGCAGCGAGGTGTTTTTCACCCAGTCGGCCATTGTTCTGGAAAACCTGATCGGCAAATTCCTGCTCAACGCGGGATCCGAGGATTCAAGCAGTGATGAATAAAACCATGACGATCCATCGCGGCTTCGCCGCGTTTGCAGCATCGCTTCTATTGCTCGTGGCGCCGTCCGTGCAGGCGTCACCCAACGCCGTTATTGAAGAAGCGGTGAGTCTGCTGTCGGCGCAGCTGCAGGGCCGAAAGGACGCACTCGCTGAAGATCGCGACGCGCTGTACACGGTGATCAACGAAATTCTGCTGCCGCGTTTTGATCGCCAGCTGGCGGCGCAACTGGTGCTGGCCAAGCACTGGCGTACGGCAACACCTGAGCAGCAGACCCGGTTCATTGATGCGTTTTACAACAACATGCTGCATCGCTACGCCGACGGCGTACTTGAGTTTGACCAGGACAAGATCGAAGTGTTGACCTTTCGCGGTGATGACAGCAAGCGTCGCACGCAGGTCAAGACGATCGTTCAGCTGGCTGACGGTACGAAAGTGCCGGTGAACTACGATCTTGTGCGGCGTGGCGAGGACTGGAAGATGTTTAACGTGACGATCGAAGGCGTGTCCTACATTCGTAACTTCCGGGCCGAAGTTGATTCCGAAATTCGCGCCAGCAGCCTCAACGCGGTGATCGAGCGCCTCGAAAGCGAGACGGACACAGCCGCCGGTGAGTAGCTACGCGCTCGAGGACAAGGGAGAAGGCCGCTTCGCGCTGACCGGTGACATGACGTTTTCCACCGTTGAGCGGATTCTCGAAGAGAGCGAATCGCAGTTCGGGCAGCACACGCGACTGGAGGTAGATTTGTCCGGCATCACGCGCTCGGACTCGGCGGGACTTGCGCTGCTGCTGGAGTGGATCACCTGGGCCAACCACACGGTCCGCGAAATTCGATTTACCGAGATGCCGGAGCGAGTTCTGGCGATTGCCCGGACCACCGAAGTCGATGCGCTGTTGACGCGCGGTGAGCGCTGGTCGGGCTTTATCGAGTCGCCGGATTCCTGATCACGCGACCGGCGATTGCCGGTCTAGGGTTCTTCGTCCTCGAAGAACTCGTTGAACAAATCATCCTCTTCTTCCGACACGGGCGGGTTGCCGTCGTAAATCTCGAATTCACGATTTTGCAGGAAGGCCTCGCGCAGGGCGACGTAGGGGTCTTCCGAATCCTCAATCAGACCTTCGACAGCCAGTAGCTGCGCACGAATCTGGATGATATCCAGCACCCGCAGCTTGTCCTGGGTGCCGGTGTCGTCGATGTAGTTCACCGGGTTGGTGAAAAAATCGAACGGTCGCGATGCGACGTCCAGCGCGGTGCTCGGCCCAAGGAATGGCAGGTAGATGTAAGGGCCGGACGGCACCCCCCAGGTAGCAAACGTCTGACCAAAGTCTTCGGTCTGCGCTTCGATGCCGCTCAATGCCGTGACGTCGACCAGACCACCGATGCCCACCGTGCTGTTGAACACGAAGCGGGTTAGTTCGGACATGCCGGCCGACGGCTTGCCCTGCAGGAAATTGTTCAGCGACGAACCCGGCGTGGCGAGATTCTGGAAAAAATTCGATACCCCGCGGCGCGCGAAACGCGGCAGGACTGCCCGATAGACCTTCGCGGTCGGTTTCAGGGTGTAGCGATCAACCGTTGTATTGAATGCGAAGACCGACCGGTTGACACCCTCCAGGGGATCTTCGGTTTTCGCTGTTGAGGGTGTGCCGGCACAGCCGGTTAACAGGGCGCAAGCCCAGGCAAGCAGGGCAAAACGTCGGAGCGTGTTCATGGTTGCAAAAGTCCGTTATTGGCTGAGCGACGCCGTGACCCCCGGCTGGCGTCCACGTTGCAGTTGGCGAATCTGTTCCTCGGTCATAAATTCGCGAATGAAATTGATCCTGGCCTGGAAACGAATGCGCTGGATCTCATCCAGTTCCGGCAGCGCCAGCGCCTGCTGAAGCATATTGATGCCGCCGGGCAAGTCACCCGTCATGAGGCGATACTCCGACAGGTAATACAGGGACTCTGCCCGATCGCCGGCATCGTTTGCAGCGCGTGCAATCAGGCGAACCTGCGCCGGCGTCGGAGGAACCGTGTTCAGCAGATCGAGAAGCATGCCGTGTGCTTCCTCCGAACGATCCAGTCGGACCAACCACTCGGCGTAACTGATCACCAGCGGTACGTTGCGCGGAAACAGGGCAAGCGCCTCGTCGAATGTTTCGAAGCCCTCGATGTTGCGTTCAAGCCCGAGCTGCGTCTCTGCGAGTCCCATCCGGTAGGCGATGACCGTACGATCTTTCTCGCTCAGGGCCTCGAACAGGGGCAGGGCGTCACGAAATCGCTCGTCGCGCTGGTAAGCGTAGGCGCGACCGTATCGATCAGCATCGGTCTCCCGAAGCAGCGATGAGCGACCTTCGTAGTACGCGACCGCGTCCTCGGCACGCTCGAAGCTGGCCACTTTGGCGCGCGCCTTGGCGATGCCGTAGTCGACGGAATCATCGCTGTCGACGCGCGGCATGTCGCGTGCCCGGTTTCTTGCCTCCGATATTCGCTCGGTGGTGACCGGGTGCGTGCGCAGGAATTCCGGCAGTCGCATTCGAAGGTCGACCGGCTGTTGACGGGACAAAACTTCAAAGAAGGTTGCCAGGCCGTGCGGGTCGAATCCGGCATCTGCCAGTGCGCGAATACCGATGCGGTCGGCTTCGTGCTCATTACTGCGGGTAAAGTTGATGCGCTGCTGCGCCGCGGTGCCCTGAGCGACCGCGATGCCACCCTGGACCGCGTCGGCGCCGGCACCGGCTGCACCCGCGACGATGGCGCCGAGCATGATGGCGGTCGACAGCAGGCTCTGGCGCTGGTTGGCGTGCAGTGCCCTCGCGATATGACGCTGTGTGACATGCGCAATCTCGTGCGCCATGACTCCGGCCAATTCGTCTTCGTTGCGTGTTGCCTGCAGGAGGCCCGTATGGATTCCGATGAAGCCGCCGGGCAGGGCAAAGGCGTTGATGCGGTGATTGTCGATCACAAAGAACGAGAAGGTGTGGTTGCCGTCGTTGGCGTGGGCGCCGATCCGGGCGCCGATATTGCTGACGTACTCGGTGATCAGCGGGTCTTCAACCACCTCGCCGCTGCGACGAATCTGCGCCATGATCGCGCGACCGATACGATCCTCTTCGGATTTCGGCAACACGGCATCGGCCGGACTGCCCATGTCGGGCAGCCGGATATCCTGGGCTGCGACGCCGCCGGACAGCAGGCAAAGCATGCTGCCGAGCGCGATAGTTTTCTGCAGTGTCCGCATTCCGTCAGTCTGGGTTTCCGTATCCTTCTAGGACCCTTTGCCGCCTGTCGCGTTCCGTCGGCTGCGGTCCGCGCTAGAGCGCCTTGGCAGCATCCAGGACGGCCTCGGCGTGTCCCTTGACCTTCACTTTGCGCCATTCCTCGCGCAACTTGCCGTCGGCATCGATCAGGAAGGTG
>JBCDJX010000026.1:0-33681 GCA_038747355.1 Pseudomonadota bacterium | reverse complement strand
TAAATCGCCAAAAGATTCTGCACCAATGGACTCGTGTCAGCCTCAGCACAATCGAGATCCGTTCCACGTAGTCTGGGAATGGCACATGTGTAATAGGCCTGGTCCTCCGGTGACAGTTCAGCCGCGTCGACTTGTGCCAGCAGATTCAAGGCTTCTGCCCCATCAGCACGAAGAATTGCGCCTTTGGCTTGTGCGAGCAAGCCAGGATCAGCGTCGGCGGCTACCGGCTCGCTTTCGGAACAGCCAACCAAAGCCAACACCGCGAGCAAAGAATAACGGAAGGATTCGAACATAGCGTAGTGTCTCCAAACTCAATTTTTTGAGATTTACGCGGTTCGAGAGCGTGCATCTTGAACGGAATTGACCCTGCGCCATACGGCTGGCGGTTTGCCGGTCAGCGTCTTTACGGCGCGTGACATATGCGCTTGATCAGAAAACCGGGCTTTCAGAGCAATGTCCGCCAAAGAGCCGGTTTGCTTCACAAGCATATCGAGCGCCAGTCGTGTCTGCGCCTCCAGGCGATAGCGCGCCGGCGAAACGCCATAAACCTGTTTGAAACGTCGGGACACCGACTCTGAGCGAATGCCGTTGTCTCTCGCCCATTGCTGCAACCGAATAGGCCGGTTTTGCAGTTCCAAGGCGAGATGGTCGCACCAGTCCACGATCCGCGCCGGCCGAGTTTCCAGCGGAATCAACACCTCGGACACATCAGACCACGCCAGTTTCGCAACCTTGATCAGATCGTCCGGGCAGGCAATGCGAAAATGCGGCGGTAAATCAACGGAACCTGGCGCAGGAATGTTCAATACGGTGCAAGAAGCCTGAATCTGGTTAGCATGCGCTTCGCAACGACGGTGATAAACGACATCGCCGGGTTCCACGCTCAAACGGCCGGTGTCGCCCACCTCGTCGTAACGTCCTGACAATACCAGGGCCAGGTAGCCGTCGGTGTGGCGGTGTCGAGCACGGGCGCCAGGTTCAAGGTTTTGGATCATGCTCCGTATTGAACCTCATCGGGACGACAAAGATCACCTCGAATTAGCCGTACCTTTTCGACACGATTCAAGATGCCAATCCAGAGAGTGGTGAGTTGGAGTGCCTGGTCCGGCCCGGCGCCGTCAGAATCGCGGACACTCGTTAAGCGAACCCTCGTAAAATGGCAGCTTATTACCAAAAGCGAATGTGACATCGTGTGCCCATAGACGTTTTGGTGTCGACTGCGCTACAACGTGCGGTCACGGCCATTCGCCTAACCCAGGGACTGGCTCGCGAGAGACCGCCCTACCGTCCGAGCACTTGGTTAGCGCGGGAGAAAAAGTGGCTCTGTATGACGCATGGCCACGGAATAAACTATTTTTTTCAGACGCCGATGTTACATCTTCAGGAGGAAGTGCATGCAGCACAGTGTTGTAAATGGTTCCAGCAAGGCCCGAGTTGCGGCTGCCTGCTATCTGATCCTCGCTGTCGTGAGTGTCAACGAGGTAGTGGCACAGGAACTGGCGTCGACCGCAACCGAACTTGAGCAGGCTCTGGACCAGGCAATTAACGAGGAGTCTCGTGACTATGAAAAGCGTATCGAGCTTGCCGAGCAGGTTTACGCGGTCGCGGGCGATCTGGGGGTCGATGGTGATCGTCTGTTAAAAAAGGCTCGTCTGGTCGAAGCGCTGTCACACATGCGGCTCAGTAACTTCGATCACAGTCGCGCACTGGTCAATGATCTGTGCCCCAGCGTGGACCGGGCGACGCTGCCCGAACTGCGTTTTCGCTGCGATTCGCTCGCGGCCGGATTGTTGCTGATTGGTGGCGAATCAGAGAGGGGGCTTGCGGCGTATGAAGCGCTGTTTGCCAGCGACGACGGCGTTGTGCCACCTAAAGTAAGAACTCGCTCCGAAATCGGGTATGCCATTGCGCTGCTCGAAAACCGAATGGTGGCGCAGTCGATCGACGTCTATGAGAGGGTCCTGCTCCAATCCATCGAATCCGGCGAAGACCAGGTAGCCCTGTTCGCTGGCAACAATCTTGTGGTCATTCTGATTTCGATGCAGGACTACATTTCAGCGCGTGAAACGCTCGATCTCCTGGCACCGGTCCTCGAACGTACGCCTTTCTCTATGGTCAGCAGTTCATTGTTGATACACGACTACGAGCTTATTCGTATTGGTGGAGAGCCAGAGCGCGCAGAAGCTGGCTTGCAGCAATTCCTTGAAGGCGAGCCGAACACCATCCCGTTGGTACGCGGCAGTGCGTACCGTATTCTAGCCGACACGCTGCTTGACCTCGGAGAGCCCGAACTTGCCCTGGAGAAAGCGGATCTCGCTTTCGAGGAACTCAAGGACCAGGCTCATATCGTTCCGGAGGTCTTCCTGACGCTTGCCAATATTCATCTGGCGTTGGGCAATTACGATGAGACACTCAGGCAACTTGATCGCGTCGACTTTTCGAAGGATGCCATTGATGCCAGACGCACCTACCATGACGCGCTGAAGCTTCAAGCGCTACTTGGACAATCCGGCGATGCGGCGATTCTCGACGCTTTTCAGACGTACCTGGAGTCGGACAAAACTCGCGACGAGGTCGTGTCTGTTTCCAGAGCGGAGTTTTACGAGGCTAAACTGACCGCAGCGACGCAGAGTCTCGAGCTTCGATTAGCCAGAGAGGAAGCAAGCCTTCAAGCTCAGCGACGCATCGCTGAAAACCGCAATAACCGGCTGTGGCTTGTTCTTCTGGCGACCGGTTCGCTTGCCGGGATCTTGGTGACGGGCCTCATTCTAAACCGCAACCTTGAGCGACGGCGTCTTCGCGAGAAGGAACAGCAAAACACCAAGCTCGAAGAACTCGTTAGGGACAAGACGCGCGAATTGCGACGCAATCTCAGCAAACAATCCGAGATGACCCGGGAGCTGGAGAACCGTAAACGGATTGAGTCGATTGGTATGCTGGCTAGCAATTTCGCCCATGACTTCAATAGCCTGCTCCACGTCATTTCGGGGAGCAATGAGATCATCGCCGCCCCGGGGTGCACCGAGGACGAACGCGGTCGCATGCTGTCCTTATCCAATCAGTCTGTAAAGAAAGGCGCCGGCATCCTTCGCCAGTTGCTAGCTTACGCGAGGCAGCAGGACCTCGAATCCAGGCCGATCGAGTTCACTGAATTTCTTGCTGAAACTGAAGATCTTCTGCGTTTTGCCGCCGGGGAGGAAAACACGCTGGCGGTCGTCAACCGCAGTAACGCGGCGCACGTGTATGTGGATCCGGCTCAACTCACAACGTCCTTTCTGAATCTCATCAACAATTCTGTCGACGCCATGGAGAAGAGCGGCAGCATCGAGATTCTGGTTGAAACTCTGCACATTGCCGATCAGACCCAGGACTGGAGCGCGGATTTAGATGCAGGAAATTACGTAAGCATCAGCCTTCGTGATTCTGGCCGCGGAATGACGGCGACAGAATTGGAGCAGGCCATCGAGCCTTTCTACACGACGAAAGATGTCCACCATGGCAGCGGGTTGGGACTGAGTTCCGTGTACGGTTTTGTTCGACAAAGTGGTGGTGACCTGCGAATTTCGAGCGCGCCCGGCGAATGGACCCTGGTGGAGTTCCTGTTACCGATCGTCGTCCCCAACGACGCTGCGGATGCATCCGCTGGAATAGCGCAAGTAGGCGCGCTGACCGGTCTTTCCGTGCTCATCGTTGAAGACAATGACATGGTTGCAGATGTTGTTCAGGCGTCGGTCAGCCTGTTGCACCTCGAGTCTCATCGTGTCTCAAGCGGACAAGATGCAAAAGATCATCTGGCATCAGGCTTCAAATACGATTACTTGCTGACCGATGTCCGGATGCCCGGTGACGTTGACGGTGTGGAACTGGCGCATTGGGCTCGTGAAAACGTCAGTGATATCAGCATCATCATAATGACAGGCTTTTCCGAACTGGTCATGGAGGAGTCGGAGTTTGATGTTCTTCGAAAGCCCTTCACCCAGAAGGATCTTATGGACGTGTTGCTGCGAAACGGCGGAAACACTAACCAGCCATGAGGAGCGCACATCCAAGGCAGCGGATGGCGTAAAGTCGACTGGCGGTCAGCGCCGATGAGTAGCAGCCGAGGTGACATTGTCATCCATTTAGGTTCACGTGCCATCAGAATCGAAGAAATTGCATTCACGGCAGGCGACAGGCCAAATCAGACGCTCAATGAATACCGTTCACCGATGTCTCCACGGCAGGTGACTGTTTTTCCTGGACCCGATAGATTCAGCGCTTCTAAACTTTCGTTCGACCTCAACGAGCCAAGAACTTTCCTGTGCAAGCTCTGAAGATCCCCAATCGCATCGCGCGACGCCTTCTACTTGACGCACAAGGCCTGTCAGTCCCTCCAACCGGGCCCGTAGACCTGAACGCCATCATCCATCGCCTGGGATTCGTGCAACTGGACACCGTGCAGGTCGTGGCTCGTGCGCATCACCATATCCTGTGGAGTCGCAATCAAAATTACCGCGAGCCGATGCTGGACCGTCATCTGGCCGACGATCGACGGGTTTTCGAGCATTTCACGCACGACGCCTCGGTGATACCTATCGACTTCTTCCCCATGTGGCAGCGCCAGTTCAGGCGACTCGGCGCGCAACTCGAACGTCGCGGCTGGCACGTGGACAGCGCGGGAGGCGAGCACCATGACAGAGTCCGACGGCGAATCGAGGACGAGGGTCCACTGTCGACAAAGGACTTTGAATCCAGCGTTAAGAAGATCAAGGGTCAGTGGACGCATCCACCGCACAAGCGGGCGCTCGAATACCTGTGGTACGCCGGCACGCTCACAACCTCGCATCGAGAAAAGTTCATCAAGTTCTACGACCTGACGGAGCGCGTGATTCCGGAGGCGATACGTGAGATCAGGCTCACCGACGATGAGCAAGTGGATTGGTTGAGCCGCGCAGCGCTGGATCGCCTGGCTTTCGGCACCGAAGGTGAAATCCAGCGATTTTGGGACGCTACCGACAACGCCGAAACCAAAGCCTGGGTGGCTGAGAATGAGGGCAAGCTGACATTGGTCGAGATTCAGCGATCGGACGGTAGCTGGCAAAGTGCCTTCGCACCCGCAGATATCGAGGCACGAATCCAACAACTCCCCTTTCCCACCGAACGCCTGCGCATCCTCAACCCGTTTGATCCGCTGGTACGCGACCGTACACGCCTGCAGCGGCTGTTCGGTTTTGACTACCGCGTAGAGATGTTCGTCCCGGCGGCACAGCGACGCTTCGGATACTACGTGTACCCGCTGCTGGAAGGTGATCGCTTTGTCGGCCGCATCGAGTTAAAGGCGAATCGAAAGGCGGGCCGGATGGACCTCCTGAATTTCTGGCCGGAGACCGGCGTGAAGTGGCCGAAGACCCGCTACGGGCGTCTGCAAGCAGAGATTGACCGGTTCGCGCGATTGGTGGGTGTCGACAGCACCAACGTGCCTCAATAACCGCAGGCGTGCTGCTCGTTTCAGCCTTTCGACTGTTTCCGCGAGCGGCGAGAACCCAGGCTCACCGGCGAGGCGGCCATCCGCGGCTCCGACTCGGGCCTGCCGACCAGGTAACCCTGCACCATATCGACTCCGAGCTCTTCCAGTAGCGCAAGCGCATTTGCGTCTTCGACGTATTCCGCGATGGTTGTCATGCCGGCCTCGCGACCGATGTCAGCGATTAGCCGAATCAGCTTTTGGTCGACCGGGTTGTCCAGCAGGTCGACAACAAACGCGCCATCGATCTTGATGTAGTCAAAGGGCAGCTTTTGCAGGTAGCTCAGAGAGCTGTAACCGGTGCCAAAGTCATCCAGTGCCAGCTTGCAGCCCATCTCTCGCAGCAATCCTACCTGACGTTCTACGTTTGCCGGCCGACGAATCGCCAGACTCTCGGTGATTTCGAACACAATATGTTCCGGCGGAACCTTGAATTCGTCAAACGTCTCCCGAACATAGGACGGCAGATCCTCGCTCTCGAAGGCATTTGCGGAGATGTTGATCGCGAGCCGCAAATCCGGGTTGGTTTGACGGTATCTTGCGTACGCCATCGCCGAATGGCGAATGACCCAAAGGTCAATTTCCGACATCAGACCGAAGCGAACGGCCGCCGGCAGGAAGGCATCAGGCGATACGAGACTGCCGTCGTCGCCACGCGCACGAATCAGGACTTCGTGGTGGGTGGTTTTGCCACTGCGGATATCGTTGATTGGTTGGAACATCAGCTCCAACGTGTCGTTATCCAGCGCATTGCGAAGGCGGTTCATCCACCCTACTTCGAGATCGACACTGTCACCCGACACGTTCAGGTCAAAAAAGCGAACGCGATTGCGACCGGCCGCCTTGGCTTCACGACAGGCCATGTCGGCCTGTGCGACCAGGTCGTCTTCGTGAATATTCGATTCACTGGCGATCGTCACACCGATACTGCAATGGATATGAAACACGTGTTCGTTTTCGATGTGGGCCACGCGGCGCATGCGCCGCGTAATGTCATCGGCTGCTTTGCGAGCCACGGTGTGGTCTGCATCCGGTAACAGCACCACAAATTCATCGCCGCCAAAGCGAGCGATCGTGGCGTGCTCTGGAACGCTGCGAGACAGCTCAT
Organism: Pseudomonadota bacterium; assembly: GCA_038747355.1. Lineage (GTDB taxonomy): Bacteria > Pseudomonadota > Gammaproteobacteria > Steroidobacterales > Woeseiaceae > UBA1847. Next base: position 27,070 of record JBCDJX010000026.1, on the reverse strand, counting down.
CGGCCACTTTGCGGATCAGGCGATCGCCGGCCGGGTGACCGCAAAGATCGTTAACGTACTTGAACTGGTCGAGATCGATGAAGAACAGAGCGCTGCTGCCGCCGTTGCGAACAATGTCTACCAGGTTGGCAGAAAGTTCCTCGATGAAGCGACGTCGGTTGTACAAGCCGGTAAGGCTGTCGTGGTTGGCGAGCTTGACCAGCTTTGCATTGCGCTCGGACAGGGATGACGCGGTGGTCTTCAGCGCATCAACAATGTCGGAGATCTCTCTATGCGGTGCTGGTTCGAAGCGAACGGCCAGGTTGCCCTTCGCAAGCTCCCGAATCGGTTGCTCAAGCTCCGATATCGAGCGCAGGGCCCGCTGCAGCACGTGACGGCCGTAAAGCGCGAAGACGATAAGCAGGAACAGCAACGCGAGTATTGCGATTCGGATGTTCGCAAGCAGGCGATCATGAAACAGGATGAAGTCGAGGTGGATAGCTACAAAGCCCACCAGCTCAGTACTGGTCGCGTCGTCCGCGGCACCGGGATCGAAATCGAACAGACCGTCCTGGTCGATCGCCTCTACCCAGACCGGCGCGAGAATTTCGAAGCGTCGAGGATCAATGGCGCTGCCTTCCAGCATGTAGGGCTTTGCCTCACCGACGACGGCGGTTGCTTCGGCCAGTTGCTCGTACGACAGGCCGATAAGCGGTGTGTCACTCGCGTCGTTGGACACGGCAAACAGCGAGTTGCCGTTGCGATCGTAGTAGGCAACGCGGTCAATCTCCGCGTAACTCTCAACAAACCGCTCAAGCCGAATCAGCGACTCCTGGTCGTCCTCCAGGTACAGCGGGGAACCCAGCTCGTTAAGCTCCTCAGTCCATTGCAGTGCCCAGCGACTGTAGTTGTTTTTGAGAATCCACTGCCCACCCCAGTACAGCGCTGCAATCGCCAGCGTCCCAACCAGTGCCGCGGAGAGGATCTGGATGGACATGATCTCGTGCACCAGCATGCGCTTACCGCTTCGCCGGCTACGCAGTGTCGCGGCGCGTTCGCGCAGGCTATCCATCGCTGCCGTGAACGCCATCATCGTGAGCTCGCCCGTGGTGTTGAGTTCGCGACTTTCGCGGCACCGCCGGGTTTGTCCGCCACTTGAACGTGAATCGCCGTCAACGGTGTTACTGACGGTACCTGGTGGATATCGCCGTCAACAATGCTCTGCACAACGTCCTGGATACGTTCGGCAATGTCGTTTGCGACCGTGGAGACGCTGATCGTAGCGCCCGACGACAGCACGGCGGGTGTCGGCACCAGCACGGAGACTCCTCGACGCTTGGAGTGCTCGAAGATCTCGTTGAGCGCACGGCCGCTCAGAATGCGGTTGTCGGGCAGCAACCAGAAGCCATCGATGTTTCGGACCATGCGTTTGAAATCGTAAAGCGCTTGCTGATCTGACGTCACCACGGCGGTCACCAGCTGCACGTTGTGACGATCCGCTGCAAGCTCTGCCTCTATTAGCAAGTCATCATGGCCCGGCCCGATCACGAGACCAATGGTCGTGAGGTCGGGCTCAGCTTCCTTCCAGGCAGCCAGTTGCGCCTGCATCGGTGCAATCGCCGCAACAGCGCGACTCTTGTCCTTCAGCAAACCGTGGTCGCGGTGGTTGAACACCTGGCTGAAAACGACGGGTACCGCCGACAGCGCCGCCGATGAACGAGCCGCCCGCAGACCGATGGCCACGACAACGTCGGTAGGGCTGTCATTGATCAGTTTAAAGGCGCTGATTGGCGGCTGGCTCTTGTCGCCAAGATCGTAGATCGACAGATCGTCAATGTGCTCGGCCAGGGCCGTTGCAACATCCTCAAAGGCCGGGGTTCGACTCGTAAGGACAACGGAGACCTTCGGCGGCTCTTGCGACAGAGTCGTTTGCGTCGGTGTCGGGTCAGCCGGCCTGATCACCGGAATATCCGACTGCGGTATCGCGTCGGTCGTATCGACAGGCCCATTACCCGCAGTCGTGGTCGGTGACGGCGACGTGGCGCAAGCTCCGAGCACGAGGGCGAAGGCCACCAGTGCCAACGCACGTGGTCGCCTGTGCCGCCGCTGCACGGAGAAATGCACCACTTTGTCACCCCCCTTTTTAGGGTCTGCGCCATCGACGTTCGATGAGCGCGACGATCGCCGCTTTGCCGCGGCGTTGTTGTTAATGTGATGGTCTCCTATAGAGAACGCAAACACGCCTCAAAGGGTTCCCTTTTTGTTGACGTTAGACGGATGAAACCCGGTTTATGTCAACCAGAATCAGGGGTTGAAAGACCTGACGAGGGTGTTGCCCGCTGACGGCTCAGTGATTTCAGACGATTCGCCAGCCGAGTGTCTCGCCTGCCATCGATGTTCGGTCGACAATGTTGGTCGCTTGCGTCAGCATCGCTGCCATGAACACGTCAACGTCAATTGAGGCGCCAACACGACATCGCCCGGCGTGGAGCACTTCGATTCTGACCGGTGTCGCAGTCCCGGTTTTGATCATGATCGGGCTGTCGACGGCGTCCTACCCTTTATCGTCGGCGAGCGGTCCGATATTCGCTCTGGGGCTGATGGGCGTCGGTATTATCGGAGCAGCGGCGGCAGGAAACGCCTGGATCGGTGTTGCTTTGGCCTTGATCAATGCCGTGTGCTTAGTGGTGCTGGCGCGGATGCTGGGCATGCCGACGCTGCCGGACACCCTTTCACTCTGTCTGGCCATCATCATCGCCAGCGTCAGCTTCGCCGCGCGAGGTGCGCTGTTCGCGACAACCCTGTCCGATCGAGGCTGGTTGATGGCGCTATTTGTCGTTGCCGGGGAAGCCTCTGTCTTGCTCATCGCCTCTGTTGTTCCGGGTGTGCTGCCGAACTGGTTTCTGGCGCTTCTGCCGGCACAGTGGGCGAGCATTGCCATCCAGTCAGCGATCACCGGATCGGGCGGCGGTGGGTCAATGTCGGTCTTGGTCGCGCTGGCCGGAACCGCGGCGACCACTCTATTGGCCAGGCGGTTTTATCGTCAACGGTGGTCGTATCTATTGATGTTTACAGCCTGGCTTGGCTTGTCTGCGCTCGTTTATTTTTCGTCTGCCCTGTCGACACCTTTGTAGGCCGACCACCCTGCTCCCGGGTTCAGCCTGTCGCGTCAGACCGTTTAATCGGCAACGACGAATTACGAACGGGCTTGCTCAGAGCTGATTCGTTATCGGCACAGTGATCGAAATCATGGTATCGGCCAGTTGCTTGTCGCCGATGACACCCTGAAAGAATGTGCTGGTGACGAGATCGTGAAAATAGTCAGTGCCGGGGTAGTAAACCAGCGCGATGCTCGTGTACTCCAAAGGAAAATCGATAGGCGCAGACGTGCCCATGTGAATCGGTCCGTGAGCCTGCTCTGCAAACAAGGACAACATCTGGTCACCGTACGCCGCGTTGGCGGCGCTTTGTGCGTCATCACCTTCCAGCATCAGGTTGACGACAACTATGGCCTTCTCACCCAGGCCATCCGGCGCAAAAATGGTTACAGCTTCGGAGGGTTCCATCGCATCTGCGCCGGCCACCGCTTCAAATGGCACAATCGAAGGCGCAAAGGTGACCAGTCGCTGCAGCTTACGAACCAGTAACAACTGCGGCACCAACAGGCTCTGTGCGGCTGATCTGTGCATTCCATGCGCGAACTGATCAGGAAACGCAGACAACGCCGTTCGAACTTCGTCATTCTGCAAGTAGCGGGAATAGGCCTCGCGGCTTTCGAACTGCTGCAGAACGACTGCGTCCCATTCAACAGTACGACCCAGCGCTTCCCTGACTTGTGTGGATTCACGGTGATTGCGGACCACCTTGCCAGCATAGATCAGACGGCCAGCACCTTCGTTTGCCGCCGCCGATCTGAGTCTGCGCAGAGAGGCAATCAGCTCCCGACTGTCCGGCACCGCCAAATAGGTCAAAACGTGTAACGACTCACCGTGAAACGCCGACTGACGATCCTGTGCGTACTCGCGTCGGATGTCGCTGTACCGCGAATGCTGCCAGACCATCGCCGTGAGAACCGCGGCAAGCAGAATGATCAACGTCAGTAGCAGGAATTTCAGTTTCATGGGTCGAAGCTTGTCCGTAGTGAACATTGCCGTGGGCGGGTCACCCGGCTCAGCGTTAAGAAAACCCCGAGCACCTGTGCTGTGTCATTGGCAGGCGCTTGCGAATACATCGCAAAAGCTAACACACATCCCCCTGACGCGTAGCCCACATCGTGGCCGGTGAAACTGGATTCGAAGCCGTTTACGGCTGTTCCTGGGCCTTGCCAGGGTCTGCGTATCGTCGAATCTGCTGTGCAACAACCCACAGTCGATCCTGCCCCCACACCTCAAGCAACGGTTCGCCTGAGGTATCCAGCAGGCGATAACTGGGAACACCCCACAGACCTCGCTCGCGCAAGGCCAATCGGTTGCCTTCAAGGAGTGTCTCCCAGCCCGGCGTGCCTATTCGGCTTTTCGCCTCGGTCCAATCCAGACCGGCGAATTCCACCACACGTCGCAGACCCTTCTCAGTATTCGTGTTGATTCCCAATACAAACGCGTGACGCAGAAAGCTGGACAACAACGCCGTGCCTTTGCCGAGTTCGACCGCCCATGGAAACAGTGAGTAGCAGCGCCTGATCGGGTTCCCGATCGGATCGAAAAAACGCCCGTACGGAACACCGCGGCGGCGCGCCTCGCGAGCCGTATCAAGAAAGATATACCGCCCCTTCTCGAGAGTGGCCGGCACACCGCGCATCACCATGGGCAAGACCGGGCGGACATCCAGCGTGATACCCGTTGCCTCGGCTAGCGCCACCGTCTCGTCAAAAACTATGGCGGTGTACGGACTTCTGAGCGAGGGATAAAACTCGAGAGTCAGTTCAGGGCTGTCTGCACAAGCGCCCGGATCGACGGTTGGACAAGGTACGAGCGGCTCATCACCTTCGAATCGATCGAGGCCGAGCTCGGCCAGCCGGGCCTCGAGATAGTGCAGTCGATCAACGCCCCAATACCACTCGCCCTCATAGAAGAACATCGCCCCCGAATAGTGCTTCAGTGTCGCGCGGCGGTCTTCACCCGCACTGAGTCGCGCCTCGATATCGGATTCCGTCGTTTGTCCGATAGTGGCAACCATGGCGTCAAGGCGTGCCCTGTCGTCGGTCCAAAGCGCGTCGCTCACGTCCGCAATGTGTTGCCCGAGTTCGCGTTCATCCAGCGATGCGAGGATGGACAGCGCAATCGCGGTATTTTCATCGGCGGGTGGCTGCCGAGAGACGGGAGGCGTTACTCCATACTGCGGGGCGATCAATGCGGAGTCGTGACAGGCAAGCTCCAGCAGCAGGTCCGCATCGTAGACATTCTTGCCGCTGGGACCGGGCACCAGATGGCAGCGCAGCTGAACGTCGTATCGCTCGACGATGCGCGTGAGCATCTGGCTTGCGAGATAACTGTAGGCGTCGTCGAGCTGGTGAAAATACTCAACGACATGGGGCCGAGACTCGGACTGCCGCCGTTTTTCGGCTTTGCGTCGGCGTCTGTGCATCCGGCGTTCACCGGTCAGATGCATGACGTATTTCGACAGCAACCAGCGTCGCAGAGCCGACGGGTCCATGGTTGCCGCGCCGCCCTGCTCCTGGAAATCCTTTGACACCAAACCTTACTCCCCTGCCGTTGTTTTGAGGGTAAAGCAGGCGCCTCGGAGAACCAAATTCCGTTACACTTCGACTATCCGCACGCCATCCAGCGCCTAAAAACAACAAGAAGGACATCCCATGCAGGATCTTATTGGCACCCTGAACGGTTTCGTTTGGAGTAACGCGCTCGTCGCCATGTGTCTCGGAGCTGGCCTCCTCTTCACCGTTCTGACCCGCTTCGTGCAGGTGCGCATGTTTGGCGAAATGTTGCGCTTACTGTTCAAGGGTAAGGAATCCGAACAGGGTATTTCGTCTTTCCAGGCGCTCGCGGTGTCTCTGTCAGGTCGTGTGGGCACCGGTAACATTGCCGGTGTTGCCGCTGCCATCGGGTTTGGCGGACCCGGTGCTGTGTTCTGGATGTGGATTATCGCCATTCTCGGCTCGGCGACGGCCTACATCGAATCCACGCTGGGGCAGATTTACAAAGAGGTGGACGAAGGCCAGTACCGTGGTGGTCCGGCCTACTACATCGAAAAAGCGCTGGGGCAAAAGTGGTACGCGTGGATCTTCGCGATCACAACGATTTTCGCCTGCGGTGTTCTGCTCCCGGGCGTCCAGTCCAACGCCATTGCCAATGCCAGTGACCTGGCCTTTGGTGGCGGCTCAACGATGGACACATTCCTCGGCACGGTCTCAACGACCAAGCTGTTCGCGGGCGCCTTCGTCACGATCGCGCTCGGCATTGTCATCTTCGGCGGCGTCAAGCGTATTGCTCACGTCACGCAGGTTATCGTGCCGTTCATGGCCCTGGCCTACATTCTGCTGGCGCTGGTAATCATCGCCATCAACTTCCGCGAGCTGCCAGGCATCATTTCGCTGATCGTCACGGATGCCTTCACGCCGATGGCGGGACTTGGTGCCGCAATCGGCTGGGGCGTGAAGCGTGGCATCTACTCCAACGAGGCGGGTCAGGGAACCGGCCCGCACGCCGCTGCCGCCGCGGAAGTGGATCATCCGGCACAGCAGGGGCTTGTGCAGGCATTTTCGGTGTACGTAGACACAATCTTTGTCTGCACGGCAACGGCGTTCATGATTCTCATCACCGGGGCGTACAACGTGCACCCGGAAGGCGCCAGCATGCTCGTGCAGAATCTGCCGGCCGATACGGTGATCAGCAGTCCGGCCTTTACCCAGCTTGCGCTCGAGAGCGTGGTCGGGCCTGCGGGCAAGGTTTTTGTGGCCTGCGCCCTGTTTTTCTTCGCGTTCACAACAATGCTGGCCTACTACTACATCGCCGAAACCAACGTCGCCTATATCCGCCGAACGTTCACCTTCCCGGGCGAGCTGACCCTGCTCAAGCTGGTGCTGATGGCGTCGGTGTTCTACGGCACGATCCGCACTGCGGACACGGCCTGGGCCATGGGTGATCTCGGTGTGGGCATCATGGCCTGGCTCAACATCGTGGCCATCCTGATTATCTTCTTTATCGCCAAGCCGGCAATCATTGCCCTGCGAGACTATGAGGCGCAGCGCAAGGCGGGTGTGGAACGCTACACCTTTGATCCGGAGGCGCTGGGTATTGCCAAGTCCGATTTCTGGCGCGAGCGCAAACAGAACAACTCGAGCAGCTAGACACGCCTGAATTGCGCGCCCGCCGATGCGGCTCATCGGTGGACGCCGGACAGTTGCCGCGGCGGGCATGCTCGCGGACAGGCACCTGTCAGAGGACTTGGGACGTTCGCCCATGACGACTCGGGGCGCCAGCGCAATGAACTGAGCAGCGTTCAGTGAACTGAACGATTAGCGACGTTTGCGCTCCAATCGTCGGAGTGACGCTTACCCTTCTAGCTGAGGCAGACGATGACCGGTACTTGTTTCCATCGAGCGATCCCGCCAGGGTTACCGACAGCGGTCGGTGTCTTCTTCGCCCTGCTGGTCACACCGGTTACAGCCAGCGACGTCAAAGACCTGTCTTTTGCCCCACAGACCGGCTTTGTGATCCTGAATTTCGACACGGAAAACGAGACGGCCGCGGTTGCCGGCCGAGATGATGCGGGTCAGCCCAGGCTCGCTCTCATTGCGTCGGGCGATGCGAGTATCCTCGTCACCGAGTACGCATTGCCCGACGATGCGGTTGCAATCGACGCAGGTGCCAACGGTGAGGAACGCGACGTCCTGTTCGTGTTGTGCGCCACGCGCGTACTGCAACTGGATGCCGCCGACGGAGAACTGCGTGAGGTTTCCAGTGTCACGAGTCTGTATCGCGGCATTTCGTACGCGCCGCTGACGTCCGAGCTGAATTTCGCCAGAGATATCGATGACGACGCGATGGCCGAACTCGTGGTGCAGGACTTCGATGTGGTCACGGTGCTCGACGGAGACGCCTACAGCGAACGCCGCCGCCTTGCTCTGCCGACACTCCGGCGTAGCTTTGAGCGGGCGCAAAATTATCGTCCAGCCCGGACCGCCTTGATACCGGGCGCCATGATCAGCGTGCGGGGCGACCAGCTCCTCCGCTACGACCTCACCTCGGCCGACACCGCCGATCAGCTGATTGCCCCCATCGTGAACGAGATGGGGCTGGGCTTAAGCAGCGAACGCGAAATCGAACGTTTCTACAACGGTGACCCGGAGCTCGACCAGCGTGATGTCCTGTTGCGTGAACCGGAATTGCTGACGGATCTGACCGGCGACGGTCTGCCTGACCTTGTCACGCTGGAGACCGTCAGCAGCGGCGTATTTGACAAAGAGACCACCTATCGGCTCTACGTCGCCAAGTCGCCTTACGGCTTCGATACGTCGCCGGACACGGTTTTTTCAGGCTCCGGCTACCAGTTCGGCCTGCGAACCGTTGCCCTGGATGAGGAACGCACGGCGCTGGTAGCCCCGGGTATCCGTATCGGGCTGGGCGCAATTATTGGCGCCCTCTTCTCCCGTTCGGTCAGTATCGATATCGCCATCTATTCATCGGATGGTGACAGCCAGTTCGCTGCGAAACCGACCGCTGAAGTCAGCGCCAAGGTGCGCTTCGATTTCGGCAGCGGACAGGTGGAGCTGCCGACCGTGGCCTTTGGTGATCTCAACGGCGACGGGCAGCAGGATCTCATTCTCAAACGTGGCCGCGAGCAGCTCGAATGGCGCCGCAACCTTGGTGAGGGCACCTTTGTTGGCCGCGGCGAGACCTTCGACATACTCGCACCGAAAGACGGCTTTAACGTGATCGCCGCGGATTTCGATGGTGATGGCCGGGATGAAATCCTGGTCCGCTACGGATTGCAGGATGGCAACGACATCAAGCGGCGCGTTCGCTTACTCGACCCCGGCGACATCGACAGTCGATAGGCGCCAAAGACCAGCGCATCCGCCGCAGGGACGGCGTCGAACGATTCAAAGCAGTCATCCCTGTGGCAGCAATCAGAACTCGTAGTAGTTGCCCGAGTCTTTGTAGGTGAGCGTTTCCTCGGCGGGCTGTCCCGAAAACGCCGACTTAAAGAACTCGAAAATGTCGTTGTTTTGCGTCGCCGGTTTGCCGAACACGCCGTGGCTTTTGCCGACGTGGTCGGCATCGGTGAAATTGATGTAGTGCGCGTTTTTCGCATCCAGGCCCTTCAGGTAATGGCCCAGTCTTGCCAGCTGGTCGTTTCCGCCCTTCAGTCGGGAAAAACCCAACGCAAAATCATTTTCGTTGATCGCCACGAAACAACGGTTTCTGAACTGCAATTTTTCGACCCACAGATCATGGTCCAGGTTGTTGGTATCCGGTGCCGCCAGGACGATGTTGTCGAACATCAGGCGATTTCCCTCGTTGATGCTGCTCTTTAGCATGTGCTTCAGCAGGTAGTTGCCCATGCTGTGGAAAATTGCATTGACGGTATACGGACAGTGTTTCTCCAGAAGCGCAACGTATTCACGGTCGCGCTCCAGGCCGTTTTCTGGCCATTTCTTCTCGGCCCGCTGGTACAGCCTTTTGCGAAGATCCTCGCTCACCAGCTCCAGGTATTTGTACATGATCATCAAGGCGCGCTCCAAGGCGCCGGTTGACGCTCGTGCATCGCGCTTGTCCGACTTGTAGCTCGCAACGCCCTTTACGCCGCCGCCGTTGGCCGGCCAGGAAAACACAAGACAAACCACGCCGTAGCGCTGCTCAAAGTCCCAGGCACGTTCGATCGTGTCTTCAAAGTTGTTGTTGTAGCCGTGCACGAAGAAAAGAATGTGCCGTTTCTCTTTCCTTGCCTTGTTGACCACTTCACAGGCAACGCGAAGGCTCGCGTAGTGGTCATCCTTCGGATCCAGGCACAGCTTGTTTTCCTTGATCAGCCTCGCGGCCATCGCCGGTGTTACTGAATCGGGGAGAACAAAGGCATCCCACTTGCCGTTTTTTCGGGTGACCCGGGCAACACGAAGTTCGTTGTTGCCGAGCTTGTTTGGCTTGTCCCCGAACTGCTTTAAATCCCTGGCCTTTCTCTTCGTGACTTCGCGGTTGGTAATGACGTACATCGTGCTCCCCTATCGCGCCGTGGCAGTGTGTTCTCGTCTTGATAGTTATTCTGGCGCAAATAACGCCTTCCGCAACGCCTTTTTGCCAGATATGGCCGGCCGGCTGTCCTGCACCGCACAAAATGGCATGCATTTCCGACGATGGAACCTTTTCCAGGCCTTCCGCGTTCTAGAGAGAGGGGCGTTCGTTTTCAAGGGGTTTTGCACCTCGAATTCTGCGCACCTGGCGACGCAAGGCATCGGGTCTGCTCAGAAACGGGCTCACGGGGTTCCGCTGAGTCGGAAGGGAACGGACGCCTACCTCAAGCTCTGTGTAGCCTGGCGTGCTGTGTGCACTACCGCAATGCACACGGCAACCTGCATGCCAACGTGTCGCGAAGGCCGGGCTTGAACACGCTGTTGTTCAAGCCCGGCAATTTCGACGCTGTCAGCGCTTTACAAACTGCCACGCGTCGAGCTCGCCGCTCAACGAATCGTCATCGTGATGCAGTCGCACCAGCAGCGTATCACCGCTGTTGTCACCGGCAATCGGGAACTCGTAGTGCGCTTCCCACGGCGCTTCGCCGTATATCGGCTCCTTGAGGTCAGCACGCGCGACGAGCTCTCCATCGATGTCCACGCATTCGCGAACGGGCAGGAGGTCGTGCCATCCGTCATTCGATCCTGATGCGTGGTTGGACAATCCGACTGACAGCGACAGCCCGTCAACGGGACCGTAGACGTTATGCAGCACCAGGCGGATCACTCCGCTGGCGCCCTCATCCGGCCAGTATTCGACGTTGAGCCCGGTTTCACCGGCCAACTCCCAGAACGTGGACGATGCCGGCCTGGCTTGCTTCACCTTCGGTTCCGGTGGGCCAGCCCGGCGTTTCAAGCGGTCGGCGACCTCACCGAGCTTCATCTCCCTGAGATCCGCAAAGGATCCGAGATTCAGTTTCTTTCGCGCCAGGCCGAGGTCTGCGCCAGCGGGCAATAACACGTTGAGCAACTCGATCCGCCGCTCGATGAGCGCTGCCTCGTCGTCAGGATCGATTCTCATCGCGTCGACGATTTTGGTTTGCTCTCGTTGCTTGCGTTGTGCCTCGGCAAACAACGCCCCGAAGTTGGAACCGTCTTCGTTTAACAAGGCATTGTCGAACGACACTGAACTGGCATCGGGATGCCCCCAGTGTTTGGTGTAGTGATAAGCGATCTCGAAACCGCCCGGAATCTCGGCGTCCCAGAGCAAGGCCGATGTACAGGCTTCCCAAAGCGGGTTTATGTCGGCGCCGAGGCCTTTGTTCGGATCGTGGCCTGCCGCGAGCATCGCTTGCACAGCAGTCACATCCAGTTGCGCGCAGCGGTAGCAGAACAGCAACCGCATTGCATACGCATCGAGTTTTGCGACGCCTACGAGTCTCTCCAGTGTGCCCGGGTATCGAAACGTTTCCCGGAGCAGACGTTTGCTGACCGGCAGCGTGGACAGTCCGCGCTTCTCAAAGGCGGTAACCAGGTTTCCCAGGCCGGCCTCGCCGTGCGCAAACACCGCGAGCTCTCCGGCGGTCAGACCGAGAACGTCCTTGTGGTTGGTCTTCGCTCCGGCAGCAATGAGCACTTCCATTGCTTCGACGTTGCCGGCTCGACAAGCCGTCTGCAGTGGCGTGCGACCAAAGGCGAGTTTTGCTCCGAAGGACTTCTGCAACTGAGATTCGAGTTTGTCGATCGGATACTCGAGATCGTACATGGCGGCCGACTGCCGGATCGGGTTGCGCGTGTCCGCGTCCGGGGGCGCAGCAAACTCGCGGGCCGCCTCATCGGCGACAAGAATGGAGATCGCTTCAGAGAACTGCGCGACAATCGCTACGTCGAACAACGTTCGGTTGTCCGCATCCACGACACAAAGGTCGCTGAGCCCCGACAGGGTGTTTACTACGGACTGTTCGCGTGCCTCGATACCCTGTACGAGACTCGCAATATCGGGTGGTTCGACCACGACGATCTCTCCCGGACGGCGCTGATGCTTCTATCATAGTGCAGGACGCCGTCTTTCCGACTGGATTCAGCGCACAGAATCTACCTCACACGCCCAGCTCGGCGACACCACCATCGTCGACACCACCATCGTCGACGATGGACAGCAAATACCGCTGCCCATCGCCGATACTCAGCCCGCCGCGCTACTCGTAGCGCAAGGCGTGAATCGGATTTGCCCGGGCGATACGAATCGCGTGCCCGGCCACTGTCAACCACGCAAGCACGACCGAGACAAAGCCCGCAACGCCCAGAATCACGATTTCGGCGGTAATTCGATCCGGGAAGAAATTGAGATAAGCACTCGTCGCCAGGTACGCCAGAGGCAGAGCGATCAGCAAAGCCCAGATGACGGGGCGGGAAAACTGCCAGACCAGCAGCTTGGCAATCTGCAGGTTGCTGGCGCCGAGAACTTTTCGCACGCCGATTTCCTTCGTCCGTTGCGTGGCCATAAAGGCGGCCAGACCGAACAAGCCGAACAAGGCCAGCGACATTGCCACGAACGCGAAGCCGGCGAGTGAGTAGTTCATCAGGCGAAGGATGCTGAAGACGTCGTTGAACACGTCATCCAGGAAGCGTCCCTGCGGTGGATAGTCGGGAATCACCCGTTTCCAGGCGCTCTCGATCGCGTCGACGTTGTCGAGCATATTCCCGCCCGTGATCCGGATGGAGCCGACGCGCATGGATTCTTCCTGGTACCAGTAAATCCAGGGCTTTCGGGAATTAAAAAAGCCCGTGATGTTCTGTGTGGGCACCACGCCGACAATGATCAGCTCGCGGGCGTAGTCCACTTCATTCAGATCGTAGATGCGCTGATTAATGGCATCCTGCGGCGAGGCAAAACCCATCTGCGTGACCGTGAGTTCATTGACGATCACGTTTATCGTTTCACGCCCCTCCTCGCGGTGATCGCTCGCACTGTCCTTGTCGAGATTGCGTCCGGCCAGCAGCGGAATACTGTAGGCCTCCAGGAAGTCCGGACGCATACGCAGAATCTGCAGCGTCGTAGCGCCAGCTTCGTCACCGGGCGTGGTAGCGAAGTCCGTTGACGAGTTATTCTGCTCGAACGGTACCTGACTCGAGAATGTCACCTCATCGATGTTTGGCAGCGCCTCCAGCTCGCGCTCCAGCGTATCCAGCCGGGGCTGAATGTCGTCGATACCAAGGCGACTCAGGATATAGACCTCTGACCGTGGGAATTCGAGACTCGCGGACTCAACTTTCTTGTTCTGCATGTAGACCACGGCAACCAGCGCCAGCATGAACGCAGAAATCGCAAACTGGCCCGCGATCATGAACGACCGCATGCGCGACCCTTTCTTACCCTTTCTGGCTGAGTCACCCAGCGCTTCGATCGGCGACGCGCGTGTGATCAGAACGGCAGGATAAGCGCCGGCACCGAAGCCAACCAGCAGCACGATCGTCGCCAGCATCGGCAGCGTGCTCAGGTAGTTGAGTGTCATAACCTTGTCGGTCAGGTTATTGAATACCGGGATCAGCACCTCGAGGGCCGCCAGCGCGACCAGCATTGCGATCGCCGCAATGACGAGACTTTCGGTCAGGAACTGCAGCAGCAGCTGTCGACGACTGGCGCCCATGGTTTTGCGCATGCCGACTTCGCGACTTCGCCCCAACGACTGAGCGGTCGCGAGGTTGGTGTAATTCACGCAGGCCACAAGCAGAACCAGCAGGCTCAGGAACTGGGCAATGGTGACGGCCGGCAGGCCAATGGTGTCCCATACCGCGAGGTTAGCCAGCACCAGCGGGGTCACCGTCAGCGCACCAACAACCTCCTTCGCGCCGTCCGGGAAAGACCGTTCATACACCGCATCCACCTGCGACTGCAGCCAGGCACGATCGAGATTTTCGGGCAGCAATACATACACCGAGTTGGACAGCGATAGGTTGTTCCAATTGCCTTCCATCGGGTAGCCGCTGATGCCCGACAAACTGGACAGGGACATGGCGATTTCGAAATCGGCGTCCATGATGACGGACGAGTTGAAATGCGTATTGCGTGGCAGGTCGCGAACCACGGCGGAGACCCGCACTTCGTGCTGATTGTCGAGGGTCAGGGTGTTGCCGACGATGTCCGTGCTGCCAAAAAACCGCACAGCGGCAGACTCGGTCATCAACATCGAGTTGGGTTCAGCCAACGCCGTAGCGTCGCCATACAGGTAATCTAGGTTGAACACCTCGAGAAAGCCGTCATCGACAAAGCGAATCGACTCGTAGAAGCCGTTTTCATCGCGCGACACCAGATACTCGCTGCTGATAGAACGCACGACATGCTCGATATCCGGCAGTTCTGTCTGTAAAAGCGGCGCAAACGCACTGTAAGTCGTGCTCACCTGGGCGACGCCGACATCCACACCTTCGGCAATGGTCGAACCGATCGTGTAGATGCGATCGACCTTGTCGAACATCCGGTCATGATTGGCTTCGTACTGCACCAGCAGGAAGCCGAAGACGAACACCACCAGGCCAATTGCAAGCCCCAGGACATTCATCGTGGCGAAAAGCTTGTGCTTGCGCAGGTTCCTGAGAGCAACGACGACGTTGTTCATAAACATGAGCGAATCCCCTTGAGGTCGCGCTACGCGGCGCGGGTGTTGTCGGTGACGACGTGGCCGTCGAACAGGTTAACGGTCCTGTGTGCGTAGTCCGCGTGCGACGGTGAGTGCGTGACCATGACGATCGTTGTGCCCTCGGCGTTCAGCGACTGCAGCATTTCCATGACCTCCTGGCCGTGTACCGAATCCAGGTTGCCGGTCGGCTCATCGGCAAGGATCAGCGGCTGGTTACCGACCACGGCCCGCGCCACGGCGACACGCTGTTGCTGGCCACCCGAGAGCTGGCCGGGCATGTGCTTCGCACGGTGCGCAATGCCCATACGATCCATTGCGGCCACCACTCGCTGTTTCCGCTCGGACGCCGACATGTCGTGATACAGCAGTGCCAGCTCGATATTTTCAGCGACCGTCAGCTCGTCGATCAGGTTGAAACTCTGGAAAATGAAGCCGATGTTTTTCTTTCGCAGTGCGCTGCGCTGCGTTTCGTTGTACCCCGCGACATTTTCGTCGAAAAAGAAGTAGTCCCCCTGCGTCGGGCTGTCCAGCATGCCGATGACGTTCAGCAGCGTGGACTTGCCGCAGCCGGACGGCCCCATGATGGCGACGAACTCGCCCTCGCGGATCTCAACGTTGACGCCATTCAATGCAACGGTTTCTATCTCGTCGGTGCGGTAGATCTTGTACAGGTCGTGAAGCTTTAACATCGGTTACCCCTGGTTAAGCAGCAAGCGGTTCATGGTTGAAAAACTGGTGTACGGCGACGTGATCACACGCTCACCGGGCTCAAGGCCTTCGAGCACCTCGATAAAGTCGGTATTGCGACGGCCGAGCCGGACATCCCGGCGGACCGCCTCGGCGCCGTCCGCGGTCACGACGAAGACCCAGGCACCGCCGGTCTCCTGGTAAAACGTGCCGTTCGGGATCAGCAAGGCTTCCGCGCTGTCGCCGAGGCTTAGCTTCACCTGCATGGTTTGTCCACGACGGACATCGTCGGGCTGGCCCGCGAAGCTCATGTCGACTTCAAATTTGCCGTTGTTGACCTGCGGATAGATCTTGGTGATCTCCAGCGCGTGTTCCTCGCGATTCAGCGTGGCGGTCGCGGACTGGCCGATATCGACTCGACCCAGGTAAAACTCATCGATCTGCACTTTGAGCTTGTAGCCGTCCGGATCGTCGATTTGTCCGAGACGACCGCCCTGCGCTACCGAAACGCCGACCTCAACGATAAAGCCCGTCAGCTGCCCGTCCACCGGCGCCCGAACGTTCAAGTCGTCCAGGTTCTTTCTTGCCAGCGCCAGGCTGGACTGCAGTTGGCTACCGGCAGAACGCAGCTGCTCAAGCTGGGCGTCCTGCAGCCTGGCGTCGGTCGCCTGGCTTTCGATGGTGACGCCACGACGGGACTCGTAGTACTCCAGCTCATCGCGCAGCTCGTCCAGCGTCGACTGAGATACGAGATTTCGATCGGACAGCTCCTCCTGGCGCGCAATGCTGCGATTCAGGCGCTTGATCTGGTAGTCGAGCTCAACGAGGTTCCGAGCATGCGACAGGCGATTCTGCTCCAGCTGCAGTTCCAGCGTACGCATGGTGTTGAGCTGCTCGGTGACAGCCGCCTCCCGACCGAGTACTTCGAGCTGGAGGTTCGTGTTCGAGAGGATAGCGATCGGGTCACCGGCCCGGACGACGGCGCCGTCTTCGACCAGCACCTCTTCAACCCGGCCGCCCGCTACGGCATCGAGAAACACCGTGCTGCTGGGAACCAGTCGACCACGCAGCGGAATAAAGTCCTCGAACTGGCCGGTGGTGACCGTCGATACGCGAATGCGTTCGGCGTTGACGCTCAGCGAGCGGCCGCCGGTCGCGAGGTCAAACACCCAGGCCGCTGCCGCCAGGCCGAGTACGGCGACCACCACCATGACGCCCCGTTTGCGCCAGTCAGCTTCGCGTTTCACAACACGGTCCATGCCCTGGCCCGAGACCGGGGGCGGCGATTGCGGTTTTTCATCTGTAAGGCGTGAGATCTTGCTCATGGCGACGGTGCGTTCTCCTGCTTGTTGTGCTCTACAGAGCAAAGCCCGTGCCAGATTTCAAGCTGTTGTTTTCATTAGGTTTACGGATTTCCGTCGTCACCGGGACTGTACGATTCCGGACACCTGCTGTACGATTCCGAACAGTTTCGAATTGCTGGAAGCGACGTGCCGGACCGTGGCCGAATCCTGATCGTTGACGACGATCCTGACATCCTGACAGCCGGCCGCCTCTTGCTCCGGCGGCACTTCGCGCATGTCGAAACGCTGAGCCATCCCGACGACATTCCGCCGGTGCTCAAACGGGAGACGTTTGACGCCATCCTGCTGGACATGAATTTCGGACCGGGTGAGTCGAATGGCTCGCTCGGCATGGCGTGGCTCGAGAAGATCCAGATGCTCGACCCGAATGTCGTTGTCATCATGATTACAGCGCACGGCAGCCTGAACACCGCGATCGAGGCGATGAAGCTCGGCGCCTCCGATTTCATTGTCAAGCCATGGCAGAACGAAAAGGTCGTGGCGACCGTCTCGGCCGCCGTGGACCTGCATCAAACCCGTATGGAAACGGAAAACCTCCGCGATGTGAATCGACTGCTGCAGGCAAGCTCATCGAAGACGTCCACGATCATTGGTGAATCTGCCCAGATTCGCCAGGTTCTCTCTATCGTGGAGCGCGTCGCGCCGACCGATGCCAATATCCTGATTCTCGGCGAGAACGGCACTGGCAAAGAGCTGATCGCTCGAGAGATACACCGTCAGTCAGGACGCCGAGACGCGGTCTTCATGCCGGTTGATATGGGTTCTATCCCCGAATCATTGTTTGAATCGGAACTGTTCGGCCATGTACAGGGCGCGTTTACCGGTGCCGATGACAAGCGGA
This sequence comes from Pseudomonadota bacterium, assembly GCA_038747355.1. Taxonomy (GTDB): domain Bacteria; phylum Pseudomonadota; class Gammaproteobacteria; order Steroidobacterales; family Woeseiaceae; genus UBA1847. The sequence continues at coordinate 9,430 of JBCDJX010000026.1, read as the reverse complement.
CCGGTCGTTTTCAGGCCGCCTCCGGCGGCACACTGTTCCTCGACGAAATCGGCAACCTGCCGTTGTCCCAACAGGCCAAGCTGCTGCGCGTGCTAGAGCAGCGTCGTGTCACCCCGGTTGGCTCGGATCGAAGCGCCGAGGTGGACGTTCGACTGGTGTCCGCGACCAATGCGCCGAGGACGACCCTTAACGACAACAGCCATTTTCGTTCCGACCTGCTGTTCCGACTGAACACGGTAGAAATCACGCTGCCTCCGTTGCGCGACCGAAAGGACGATATCCTGCCCATCGCCCGGCATTTCCTGTCGGAATATGCCCACAAATATGCCAAGCCGTGCACGACATTCTCGGATGCCGCCGCGGCCGTGCTGCTCGACAACGACTGGCCCGGGAATATCCGTGCTTTGCGCCACGCCGTCGAGCGCGCCGTGGTGCTCTCCGGTGAGGACGTGATCGGCCCGGACGATGTGCAGATGGAGCACATCGGTCCTGCCAGCGTGACGGAGATTCCGACGATTCATAACCTCGACCAGCTGGAGCGGAGCACGATAGAGAAGGTCCTGCGCCAGCACGGTTTCAATATTTCCAAGGCCGCCAAGGAACTTGGTCTGACGCGCGCATCCTTATACCGGCGAATGGAGAAACATGGCATTTAGAGGTTTCTCCGTACGGCTGGGCGCACGGCTCGTCGTTGCTGTCCTGTCACTGTCTGTGTTCTTCTGGCTGATCTTTCAGCCCGGATTCCTGGCTGCTTCGAGTATTGCCGGTGCAATTTTTGTCATCGTTGCCATCGAACTCTGGCAATTCGTGTCGCGAACCAATCGGGAGTTGTCACGATTCCTGGATGCAGCACGACATGCGGATTATTCGCAGCGTTTCGACATGGGCAGCCTTGGCGCTGGCTTCCCGGAACTGGGTGATGCCTTCATGGACGTGCTGGCGCGCATGCGCGAGCGTTCAATGTCACAGGTGGTGGAATCGCGACAGCTTCGCGCGCTTATCGAGCATGTCCCTATTCCGTTGCTCACCGTACACGGTGACCAGAGCATCACGCTGCGCAACAATGCGGCGCGACGCCTTTTTGGTTCCGTGCATGTCACGAAGCTTGCCGATGTGAAACAGTTCGGACGATCGTTTTACGACGCGATCGACGAATCCATACCCGGCGAACGACGGCTGGTGACGTTCTCAGTTGAGGGTGTTGAACACCGTTTGACGCTGGCGACGACCGAGGTTGTCTACGAAGGTGTCAGCGAACGGCTGTATTCGCTGCAGGACATCGAGAGCGAACTCGACGCCACGCAGGCCGAAGCGTGGCAGGACCTCGTGACCGTGCTAACCCATGAGATCATGAACTCGATCACGCCGATCACTTCACTGTCTGCAACTGCCCTGGAACTCGCAAAAGACCTCAAGAAAGCGTTGCCGACAGACGCAGCTGGCCAAAACGACATCGCCGATCTTCAGGATGCCCTGGCGACGGTTGCGCGGCGCTCGGACAGCCTGATGCAGTTTGTCGAGAACTACCGTCAAATCACGCGACTCGTCCCACCGGAAAAAAAGCGTGTGCCGCTGAACGAGCTATTCCAGTCCGTGAGCCAGCTGGCGAGTTCTGAGTGGCAGGATAATCGGGTCACGCTAACGACCGCGGTGGAACCGGCCACGCTGGACGTTTATGCCGACCGCGACCTGCTCGAACCGGTACTGTTAAACCTGCTGCGAAACGCCTGGCAAGCCAGTTCCGATACACCGCGACCGACCATCCGCATGCACGCCACCCTGAACCAGCGCGGCAACGTTGTGATCTCGGTGAGCGATAACGGCCCGGGCGTCGCGCCCGATCTATTGAACAAGATTTTTGTGCCCTTTTATACGACACGCAGCAACGGGTCCGGTGTGGGTCTGGCGCTCGCACGCCGTGTCATGATCGCGCACGGCGGCTTTATTCGCCTCACTGACAATGGCGAGCACGGCGCCACGTTTGCGCTGACGTTTTGACCGCGTGGCCTGCGAAATGGCGATGCAGAACACACTCTGGCGTACCGGCCTTGCTGACCGACACCCAAAGGCAAACGTTTAATCAGCGGCTTCGTTAAGCATGACTTTGGATGCAACCCGACCACCTGCAAATCGCGTGCGGACTCGCGCTGAGTTTGATCGCTGGTATTGGCCGCTCGAGTTGCTGCAGGAGTTCTGCAGTCGTCTCGGTGTGTCTCGGAGCGGGCGAAAGCACGAACTTCGCGAACGCGTAGCGCTGGCGCTGGATGGCAAAACGACAAACAAGCCAGCATTGAAAAAGCCGGGCAAGGCCCGCTGGAACAAAAAGGCGCTCACGCTCAACACGGTGATTACCGAAGACGTGTCATTCGGGCCGCACGTCCGAGGGTTCTTCAAAGAACAGATAGGCAGCCGGTTTGTGTGTCATTCCGACTTCATGGCGTGGGTTCGCGGCAACACCGGAGCAACGCTGGGCGATGCGGTCGACGCATGGCGTGTCCTGGAGGCGCGAAAGAACGACCCGGGATTTCGCCGTGAGATCGCCGATGGCAATAACTTCTTGCAGTACCTGAGAGATCTTCGGGATGCCAATCCGCAGCTGTCGCTGGATGCGGCCAAGCGCTGCTGGGACGCTAAAAAAATTCGACCGGCGACGCACGGTAAGGTTATCTACGAAGCAGCGGACTTGCGTTTTCTCGACCGCGCTTGAAGTCTCAGGCATCTGGTATCCCTCGGGGCCCTGCCCTACACTGGCAGCATGGACATTCCACAGCCATTGAATGACCTGGGACCGGTAGCGATGGACGCGCTCAGGGAGCAGATCCTGAGCTTTGACGACAGCATCTGGCGGGAAGAACAGCTCCGCCAGGAAAAGTACAACGAAGTCCACTACAACACGGAGTCCGTTATCGCGATCTTTTGCGACCACGACGACTGGCCGAATATTGATGTCGTCAAGGGTCGCGGCTGGGAAAAACTGGCGGACACCGCCATCCCCGTCATGCACGACATCATCGGCCGCCATTACGTGCCCGGCGGAACCATTATTCGGGCGATGGCCGCCAAGCTGACGGCCGGCACTACCATCACGCCGCACACGGATGCCCATCCGTCGTTCGTCTACAGCCACCGCATTCACATACCGATCACGACCAATCGCAAGGTGCGCTTTATGATCGATGGTCGCCCGCATCGCCTCGAGGTGGGCAAGGCTTACGAAATCAACAACCAGAAACGACACGGCGTTATCAATGGCGGGGATGAAGACCGCATCACTTTTATCTTCGACTACATCCCGGGCCAGCCGGACTGATCGCTCGATGCCAAAGCTGATTGCGACTTCTGTCGTTCGCGGCAGCCAGCAGGGCGAGAGTCACGGTGGGGTTTACCTGATCGACACCGAGGCAGAAGCGCTACTAAAGCCGGTGGACTGGAACACGATGAACATCGACTGGTCTGGTCGCGGCTGGGACCGCGGACTTCGCGGCATCGCGTTCCACGATGAGCAGGTCTACATCGCTGCCAGCGATGAGCTGTTCGTTTTCGACCAGCGATTCCAGCTGGTCACGTCGTATCGGAACCGCTACCTGAAGCACTGCCATGAAATCGCAGTTCACGGCGGTCACCTGTTTGTCTGCTCAACGGGCTACGACAGCATTCTCGGACTCAATCTTGAGACAAAAAACTTCGACTGGGGCCTGAGCCTGCTGTCGGAAGGCGCCGCTTTCGGCCTTCGTCGTTTCGATCCGCAATCCGATGACGGACCGCTGCTCCTGAACAAGCTGCACCTGAATACGGTGTACTGCGATGATGGCGGCATGTACGTCAGCGGCGTTCGCACAAAGGCCCTGCTACGTTTTGACGGCGAGCGAGTCAGCGTTGTGAGCACGCTGCCAGCGGGTGTCCATAACGCTCGCCCGTTTCGCGATGGCGTGTTGTTCAACGATACCCAGGCCGACACGCTGCGATTCGAGAGTCCGAAGACACGAAAGGCCTACCGCGTCCCGCGCTACGCCGAACACAAGCTGACACACACCGACCTGGATGATTCCGAGATTGCCCGTCAAGGTTTTGGTCGAGGCCTTTGCGTGATCGATGACAACTGGTTGGCTGCAGGTTCCTCACCGTCGACCGTCACCTTGTATGACCTGCGCGAGGTCAAACCGCAGACGGTCGTCAACCTGACGATGGATGTGAGAAACGCTATCCACGGACTCGCGGTCTGGCCGTACGACTGGCCTACCCCTCCCGGCTAGGCCTCAGGTTTTCAGGCTCTCCGGTCGGTCGGCTTCCGGCCAGCGCATCAGTACGGGCTCAAGATACTCAATGAGCTCTTCCAGCTGTGCCTCGTAACGACGCCACAGGGCAACCGAGCTGGAGTAAATCGGCTGGCGAACCTGTTCGGAACTTGCCGTCCGCACCGCGCGCTTGTTCTTGTGGAATTCCAGCATGTCCTCTTCCCAGGGCAGGCCGCAGTGCGCTGCAATCGCTCGCGCCTGGGTTTCCAGGTCAGCCACGGTGTCCTCATAGTTGCAGGTGAGCACCTTCCCGGGAAGCACCTCATTCCAGTGATCGATCATGCGCATGTACTGCGTGTAGTAATGCGCGAGATCGTAGAGGTCGTAGGAAAACAGTTGGCCACTGGCAAATAACTGCTTGAAGGTGCCAAGGCAGGCATCCAGCGGATGACGTCGAGCGTCGATCACCTTTGCGTTTGGCAAAATGGTGTGCAGAAAACCGATCGCCGTAAAATTATTGGGCATTTTATCGGTGAAGTAGCGGCTGCCGGTGCGGTGTTTCAGGCTGTTCTCAATGTACTCCTCGCCGATTCCACGAACGTGGTGCGCCTTCAGCTCGTGCATCACCTGCGGATACTTGATGCCGTCGGAGCGGTTCATCCCGGCCTGCGTGGCGGCGCGAAGCAGGTAGTGCAATTCAGCCGTACCCTCCACCGCGGAATGGCTGGCGAGAATCTGTTCGAGCAGCGTGGATCCCGAGCGCGGCAAGCCGAGAATCAGAATCGGCGACTCATCATCGTGGCCCCAGCCCTCGCGCTCCGCGAAGAACTCCTTCGAAAACACCTCGATGATGCGATCGTTGCTGTTCTGGTACTCGATTGGGTCATAGTTTACGAGGAATCGCTTTTTGCTATTGCCTCGGTAGTAGTAGTCAAAGGCCTGCTCGTAGTCCTTGCGGTCCTCATAGGCCTTCCCCAGCGTGAACGCAAAAGCAATTTCAGACGCTGCATCGTCTTCATTGGTGGCGTCGGTGACCGCGGCGAGCTGGGTTTTCATCGTTGCCACTTCGTCGTCGTCGAAGCGGAAGGTCTTCAGGTTGGCCAGGCTCCAGTAAGCTTCACCGAATGTCGGTTTTGACGCGGCACAGCGACGGTAGGCGTCCACCGCCTCCTCCTGTTGCCCCTGCGTCTTGAGCGCGTGACCGAGACACAGCAATGACGGAAAGTAATTCGGTGAGATTTTGAGGGAGCGCTCCAGCCAGTCGATACAGTCCTCCAATCGGCTCGCCTTCAGTGCATTGACGCCCAGACGCTCCATAATCTGCACAGAGCGCGGTTGCAGCTCGAGCGCTTTCAAAAAGGCGTCTTCGGCCTCCTCGAACTTCTGTTGCTCCGAATACGCGGCGCCAAGATTGACCCAGGCCTTCCAGAAGTCCGGTGCGAGCTCCACGGCGCGTCGAAAACAGGCCGCACCCTCGTCAAACTGCTCACGCCGAACTCGCGATACCCCAAGCAGGCGCAGCGCGTCGAGGTCATTCGGATTCTTGTGCAGGATCTCGCGGTATATCGCCTCAGCATCGCGATACTTGCCCTGTTGCACCAGCTCCATCGCCTCGGCGATCGCCTTGCGTCTCGGGTCGCTGTCCAGTGAGGCTTCAAGTACACCTTCGGCCTCTGTATTGCGACCGGCCATGGTCAGCAACTGCGCCAATCGCTGCTCGATGCGCGCTGGATTATCCGCGTACTTCGCCGCACGCTTCAGTGAGGCCAGCGCGGGTTCCAGTTGCCGAAGGCCCAGCAACACGTCAGCGAGATCTTCATGCGCGGCGGCGTGCTCGGGAACCAGCCGAATCACGTGGGTCAGCGTGGCTTCGGCCTCTTCGAGCCGCTTTTGATGCGCGTAGGAAATACCCTGCATTCGGAGCAGGTTGGGATCATTGGGGAATCGGATAAGCGCCTCCGACAACAGCCGGTCTGCCGATGGATACGAGCCCGACTTGATAAGCTCTACCGCCTGCTGAAATGCCTGCCGGGGTGTCGGCGTACCGTCTGCCATACCTGCACTGCTCCCCGCTGTCATTCGCAAGCCACTCCGCCTGAGAGTGTATTACGAACCCGCAACGGGTTCAGTCGAAAGCGACGACGCGATTCATCCGCGGTCAGTAGAATCCCTTCCAGAAACCGACGGACACTTCCCGGGGCCGGATCGTGTAAGCCCGTTCATCGCCGAAGCGCGGGTTGACGTAGGTGAGTGGTCTTTCGTCCCACAGGTTGTCAATGCCCAGCCAGACCTGCCACGACGAATCGCTTGGCTCTACCGTGAAGTACAGAGAGCCGATCTCGTACGACGGCTGTTCAGAAATTGGCGAGTTGCTGTCGCCGAAGAACGCAATCGAGGCGGTCGTCGCATTCAGGGAATCGTCGACGAAGTTGTAGTCAAAGCGTGCAGTACCTCGCAATCCACGCAACCACTCGGGCTCGGCGCTGTATTGCAGGCTGGCAAAGGTCTTCCACTGCGGCACGGCCGGCAAGGAATCGCCCGCTACCGCGGCAACGACGGCGCCGTCGGCAAAGGTGACCGTGTCATCCACCGTCGCGTCGATATAGGTCGTCGCTAACGAGAATTCGATCGCGTCGGTGAATTTGTACGCGAACGATCCCTCAAAGCCGTCGATGGAGGCATTACCGGCGTTCACTGTGGTCGCCCCGGCAACCGGCACGTCGGTTCGCAGCTGATAGTCCTCCCAATCCATCGTGAAAATGGTCAGGTTGGTCAGCATGCGGCCGCTCATCCACGTGGCCTTGCCGCCGATCTCATAGTTTTTCAGGAGGTCCGAGTCGAATGAGATCGGTAAACCGAGCACCGAGGCAGCCGGTCGCTGCACAACGGCGCCATTCAGTCCGCCGACTCGCCTACCCTCTGAGTAGGTGAAGTACAGCATGGAGTCGTCGGTGGGGGTCCAGGTCACGTTGTAGCGTGGACTGAAGTCTTCGGTGGATTCACACACGCTAAAGGCATCGAACACCGCGCCAACGTAAAAGGAATTCTCCTCCACGCATCGCTCAGAATCGAACAGTCGGCCGCCGCCCGTCAAGGTGACGTTATCGAAGATCTCGTAACTGAGTTCGCCAAACACCGCGATGGTCTCGGTGGTCTGTATTTGCCCGTTGAATTCACCGCCGGGTCGGCCGTTGTATTCGAATTCCGGCCGGAAGCCCTGGTCGAACCAGTCGTTCGTGGGCTCCACGCCGTAGTAAATGAACGCAGCGCCCTGGCCACCGTTGGCAGCGAAGTCATCAACAACCGTGATGTAGTCCCAGTTGTTGTCGGTTTCTTCGTAAAAAGCACCGACCAGCCAGTTGAATCGATTAGTCCCGTCGTCTTTCGAGACGAGGCGAATCTCTTGGGCGAAGGACTGCAGTTCCTGCCGAAGACTGATGGCTGCCGTCGGGTTCGCGCCGAAATCATACGCGGCGATGTAGTTGTAGCAGGTGGTGTAATAGCAGGAGTAGTAGTCGAGAAACTCGCGGTTGCCCGTGTAGTATTCGGCCAGGTCAAGGCCGTTGGTGCGGTACTGTGTCATGTACGCGGTGGCGTCCATGTCGTAGTCGATCTCGCGATTGTGGGTGCCGCCCGCAATTGTCAGATCTGCGAAGCCGAGATCGCCCTGGATGATCAGCGACAAGTTGTACCACTCGTCCTTGCGACTTTCCTCTTTAAATTTGACCGTATTGATGTCGTCCGAGTCGCCCGCCGCCGGGTTGAAGTCGAACAGGCCGTTTTCGGCGTTCTGGTAAATGATACCGGCGTCGACGGTCCAGTTTTCGTTGGGTTGCCAACGGGCATACAGGCGGCCGCCTTCAACTGTCCACTCATTGATGTCGTCTTCCGTAACACCGGCGTTGCTGCGGTCCACACTGCCAGCCACCGGGTAGTTGCTGCCACTTTCGTCCGAGTAGAAACGCGTGTCACCAAGCACGTTGTCGACGTAGCCGCCTTCCGTCTCATAAAAACCGACAAGACGAACAGCGAGCTTGTCGGGGATGGCCACAATATTGGCGACACCGCTCAGGTTGTATGCCGGATCGCCGTCACTGATGTAGCCGCCCTCCGCCATCATGCTGAAGCTGGTCGCTTCGGTGGTGGGTTTGTTAGTGACGATTTTCAAGGTGCCCGATTGGGACCCGGCTCCGTACAGCGTCGGCTGCGGCCCGGAGAGCGCTTCGAGCCGCTCGATGTCGTACAAGCGCACATCGGCGTTTTGTCCGTCGCGTGTGATCGGAATCTCGTCGACGTAGACCGTGGATGAGCTGATGGTGTCAAAGCCGGTGGGTTGCGAGACCGCGCCGCGGAACACGATGGTCGTCGCGCCGGGACCGGACGTACCGAAGGCTACGCTGGTCAAGTCGCGCGCGTAGTCCTCAAATCCCTTCGCCATGCTGTCGCGAAGGTCGCGCTCGTCTAATGCCTGAATGTACAGCGGGATGTCCTGCACACCCTGTTCGCGGCGGCGAGCGGTGACGGTGATCTCTTCGAGTTCTTGTGCGCCGGCTTCACCCGGGAGCGTCGTGCCCAGCGCAGCGGCAATACTCAGCGCCAGGCTCGTGTGCACAAACGGCGTAGTACGATCCACTTTCACGTGACATCTCCCAACTCTTTTTTGGTGGCTCCAGTATTGGTGATCAACGCAGCGACAGACGTCCGGTCCTATAGGCGGAGCACGAAATAATTTCGTTCCGGATTGGATACGGCTTTCGTGCGTATACGCCGGCGCGCTTTGCCGGCACCCGGACTGTTAGCGTTGAGATGTGGTAGCAAGCTGTCGGTCGGGATGCTGTGAACGGCGGTGAAAGTGGAAGGACGATTGCATGCCACAGCGCAACGGTTCAGGCCAACGACCAGGCTGCCGGCCCGCGAGTAACGGTGTGCCCGGGCCTAGCGACGACTGAATCGTTTCGCCAAAAACGTGTGTGTCAGCAAAGACAGCAACAACCCTGCCGCCAACAGAACAACGGATAGAATCGCCCGAAACCGCATATCGACCTGCCAGATTTCTTCGACCTCGAGCCAGTAATGCAAGTACATCGAGATCGTCCACGGCAGCAACGCCACAACCAGCAGTGCGACTTTCTGCAGCAGGGCTTTCGCGGGTGATGGCGCTTCGATTGGCACAGCGGTACGACCTATGGTGTAGT
>JBCDJX010000025.1:0-33790 GCA_038747355.1 Pseudomonadota bacterium | reverse complement strand
GGTGACAAGCTCAAGTTCTGGGAATTCCCGATTGCGCCGGCGTCACTGGAAGACGACGCGTTGCTTCGAACGCTGGAAGCGCCGGCGGCCAGCGACGACGGTTTTACGCTCGTGTTTGGCGATGCGCTTCGACCACCGTTTGTCAGCGGCAGTTTCGACACAGTGGTCACCCCGTGGCTTATCGACATCATCAGCGAAGACCTGCCGGTTCTGGCAGCGCGAATTAACCAGCTGTTATCTGACAACGGCCGCTGGGTCAATTTTGGCTCGCTGGCGTTCGCCAGCCCGAAGCGCGCCCGCTGCTACAGTCCCGAGGAGGTCAAGGCGATCGTAGCTGAAGGCGGTTTTTCTGACCCGTACGTTAGCCAGACGACGATCCCCTACATGTGTTCGCCGGCGAGCCGCCACGGTCGACAGGAAAAGACGTTTTCGTTTTCAGCGTATCGGGAAAAGAAGATCAAGGCACCGCCACGCCACAAGGCCCTGCCCGACTGGATTGTCACCGGCAAGGAGCCGGTTCCGCTCACGCAGTCATTCCGGACCCAGGCGATGACCACGCAGATCTACTCATTCATTATGTCGCTGATTGACGGACGCCGGTCTATCGACGATATGGCGAAGGTGCTGGAACAGCAGCAGTTAATGCAGAAAGACGAGGCGATCGCAGCGATTCGTAATTTTCTCACCAAGATGTACGACGATTCACAGCGCGAAGGCGGCACCTGACCGTCACGACCCTGAGTGCACGAGGCCCCGTCTCAGCGCTCGAGCAGCTCGCGCTTGTCCTTAACCTCTCGCCAGTCGTCTGAATCCTCCGGCGGGTCCTTCATCTCGGTGATCACGGGCCACTCCTGGGACAGCTCCGCGTTCAGCTCCAGGAAGGACTCCTGACCGGCCGGCAATTCATCCTCAGAGTAGATCGCCTCAACCGGGCACTCCGGCTCACACAGTGTGCAGTCGATGCACTCGTCGGGATCGATGACCAGAAAATTCGGGCCTTCGTGAAAGCAATCGACCGGACATACCTCCACGCAATCCGTAAATTTGCACTTGATGCAGGCCTCGGTGACGACAAAGGTCATGGTTAGTCCCTTAACTTTGGTGACGCTACGCTATGCGAACTCCGATAAGAGATCAAGGCCGTCTGCCGTGCTCCGGAAGGGGGCGGATCAGCGGTTTTCGAGCCAGCTAAATTGGCGCGAATTCTCGGCCGCCCGGCCGTCCTCGACCAGCTTAATCAGGTGCGCGAGCAGCGAACGCTCTGCCCAGCCGTGCAGGTGTTTGGGTACATCCGCATACACATCCGGAACGAGCTCCGCCGCTGATGCGGTGACGCGTTTACGGAACGCGGCAACCACCTTCTCCTCACGCGCGAGTCGATGATCGATGATCCACTGCACGATCTTGTCCGGTTCATCGATGCGTTCACCGTGACCGGGAAGGATGGCATCCACGCCAAGCTCCAGCACACGCTCGAGACTGCGGATGTAATCGCGCATATTGCCGTCCGGCGGGTTGATGACAACGGTCGAACCGTCGATGACGTGATCACCGGTGATCAGCCAGTTCGATTCAAGGTGGTGGTAGCAGACGTGGTTCGATGCATGCCCGGGAGTGTGCACGGCCACCAGTTCGAATTCGGTGGTTTCCAGCGAATGACCGTCATCGAGCTGCCAATCGGGTTCGAAGCTCTGATCCTGATGGCTGGTTGCCGGGGGCGGCATACCGATGAGCTCCGCGCCGGTTTGCTTCGCCAGCACGGCCGCGCCCGGTGAGTGATCCGGGTGCGTGTGCGTCACAAAGATCCAGCGAATGCGTCCGGCTTCAGCGCAGATGCGCTCAAGGTGCTCTGGCAGCGCCGGACCCGGGTCGATAACCGCCACGTCCTCGCGGCCAAGCAGATAGGTGTTGGTGCCCGGTCCTGTCATCATCGACGGATTGGGTGCAAGAATACGGCGAATGCCGAAGCCGAGATCGCTGATGCGCGGCAGGGTCACGGCACGGCCTCCGCTGTGTCTCCGGACAGCATTTGTCGAACAGACGCCAGCGTCGCCTTGGCTGCGGCGATGCTCGGCGCTCCGCTTGATTCGAGACCGCGCGCCCAGTCGATCAGCGATTCGATCGTCGCATGACGGGCGAGTTGCTCAAGGGTCAGACGTGTTGGCGGATGCAGCAGGATCGACTGCCGGTCGCCCGCATCAAGCGCGGCGGCGGCCGTCATCCAGCAACAGTCGGTCAATTCCTCGCCGCAAGGCGTCGCTTCCTGGCGATTGTCGAACGCGGTGACGAAAAAGCGGGTGGCGAACCGCGTGGGCAAGTCAGGCGGTGTAATCCACTCACTGATGTAACACAGCCGGTCGTAGGCAGGCCGGATGTTGTTGCGCCGCAGGAGATCCGGCCAGCGGGCGCTGTCCGCCAGCAACTCCTGGCGCAGGACGGCACGCGCTGTTACGTCACCGTCGCCAAGCAGTATCCCGGTTTCCTCGAACAACTCGCGAATCGCCGCCGAATAGAAGCGCAGCGCGTCCGGGGTCGACAGTCGCCGGTCTGCGAGTGACGGAGCCAGCGACGACGGGGTACCGGCTGCGCGGTCCGCACCGGGCTCGACGACACCGCCGGGAAACACGTGCGCGCCGCCGAACGCTGCCTGCGTGACACGGCGGACCAGCAGATATTCGGGCTCGCGCTGCCCTTCCCGGGCGAGAATGACCGTGGACGACGGCCGCGCGTCCGATGCGTCACTCATCGAGCGCGGGAACTCCGGTCTCGACGTACGACTGCAGACGCTGCAGCGCCTCGCCGATGACGAAATCGACCGCCGGAGCGATCTTGTCCAGACCGTCGGGCGCGTACCCTCCGACGGCATAGGAAAACCGCACCCGGGTCGCTCCGTCCTGGGGTTCGAATTCCCAGAGCATATTGCCGTTCACACCCATCAGGCCAAGCGGCCCCAGCCCACCGCTCATACGCAGCAGCCCCGTCGGCTTGCTGAATGTGACCGTGAGATGGACGATGCCCTCACCGTCGCCCAGTGTTTCGCAGAAACAACCCTGCGGTCTCGCGTCGATGGACATGCGAGCGGCGTCGCCGGAAATCGTGTGGGAGGGATGCCACCAGGCGCCGACCTCGGTCGTGGCGGCGAGCCAGACGGCCTCAGGAGCGGCATCGATGACGGCCTCGTTGACCGTCACAAAACCGTTGTCGGACGAGGAGGTTACCTCCGCGTTGGCCGTTGCAATACAGGATAATGCCGCAATGATGAGAAAGAAGCGCATCGTTGCCTCTCGATAGCAAAGATGCAGGGGACTGTAGCAGATCGTCCCCGGGTGTCCCGGCCTGGCGATGAATCAGAACAATGAAACAGCAAGAAACACAGCGCTCGCCGCAGCGATGGCAAAATAGACGCGTTCCCAGTTCTTCATAGTCTTTCCTCCTTTTCGACACCAGTATCTTCCGCCTTGACTGAACTCAACCTGAATCACAAATCAGACGAACAACTCCGGACGTTCCTGCACACGCATGCCCCGGTGACGGTGCTCGGTGGTGCCGGAATCAGCACGGCCTCGGGCATCCCCGACTACCGGGACCGTGACGGAAACTGGAAGAACGCATCGCCGGTGCAGTTTGCTGACTTCACCGGCAAACCTCAGACCAGGCGACGTTACTGGGCGCGCAGTTACGCCGGCTGGAAGAACATCCGGTCAGCGCGTCCGAACGCGGCACATGACGCCCTCGCCCGGCTCGAACGCGACGGGCTGGTCGGTACCCTGATTACCCAAAACGTTGACGGTCTGCACGACCGCGCCGGAAGTCGGAATCTGATAGACCTGCACGGCCGGCTGGACCGGGTCGTTTGCCTGGACTGCGACCTCGCGCTGGATCGCGAAACCTGGCAACAACACCTGGCCGAACGGAACCGGGGCTGGGACGCCAGCGTTGACTATTACAAGCCGGACGGCGATGCCGAACTGCACGACGAGAAGGTGGCTGAATTCCAGGTACCCGGCTGCCCACGCTGTGACGGCACCGTGAAGCCCGATGTGGTCTTCTTTGGTGAAAACGTGCCCAGGGATCGAGTCGAGGCGGCAATGCGCCAGGTCGATGATAGCGCCGCGCTGCTCGTTGTTGGCTCCTCACTGATGGTGTTTTCCGGCTTTCGCTTTGTTCGTCGGGCGGCGGAAACCGGCAAGCCCGTGCTGATTCTGAACCGCGGCAAAACGCGCGGCGATGAGCTGGCCAGCATCAAAATTGATGACGACTGCGGCGCCGTGCTGTCGCGCGTCGCAGCGCCCGCCTGATGGACGATCTTCGGGTGGTGTATCACGGGCGCAATCGACGCGACTGCGCTGACCGCGCGCTGGTTCTGAGTGCGCGCTCGATCCCCTATGACATGATCGAGGACGACAGCGGCATCGCGATCATTGTTCCGGCGTCACGTTCGGCGGAAGCGGCCGACGAGTTGCGCCGATATGACGAGGAAAACGCCCCGGCACCGCTACCAAAAGCCGAGCCGGTCGAGGCGCATGATCCGGTTCCGGGCGTCATCGCTTACCTGATCGCGGTTGTCGGCGTCGCCTGGCTCGCGTCGGTATCGGCGTTCGGCGAGAACTGGCGATTCGCCGGACGCGTCGATGGTTCGCTCATTCGTGATGGCGAAGTGTGGCGGCTGTTTACCGCCCTGACCCTGCACGGCAGCCTCTCGCACATTGCCGGCAATATCGTCTTCGGCAGTTTGTTCGGTGTGTTTGCGGGCCGGTATGCCGGCTCCGGTGTCGCCTGGCTCGCCATCGTGGTGAGTGCCGCACTGGGCAACGGCATCAATACCCTGCTGCTGGAGGAGTCGCACCGCTCGATCGGTGCGTCGACAGCCGTGTTTGCGGCCCTCGGCCTGGCCAGTGGTTTCGCCTGGCGAGCGCGCGTGTTCGCGGACGGACGATGGACCAGCCGGATAGGCCCGATCGTTGCCGGCCTCGCGCTGCTGACCTACACCGGTACCGGCGGTCCCAACACGGACATCGGTGCGCACCTGATGGGCTTTGTTGCGGGATTCGGCGCCGGCGTCCTGCTGGCGAATCGGCGTTCGCGGCTGGGGTCTCCGGACCTGCAGCGCGGCGCGGGTGCGCTCGCTATCGGCGCGATCGCCATCGCCTGGGTCCTCGCGCTGTCCACCTGACTCGTTGAAGGCAGGTTTGTCGACTCGGCTTTGCAGGTTAGAATTCGCCGGTCGGCAGTTAATGACACCCCGCCTTTGAAATACGTCCTGATTATTCTCGCTGCGCTCGCGCTGCTCATCGCCCTCGTCTCCTGGGTGCGCTACGGTGGCGGCGAACCCTACACCGACCTCCGGAGTCCGGCACTGCTGGACGCATCCGGCGTTGAACAGGTTGTCAGCTACCGCGAACCGATTGGCAACATCGCCGTCAACAGGGACGGCCGACTGTTCTTCACCGTTCACCCGGAGAGTCGCCCGGTCGGTAACAAGCTGCTGGAGTATGTCGATGGTGCCGCCGTGCCGTACCCGAGCGGCGAAGCCCAGCAGCAGCTGTTCGACACCGTGCTCGGCGTCGTCGTCGACTCGCAGGATCGACTGTGGACCATCGATCACGGCAACCACGGCCTGCGGCCGGCCAGGCTGATCGGCATCGATCTCGCAACCGGCGATGTGTTTCGCAATCATCCACTCACCGCCGACATCGCGCCGAAAGGCAGTTTCTTGCAGGACCTGCAGGTTAGTCGTGACGGCCGGACTCTGGTCATCGCCGATGCGAGTTTCTGGCGCAAAACGCCCGCCATCATTGTGTACGACATCGAATCCGGTGCGGCCCGACGGGTCCTTGAGGCGCACGAGTCCGTGTCGGCCGAAAATTACCTGATCACCTCCGAAGGACGGACCATGAGTTTCCTCGGCGGCATCCTGTCGCTGCGCGGTGGTATCGACGGCATCGCGCTGACCGATGAATGGCTGTATTACGGCGCCTTGAACGGCTCCGGCCTGTACCGTGTCCGTCTCAGGGATCTGCGCGACACGAACCTGCCGCTGGTACAAATGGCCGCGCGGGTTGAACGGGTCAGCAACAAACCGTTGAGCGACGGCATGAGCGCCGACCTGGCCGGCAACGTCTACCTGACGGCGGTGGAGCACAACGCCCTGTTTCGCGTCGACACGCGCGGCAAACTAGCGACGCTGGTGACCGATCCACGCATTCGCTGGCCGGACGCCCTGTCGTTCGGACCGGACAACTGGCTGTACGTCGCCGACAGCGCATTGTCGGAAGTCGTGTTTCGCCCGAAAGAACACATCGAGTCGCAAAGCCCGTACGGCATCTATCGATTACGCCTGGAGACCGGCGGCATACCCGGCCAGTAAACGGATGCAGGTTCTGCTGCTGTACGCGACGGTCGTGCTCATCTGGGGCTCGACTTTCGCCGCCATTCCTTACCAGCTGGGTACCGTGCCGATAGAGGTCTCGGTCGCCTACCGATTCGGACTGTCAGCGATAGTCCTGGCGCTGTACGCGAAGTTGTCCGGACGCAGCCTGCGTATTCCGCGCGAGGTCCTGCCCATGGTCGTGGTGCAGGCGCTGTTGATGTTCTGTCTCAACTACTTCCTCGTGTACTACGCGTCGGCCTACATCACGACCGGACTCATCGCGGTCCTGTTCACAACCATCGTGCTGATGAACGCGGTTCTCGAGCGGCTGCTCTTCAACACGCGCATGGACCGAACGTTTTACACGGCAGCCGGGATGGGCGTCATCGGTATCGCGCTGGTTTTCTGGCCGGAGATCTCCGCACTGAGCCTCAACGACAGTGCCGTTATCGGCATTCTGTTCGCGCTTGGATCCGTACTGTCTGCGTCACTCGGCAACATGGCGGCAACGGTCAATATGCAAAAAGAGGTGCCGGTCGTCGCGCTGAACGCCTATGCAATGGGCATCGCAACGCTGATGTCAGCCGGCAGCGCGATGCTGCTCGGGCGGACCTTCACGATCTCTCTTGAGGCGACGTACATCGGCTCGCTGCTGTACCTGTCCGTGTTCGGTTCGGCGGTTGCGTTCGGGGCGTATCTGGCGCTCATTCGGCGAATCGGCCCGTCGCGGGCCTCCTATTGCACCGTGCTGTTTCCGATCGTTGCTCTCGCGTTATCGACCGTGCTGGAAAATTATGTCTGGACGCCCATCGCTGCGGCGGGCATCCTTGTCACCCTGCTCGGGAACTGGCTGATACTGAGCAGACGTAAATAAAAAAAATCGAGCCCGCGGACACGCTGGTCCCGGGTAATCACGCATAAAAAATCGTTAAAGGGGACACGCTATGAGCGCGCCAGCTACACCAACTGAAGCCGAAACCACAACAGACGTTGTCGCCGCCGTCACAGAATTCGACGCGGCAGAAACCTGGGGCTTCATCGAAGAATTTGTTATGACGACGGGCGTCGAGTTCGGCACTAACCTGATTGCCGCGCTGGTCATTTTCTACGTCGGTAAATGGGTCGTCAATGCGCTGGTCAAGGGACTGCGCACCGTGATGCAAAAGAGCGACGTTGACGACACCCTGGAGTCCTTCGTCTGCAACCTGGTGCGCATGGCGCTGCTGGTGGTTGTCGCAATCGCGGCCATCGGCCAACTGGGTGTCGAAACCACCTCGCTGCTGGCTGTTATGGGTGCCGCCGGTCTCGCCGTCGGTCTGGCCCTGCAGGGCTCCTTGTCAAACTTCGCGTCCGGCGTGTTGATCGTACTGTTCCGGCCGTACAAAGTCGGCGACTGGGTCGAAGCGGCCGGCATCTCCGGTTCCATCGAGGAAGTCCAGATCCTGGTGACCGTGATGAAGACCGGTGACAACAAAAAGATCATCGTGCCGAATTCACAGATTATGGGCAGCATTATCACCAACTACTCAGCGAACGAGACGCGCCGGGTCGATCTCACGGTGGGTGTAAGCTACGGCGACGACCTCGACAAGGTGCACAAGGAATTGAAGGCCATTGTCGACGCGGAAGAACGCGTTCTTAAAGATCCAGGTGTGACCATCGCGGTATCCGAGCTTGCTGACAGCAGCGTCAATTTTGTCGTGCGCCCGTGGGTCAAGACGTCAGACTACTGGGGTGTTTACTTTGATCTGACAGAAACGATCAAGAAGCGCTTTGACGAAGTCGGCATCTCGTTCCCGTTCCCGCAACAGGACGTCTACCTGCACCAGGTCGACAAGAGCAGTTAGCCGCTCGCTCAAAAAAGACAAGGCGCAGGCCCGCTGCCGGGCTTGCGCCTTTTTCCTTGGCCGGGCAACGAGCTACAACCGGAGTAGCGTCATCTCGCCGTTAGTGTAACCCAGCACATCGATATGGATATCGAGACGTGCCTTGCCATCCTGCTCGGGCTCGACACCGGCGTCGATCGCAGCAACCGGTGCCTCGTGAATCTTGCCCAGCGTGACACTCGGCAACGCAGCCGCCGTAAAGGCCCGGCTCATGACGTTGCAAACCTCGGCAAAATTCTCCAGCAGCAGCTCGTCCAGCGTACCGTATCGAACGCTGTTTTCGACGCGCGCTGGCGGCAGTAGAGTCAAGGCCGCGCCGAGGCTTGCAGCACCTGCGATATCGCAGCGACAGAGACCAACGATGCTCGACGCCGCGTCCGTGTAGGTGGCGATATAGCCCGGGCCTTCGTTGAGACGGATCTTTCCTTCCGCAGCGGCGGCGCTGACGTGCCTGCCGGTGAACTCCGACATCCACGCGGCCAGTTGGGTCAGCGTCGGGTCATTCCATGACATCTGTTCCTGCCTCTGAGTGCCGGATTCGATTTGCTACCCGGTGCCGCCACGGGTCGCCGGGCAACGACGCCGCGCTCATCAGACGACGCCGTCCAGCGCATCGCGCAAGCCGTCAGCTGTGAACGGTTTGTTGAGCATGAACAGGGCGCCGGCTTCCCTGGCCTGTTGTTTCATTTCCGGTGTTCCCTGCGAAGCCACCATGCCAACCGGAACACCGAGGTCGTTGTCGGTGATGGCCTGCACGAGTTCGAGGCCGTTCATTTCCGGCATCGCCCAGTCGGTGAGGACCAGGTCCGGTTTACCGGCGTCGATTGCGTCGAGTGCTTGCCGACCGTTCTCTGCCTCGGTAACGCTGGCGTCAAAGCCGGCCTGTTTGAGCGTCCGCTTAACGATGATGCGCATTGCCCGGCTGTCATCAACAATCAGTACTTTCATCGTGCTCTCCTTTTGTCGCGTCCTCCGTCCAGTGGAGTTGTGGCGGCCCTGCAAAGGGTATCGACCGTCGAGGGCCGGACATTGAGCTCGACGGCGGCCGTTTCGGCCTTTCGTCGCGTGCGTCGGGACCGACCGTCAGCAACGCGTCTCAGCCGCCATCGCCGCGCTGCAGATCAGCACATGGAGCTGGCGAGAGTTTCGATCTGTTCGAGCTGCCGTTCGCCGGGGAGCGCCATCGACTGCAGATCCTCGACTGCCATACCCAGGCGCTTGGAGACGCCGGTCAGATCCAGTTTGTGCGGCTCCTCGATGTCTAGGTTGCCGATGGCCGTCGTTGCGGACACAAGAATCAACCCGAGGCGGGAATCGGCGAGGGCCGACGCGTCGAATCGACAGCGGTAAGCATCAACCAGGACGTCCGGCAAGGACCAGCGCTCGGCGAGCACCATGGTTGCCTCGCGGTGGCTGATACCAACAGCCCGTTCGAGTGCTGAGTCAAAGCGCATATGACGTTCGTCGTGTTCGACCAGAACCGCGTGCGTAGCCTCCGGTTCAAGGAAAGCGAGCGCCATGAGTCCGATGTTGTGGCAAAGACCGGTTACGTAGGCGAGTCTTTTGCCTTGCTCCGGCAGCGACTGGTCGCGCAGGGCAATCCGCTTGCAGCACTGTGCCGCCATCAGTGACTCCTTCCAGAAGCGTTCGGCGTCGAAGGCGGAGCAGCGACTCTGGTCAAGCGCTTTTTGCATTGCGATGGCCAGCACCACGGAGCGGACTGTCTCGACACCGATAACCCGCCCTACCGCATCCACCAGGCAGTCCACCGGCTCGGCGAGTCCGTAGTAGGCTGAGTTGGCGAGCCCGAGCAAGCGCGCCGAGATCCCGGGGTCATCGACGATGATCTCCGTGATCGCGTCGGCGTCAATAAACTCATCACCGAATGCGTCCATGATCTGCTGCGCCGTCGACGGTAACGGCGGCAGCGCGGACAGGCTGTCAACAATGGTGGCGTTCTGTTTGGCGGACTGCATGTCTAACTCCCAACTTTGTCCAGTCTCTGGTCACTGTTCGCGGCAACTTCGGGAAAGCGCGGCGCAAGCACGTACGGCCTGCCGAGTGCGTAACCCTGCAGGTAGTCGACGCCCAGCTCGGAGACAATGCTCGCGATGTTCTCGTTTTCGACGAATTCAGCGACGGTTTCGATGCCCATGGAGTGGGCAATATCAATAATGGATTTCACGAAGATCCGATTGGTCGGATCCTTCTCGATGTCTTTGATGAACATCCCGTCGATCTTCAGGTAGTTGATCGGCAGGTGTTTCAGATAGCCGAACGACGACAAGCCACTGCCGAAGTCGTCCAGGGCAATCTGGCAGCCCATGGCCTGCAACTCGGTCATCAGGCGGCCGGCAGACGCAATGTTGCGGATGACCGCCGTCTCCGTAATCTCGAAATTCAGCGTGCCCGGCTTCAGCGGGGCGTTCTTTACAAGGTCGAGCAGCATCGTCGCAAAACGCTCGTCACCGACGCTGTTGCCGGACAGGTTGACCCAGTAACGCACGTCTTCGGCGTCGAAGGCCTGGTGAACGTACAGCATGTCGATCAGGCGGCTGACAACCCACTCGTCGAGCTCGATGTTTAATCCGTAGCGTTCTGCCGCCGGCAGGAAAGCCCCGGGCGGGATCATGCGTTTCTCGTCGACGTCGCGCAGGCGCAGCAGCACTTCGATGCGCTGGGGCGCGCCCGGCAGTGCCTTCACCGGCCGAATCACCTGGCCGTAAATTGCAAAACGGTTGTGTTGCATCGCGTCGCGGATGCGCTGCACCCAGCGAATCTGCCGGCGATGCTTGCGTGCATCGTCGCGGCCTTCCGTCACCATCTGCACCGTGTTACGCCCAGCTTCCTTGGCGGCGTAGCAGGCGGCGTCGGCGAGCTGCTGGATTTCGCTGACATCGCCGAGCCCCGGATCGACGGGAACACCGCCGATGCTGGCGCCGACGCGATAGGTTTCGCTGCCCCAGGAGAAGCGCAATGCATCGATGTTGGCGCGAATGGTCTCGGCGATACGTTGTGCGACCTCGGCGGGGCAATGCTGCAGCACAACACCGAATTCATCACCGCCCAGTCGGCAAACAATGTCGTCGCCGCGGACGCACTCCTTGATAATCTCGCTGACCCGACGCAACAGCTGGTCACCCGCCGCATGGCCGGACGTGTCGTTGATGATTTTGAACTGATCGAGGTCCATCATCAGCAGGAAGCTGTTCTGTCGACCAGGGCTGCTCGCGCTCCAGGCTTCTTCGACTTCACGATTGAACGCGCGCCGGTTCATCAGTCCGGTCAGGTCGTCATAGCTTGCCTGGTATTCAAGCTTGGTGTTCAGCGAGTGCGACTCAGTGAAGTCCTCGACCTGCAGCACCAGGTATTTGATGCCCCGGTTGCCCTCTGACACGGGTGACAGGTTGACCACGGCAACCATTTCGTTGCCGTCGCTGTCGAAGCAGCTGAGTTTCCGGGCCTGTTTCTCGCCGGAATTCAGGACCAGGCTGACCAGCTCCTTGAAGCGATCGCGGTCAGCATCGATGAAGGTTCGCGTAAAATTGAATTCGCCGTCGTCCATCGGGTCGTTGAACATGTCGCAAAGCGCCGGGTTCGCGTCGAACAGTCGACCGTCCGGTTTCATGAGCCCCATACCGATCGGCGCATTTTCAAACGCGTTCCTGAATTTCGCCTCCGCCGACGCACGCTGGCGATCGAGTTGGTACCGCTCGGCCATCTCGTCGAGCAGCTTGCGATAGGTTGTCTGCAGGTTGTGGTGCTCGATCCTGAAGCGACTCACGATGGGGCGAAACACAAACAGGCCCATGGCCGTCAGCGCAACCAGGTTGACCATGAACACCAGGAAACTCAGGTTTTCGTGGCGCTGCATTTCACCGAGTTCTACCTGCTCGTAGATCGACACGGCCCTGTCGAGCGCGACCAGCGTCTCTTCCGGCGGCACCGTGAAAACCACGGCAGACCCCGACGCTGTCGCGTAGTCGAGATCCAGGAAACGATCGACTTCGCCAATGAAAGCCAATACACGGCTGTTGATGTTCAGCGGGGACTGGAAATACGCATCCTCGAGGGAATCCGGCCACACAGCGTTCGGATTGCTGCGATCAGCAATCAGGCGCTCGTGACTGTCGAGCATCTCGTTGCGGGCAAGGGTGAGCTTTTCAGTGGCGCGGCGAAAGTCGGCTTCATCCGGCGCCCTTCGGGCGGACTCCACCAGTTTTTCTATGCGCTGCGACAGCATGCGCTGCTTGCCGGCGATATTTATGCGGTTACCGAATTCATCGGTCGCATTCAAGGCCATCCGCTCTGTCAACAGACCCGCGAAAGCCAGCACCGCGACCATCATGATCGCGATGCTGTAGCGCCAGTGCAGGCTTGTCAGATCAAATTTTCCAGCCTCAGGCACGCCTGGAACTCCGTCGTTTCCTCTAAAGGGTATCGGCGGGTCAGCGGCATGCTTGAGGCGAGAAAGCCAAGGAATGTCAACGATTTCTACCCGTCAGGCGTTGTTCATATGACATAAGCGCAACAGGCGGAAATTCAGCCATCGGCAATTAGGCGATTGCGCCGAAATTCAGGCACTATGGAGCCGTAGATGCCGTAGTAGTCCCGGATACCGAAGAGAGGACACAGACATGCCCGTTAAAAAACCGTTATTGATGGCGCTGGCGGCCTGCCTGCTGGCGGCTTGTGCCGCTAACCCGGACCCGATCATTGATCGCAAAGGTGTTGATCCCGAGATGCTTGCTCAGGACTGGCAGGAATGTGAGATCATCAGCAAGGAAGTGAACGTTGCGGGCGGCGCGGCCAAGGGCGCGGGCGTTGGTGCTGCAGTGGGTACGATTGCGGGAGCCATCGGCAGCGGTGACAAATCCGAAGCAGCCGGCTTCGGTGCACTCTGGGGCGGCGCGCGTTCCGGACTCGACGCAAAGCGCGAACAGTCTATAGTCTTCAAACGCTGCATGAAGGGCCGTGGGTATCGCGTCCTGAACTGAACTATTTGCTCCGCCGGCGGCGCAGGGTTACTGTATAAATACACAGTAATCGAGGGCAGCACGCATGGCGGTCTCGCCACATAAAGGACGCGGCGCCGTATCGGCGCCGGACGGCCGCTTTAGCCGGCAATCCGTGGAGCTGGACGACGAATACGACTGGGAGCAAGCCCAGGTCGCGCCCGAAACGGTGCTGCGGGCAATGCAGGCCGGCCGCATCATCGCCGAAAATCAGTCGCCGGACGTGCCGTTCAGCCGTTCCATCAATCCCTACCAGGGCTGCGAGCACGGTTGCGTCTACTGCTATGCGAGGCCATCTCACAGTTACCTCGACCTGTCACCGGGTCTCGATTTTGAAACACGCATCTTTTACAAGCCGAACGCGGCTAAGCGATTGCTCGAAAGCTGGGAAAAGCCCGGTTACGACGTCAAGCCGATCACGATCGGCGCCAACACCGATCCGTACCAACCCGCAGAGCGCAAGACGCGTGTAACGCGTGAACTCGTTGAGCTTTTCGTCCGCCACCAGCACCCGCTGAACATCATTACCAAGGGCACACTGATCGAACGGGACATCGACCTGCTGTCCAGCCTGGCCAAGCACCGACTGTGCAGCGTTGCCGTCAGCCTGCCCACGCTGGATCCGGTCCTGAAACGCATCATGGAACCTCGAGTGCCTTCGGCCACGGCGCGCCTGAAAACGGTTGAGCGTCTGAGCGACGCCGGCATTCCCGTGTACGTGTTGACGGCGCCCATGATTCCGGCGATCAACGACCACGAACTCGAATCCTTGCTGGACGCCGCCAAGGCAGCCGGGGCCGGCGGCGCAGCGTATATCTTCCTGCGGCTGCCGCACGAAGTCAGCGGATTGTTCCAGGATTGGCTGAACAGCCACTTTCCCGAGCGGGCCTCGCACGTCATGAGCCTGGTTCGTCAGTCATCCGGCGGCCGGGATTATGACAACCGCTTTGGTCACCGCCAGACCGGACAAGGTGCTTACGCAAAGCTTCTCGCCGCGCGCTTCCGCGTCGCCTGCAAGAAACGCGGCCTGACTGAGGGTGAGTACCAGCAAGTGCTTGATACTTCTCGCTTCATTCGGCCGGGCGCGCAACAGTTGGGGCTGGGGTTCTGAACGTTGCGGCCGGGTACTAATTTGTAACAAGGGTGTCTGTGAATCAGTTCACAACTTCCGGACCTGAAAATCAGCGGGTATAGTCAGGTGAGGTAGCTCCGGCGAGGAAACCTTTCAGCGACGCCGGAGTCTTAAACACGAGATACCGGATTCACGGTGCAGCAACGAGACGATAGACGCCGAATGACCCGACACGCCAGGAATGCAGGCCTGCTCCTGCTGTTCGCCAGTGCAGCTGCGTTCGCGCAGGAAGAACCCGCTGCAGAATCGGCGTTGGCTGAGCCCGAAACAACGACACTCGACGACACGACGCTGGCGACGGACTCGGCGACACTACCGATTGACCAGACGGTGCCCGTTGCGGACGCCGAAGACGTCCCGACCGCGCCGCCGCCAAGCGACGAAGAACTGTTGCAGGCAGAGTTTGACCGCTACAGGCAACTCATCTCCGACGGCGTTCTTGACGAGGCTGACAGCACCGCAAAACGGGTTATCGAACTGGCAATTCGTACCAGCGGCCCCGATTCCGTGGAAACGGCGCGTGCGCTCAGCAACCTCGGCACGGTGCAGTACCGGATGGGGCAATACGAGTCCGCCGCACAAAACTATCAGTCTGCGATCACGATTATCGAAGAGGTCGAGGACCGACTGCATACCAGCCTGATCAACCCGATTCGCGGCCTCGGTGCATCGCAGTTGGCGTCGGGTCGTCCGGACCTCGCGGCACAGACGTTCTCACGCGGCGTGCACATCACACACGTCAACGACGGTCCGCACAATATGGGACAGGTTGAACTGCTGGAGACGCTGGCCGAATCGCGTCTGCGCATGGGCTTGATCGATGATGCAAAGACGGCGCACGAGAGCATCTACGCGCTCAACCTGCGCTTTTTCCAGTCAAACCCGATGGACATGGTGCCATCCCTGATGCGACGTGCGAGCTGGCAGAACCGCACCGGCTATATTTTCGACGAGCGGTCAACGTATCGCCACGTCATCCGCATCATCGAGTCATCCACCAGCAAGACCGATGTCAATCTGATTCCGCCGCTGACCCGCATGGGGCGCTCTTTTTTCTATCCGGACCGGTCCGGTATCGAACCGTATGCGGTCGACTCGGTGACATCCGGAGAACTGTACTTCAAACGCGCGTTGCGCATCGCCCGTGAAAGCCCGGAATCGGACTGGGATATTCTTTCCGGCGCGCTGATCGCCATCGCAGATTACAACATGATGCTGCCGCAGAGCCGACTGGTCCGGGCGAAGAACCACTACGAAGAGGCCTGGACCTTGCTGGCCGAAAACAACGAAGGCAAACGCAAAGACAAGCTGCGGTCCGAGTTCGGTAAGCCGCGGGAGCTGAAATTCTTTTCCTTGCCCAAGTTTGCCGGCAGTGCCACGGCAGCGGACCGCGCGAATCCTGACGTCGCACTGCGTGAAGGCAGTATCCGGTTTTCCTATGACGTCAGTGAACGCGGCAAGATCGCCAACTTCAAGATCATTGAAGCCAACCCGTCAGAGTTTTACGATGTTCGGCGTTCGGTGATCCGCGAAATGCGCAGCAGGCAATATCGACCGCGTTTCGAAAACGGGACGCCCGTCGTGACCACCGGGCTGATAGACACGCATCGGTTCTTGTACAAACAGTCCGACCTGATGGCCCTGCGCAGACAGGAAGAAGCCGAGCAGGAAGAAGAGACTCAGGAAGAGCCGGCTGATACGGAGAAAGGCACGTAACGGTCAGGGGATACATGGTTCGTATGGCCAGGGGAAGCTTACTCGGCCTGCTGTTTTTCGCAGGCGTGGTTCTTGCAGACGACTGCAGGGATGAACTGTTCTGCGTCAGCGCAATTGACCAGGACGGATTGATCGAGCTCCGCGCGAAGAACCTTCGCAACTATCCGATAACCTACACCCTGCGTGTCAGTGCAGACGAGACGTCGGACCCGCAGACAGTCACTCGCACGCTGGCGCCACAGGCGACCGAATCCGCGATGACCCTGCAAACCGGCGGTGGCCGCGACCGCGACATCGACTACAGCTATGAATGGATTGTTGGCGACAAGAACGCCCAACACGACGACGACTACCTGTACGCGTTGCCGTATGCACCCGGCACGTCTTACCGGGTTCTGCAGGGGTACAGCTCGCGATTCAGCCACACCGGTCAGGAAGCTTTTGCCGTCGACTTTGACATGCGAGAAGGAACGCCTGTCCACGCGGCGCGTGCCGGGATCGTGGCGCGAGTCGAGGAGTCGAATCAGCGGGGATGCTGGGCCGACGGCTGTGGAAAGTACGCCAACTCCATTGTTATTTTGCACAGCGACGGAACGACAGGTGAGTATTACCATCTTGAAAAAAACGGATCCGTCGTCACTGTTGGTGAGACGGTGAAGCGCGGGCAGAAGATTGGTTATTCCGGTAACACCGGACATACAACCATGCCGCACCTGCATTTCGGCGTTTATCGTGCGTCGAAGCTCGGCGCATCACAGTCTATCCCGGTGCGTTTTCTGAGCGCATACGGTGAAATCACAGAGCCGCGTCGCGGCCGACGTTACGAAGCGAACTGACCTATGTTGTTCAAAAAACAAACGCTGCCGGGTGCAGCGGACGCACTGCCGGGCCGTGACCAGCCTGTCGACGTGCCCGACAGCCACTTTGTCAACGGCAACCCGTTGAAGGGTCCCTGGCCGGAAAACATGCAAACGGCGGTTTTCGGCATGGGCTGTTTCTGGGGCGCGGAACGCAAGTTCTGGGAGCAGGACGGCGTGTACTCGACCTCGGTTGGCTACGCCGGTGGCCTCACGCTCAATCCGACGTACCGGGAAGTCTGCAGCGGACAAACCGGGCATGCAGAAGTGGTGATGGTTGTTTTCGATCCGTCGGTTACGAGCTTTGAGACGATGCTGGCGGTGTTTTGGGAAAACCACGATCCCACGCAGGGTATGCGCCAGGGCAACGATGTTGGCACACAGTATCGTTCGACCATCTACACCGTGAGCGATGAGCAGGCTGAAGTCGCGCGTAAGTCGCGACGTGCCTACCAGTCGCGACTGGACGATGCGGGATACGGTCGGATCACCACGGAAATCGCAGCGCTGGATTCGTATTTCTATGCCGAGGATTATCACCAGCAGTACCTCGCCAAGAACCCCGGTGGCTATTGCGGCATTGGCGGTACCGGTGTCAGCTGCCCGATCGGCGTTGGCGCGTAAGCCACGCACCCACTGTCAGCCATGACTCGCGGCCGACGCTAATCGCCGGCCACATTCGACCATCGTCACAGGAAAAGCCAATGGCAAAAGCGGCCAAGAAACAACCCAAGCCCCGCAAACCGTCACGCAAACAGGCCGAAGATGCGGTGCGTACACTGCTGCTCTGGGCCGGCGAAGACACGCGACGTGAAGGTCTCATCGATACGCCCAAGCGCGTCGCCAAAGCCTATGAGGACTGGTTCAGCGGCTACCGGGACAAACCCTACGAGTTCATGCGTCGAACCTTCGAGGAAGTCGAAGGCTATGACGAGATGATTGTGTTGCGGGACATCACCTTCGAATCACACTGCGAACACCACATGGCCCCCATCATTGGCAAGGCGCATGTGGGCTACCTACCGGACAACAAAGTCGTCGGTATTTCGAAACTGGCGCGCGTCGTCGAAGCCTATGCCCGACGATTCCAGGTGCAGGAAAAAATGACGGCGCAAATCGCCGCTTGCATCAACGACGTGCTGCAGCCAAAGGGGGTCGCCGTCGTGGTCGATGCCTCACATCAGTGCATGACTACTCGTGGAATCCACAAGACGGACGTCTCGATGGTGACCAGCAAGATGCTGGGCGCTTTCCGCACCAACGGCGCGACGCGCAGCGAATTCCTCAGGATGATCGACAACGACCGCTAGTCGTTGCCCGACGGAGCGTCGACATCGCACACCAGCTAGAGATCGACGATTTCGATGTCGGTCGTGCTCAGCGAGTAGCCCAGAAACTGGCCGCCCACCCGTGCAAAACGGGTGGCGCCGTCCGTCGCCAGCAGCTGCAGGCTGCCATCGCCTGAGTCTTCACGAGCAAGATCGCGCGACGACAACAGCGCTTTGACCGTCGCGGCGGTTGTGCTCGCCGAGTCAACGACCCGCGTGCCCGGCTCAACGACGTCGTCGACCGCCTGCTTCAGCAGCGGGAAGTGGGTACAGCCGAGGATGACGGTATCCGGTCGATAGCCCGCATCGAACACCGGTTGCAGGTAGCGACGAAGGCATTGGCGGCTAATGTCATCATCGGTCCACCCCTCCTCCGCCAGCGCCACCAGCATTTCGCAGGCCAGTTCACGAACGGACGCATCAGCGCTCAAACGCTGTATCGCGTCCCGGTAAGCGCCGAGCCTGACTGTCGCCTCGGTCGCGAGTACCAGGTGCCGGCGACCTGCTGCGACAGCCGCTGCGGCGCCGGGTTCGACCACGCCGACAACCGGAACCGGTGCGAGGAGTTGGTCGAGCGCTTGAAGTGCCACCGCAGACGCGGTGTTGCAGGCGACGACGAGCAGCTTGATCCCGCGTTCCGAAAGCGCCGAGGTGGCCTGGCTGGCGTAGCGTGCAATCGACGCCGGACTCTTGGTGCCGTAAGGAAGCCGGGCGGTGTCGCCGAGATAGAGAAAGTGCTCATTCGGCAGCGCTCCTCGCATGGCCTTTAGCACGGTGAGACCACCAACCCCGGAGTCGAACACCCCGATCGGCAAGTCGCGTACGTCGATGGGGGACGCCGTCGACCCGCTCAATGCACCCAGCCGTTCAGGATGCGGACTTTACGAGGAATGGCGAAACGTTTTCGTCGAGCGGCATGGCAGCGGCGTCATCATCGGACGTCAGTCGCTTGAGCATTTCGCCGTACATGGACACAACCTGCACGGCGCAATCGCTCGCATCGCTAGCCGACATTTTGCGAACCGTTGCAGAAGCCGGACCTTCGTCGCGCATCGGTTTTATGGCGGTGAGGCTGGATTTCAATGCACAGAAATCCTGCTTCAGGTCGCCCGGGAGCTCATCCTCCGGGATGCCCGCGAGATTCTCTTCATATGCCCTCAACAGGCGTGATTTGACGTGACCGTCACCGGCCAGAACCATGACGGCCGAATGAAACCGGTCAAGGTGGTAGCTCATGTCCACTCCAGCGATATTGTTATTTTTATGGCCGCGCGAGGTCTCCCGGTGCGGCTTCGTACGCTCACCGATGTTCCCGCAGCTGTCGCTGAACCGTCGCTGCGGGCGATCGGACTCCCGCGCCCAACGGTTATAGCAAACATCAGGAAGTGTCTGCAAGCTCGGCCCTAAATGCTGATATTTCAGTCCTTTTTGGAGATCTCGACACGCCAGGACTGGTCACCAAGTTGACGCTCTTCGTTGTAAATCGGTGCTGACTGTCCAACCACCCACTCGACGGCCAATGTTTCCGTCATCAGGTAGTCGCGGTGCGTCGACAGCGCCGCTTCAACCGCTTCGGAGCCGGAAACACCGAGTACGATTCGGTCGGAAACCTCAAGTCCGGCGAGTTTTCGCGAATCCTGCACGGAACGCACGACCTCGCGTGCAAGGCCCTCGGCCAGCAGCTGGTCGTTGAGCGTCGTGTCAAGAGCGGTCAGGAACCCGCCTTCCTCGCCGCAGGCATAGCCTTCGGCAGAACGAGTCTCGACCAACACGTCATCGCCGCTGAGCTCCAGGGACTCGCCGTCGATGTTGAGCGTGAACGAGCGACCGGCGGCAACGGCACTCGCGATCGCAGCGCCGTCCGCGTTTTCCAGCGCCGTGCGAATCTGCGGGACCCGTTTTCCGTAGCGTTTACCGAGCACCGGCAGGTTCGGTTTGATGCGGTAGTTAACGAGGCCCGCGTCACGCGCGATGAACTCGACCTCCTTGACGTTCAGTTCTTCAAGGATCTGGTCCTGGTGCAATTCCAGCGCCCGCGCGGCCCTGTCATCGGGTGCGCGGAGCAGCAACCTCGACAGCGGCTGGCGTGTGCGCACGCCGGACTGGCCCCGCGCTGCGCGCGCAAGACCAACGACTTTTTGCACGACGCCGATATCGAACAGCAAGCTGTCGTTCTTCCACGCCGGATCAGCCTCGGGCCAGCCCGCGAGATGGACACTGGTCGGTGCATCGTCGTCGCGTGAGCGAACCAGATTCTGGTAGACCGTCTCGGAAAGAAACGGCACAAAAGGCGCCATCAATTTGTGCGCCGCGACCAGGCACTCGTACAACGTCAGGTACGCCGCCTGCGTGTCCTCGGCGTCGGTGGATTTCCAGAATCGACGGCGGTTGCGACGGACATACCAGTTGCTCAGCTGGTCAACAAAGGACTCGATCGCCTCACCGGCGGTTTTTGCATCGAAGTTCTCCAGCGCTTCGGTAACCGTGGTGATCGTGTGATGCGTCAGAGCCAGTGCCCAGCGGTCGATTTCCGGCCGTTGCTCGATCGGGACAGGCTTGCTGAGATCCAGGTCATCGATCCGGGCGTAGAGGATGAAAAAGCCGTAGGTGTTCCAGAACGTGTTGATGAAGGAACTGGCGACGTCGGCCACGATGTCGACGGAGATCCGCTTCTGCACGTCCGGTGACAGACGCGCCAGGAAATACCAGCGCAGCGCATCGGCGCCTACCGTATCGAAAACGTCGTAGGGATTAACGATATTGCCGAGCGACTTGGACATTTTCTTGCCGTCTTTGTCGACGATGTGGCTCAGACAGATAACATTTTTGTAAGCCACGCTGTCGGACACCAACGTCGCGATGGCATGCAGCGTGTAAAACCAGCCGCGCGTCTGGTCGATCGCTTCGCAGATGTAGTCGGCCGGGAAGTGCTGCTCGAAAACGTCCTGGTTTTCAAACGGGTAATGCCACTGCGCGTACGACATGGCCCCGGAATCGAACCAGCAGTCGATCACTTCCGGTACGCGTTGCCACGTCTTGCCATCTTTCTCGAAGGTGACGTCATCGACGGCGGGTCGATGAAGATCGAGTTCGGAGAGTTCGCGACCTGTCAGTGCCTCGAGTTCGGCCAGCGAGCCGATGCAGTGGTAGTCGCCCTCGCCGTCTGTCCACACCGGCAAAGGTGTACCCCAGAAGCGTTCACGCGACAGGGCCCAGTCGACGTTGTTTTCCAGCCAGTTGCCGAATCGACCGTCGCGAATATGCTCGGGCACCCAGTTAATCGTCTGGTTCAGCTCGGCCATACGCTCACTGAATACGGACGTGCGGATGTACCACGCATTCTTGGCGTAGTAGATGATCGGGTCCTTGGTGCGCCAGCCGAACGGATAGCTGTGGCGGTAACGTTCGGCGCGGAACAGGATGCCCCGTTCCTTGAGGATTCGAATCAGCGGCTTGTCGGCGTCTTTGAAGAACATGCCGGCCACGGGCTCAACCGCGTCGACGAAGTTTCCGTCGAGACCAACGCCGTGCACAACCGGCAGACCGTGTTCTACGCCAAGTGCGAGATCGTCGACACCGTAGGCGGGCGCTGTGTGTACGATGCCGGTTCCGCTGTCGGTCGTGACGAAGTCAGCGGCGAACACCTGGAACGCGTTGTCCGCATCGACCTCGAGGTAATCGAACAGGCGTTCGTAACGCGTGCCGATCAACTCGCTGCCCTTCACGGTCTTCACAACGCGGTGCTCGATGTCGCGAAACACCGCATCGCGCAGGTCTTCCGCCAGGATCAGGGTCTGGCCATCGGATTCACAAAAGCTGTAGTCGATGTCAGCGCCCACCGCGAGCGCCAGGTTTGACGGCAAGGTCCACGGCGTTGTTGTCCAGACGAGGAAATAGGTGTCATCCGCGTCGGCCAGCTTGAAACGCACCGTGATCGACGGGTCTTCGGTGTCCTGGTAGCCCTGTGCCAGCTCGTGCGACGACAGGGTCGCGCCAATGCGGGGATCGTAGGGCACGACCTTATAACCCCGATAGATCAGGTCCTTGTCCCAGATTTGTTTGAGCAGATGCCAGACGGATTCGATGAAGCCGTTGTCCAGCGTGTAGTAGGCCTCGTCCATGTTGACCCAGAAGCCCATACGCTCTGTCATCTTTTCCCAGTCGGAGATATAGGTCATGACGGATTCGCGACACAACCGCGTGAATTCGTCGATACCGACCTTTTCCTCGATCTCTTTCTTGTCGTAGGAATCGATCCGGCCTTCATCGCTCAGGCGCTTCTCGACTTCGTGTTCGACGGGCAGGCCATGCGTATCCCAGCCGGCCTTCCGCGGTACGTGGTAGCCGCGCATCGTCTTGTACCGCGGAAACACATCCTTGAACGTCCGCGCGAGGACATGATGGATCCCCGGCTTGCCGTTAGCGGTGGGCGGGCCTTCATTGAAGCTGAAACGCGGACCGTCAGCGGTCTGCTTCAAGGACTTCTCAAACACGTCCTGGTCGCGCCAGAACGCGAGGACCTCCTCTTCCAGTGCGGGGCCGTTGTAGCGGCCCTCCACTTCCTTAAACGCCAAAGCTCTCTCCTGCTGCAATCCCGGGTCCGCAAAACGAAAAAACCCCGGGCGTCGTAAACGCCCGGGGCGAAGTGTTCGCGGTACCACCCGGTTTCGCCCGGCGAATTGCTTCGCCCGGCCTCGTGGGGTCGTCGACCCCGGGTCCTGTCTCGGAGACCAGCCGGCCCGGCCTACTAAAACGTTCGGCGGGCGACTCCAGGGTGATCTTCGGCGAAGTGCAGGCCGGGACTTTCACCGTCTCCCGGTCGCTTTTCCTGCAGGGGCTCGCCTACTCGTCCCTTTCCACGTCTTGTGCTGAAAATAAGCCCGGACGTGCGAGAATACAAGGCCTGGCATGGAATCGGAGATGCTCGTGTTCCCTGAACCGAAGAGGCTGGACGTTGGTGAGGTGTCACTGGCCGTGTACGAACAGGGATCGGGTGACCCGGTCATCCTGCTGCACGGTTTCCCGGAGCTCGCATTTTCCTGGCGCAAGCAGCTGCCGTCGCTCGCCGATGCCGGCTACCGCGCCATCGCTGTCGACCAGCGGGGCTATGGCAACAGCGATTGTCCGACGGACGTCGGCGCCTACGACATTCATCGCCTGACCGCAGACATTGATGGCCTCCTGAACGCCTTGCAGCTGGAGTCAGCGCGATTCGTCGCTCACGACTGGGGCGCTATCGTGCTGTGGCACTACGCGCTGACACGCCCGCAAAAAGTGGCTGAGATGGCGGTGCTGAACATTCCCTTCTACCCGCGTCCGCCGGCCGATCCGATCGCCATTTTCCGCCACCGCTACGGCGACGACTTCTACATCGTGAACTTCCAGGACTCCGACGACGCCGACCGGCTGTTCTCCGCGGCGCCCGGCCGGTTCCTCGACAACCTGGTCCGCAGCAACCAGCTGACGCGTGAGCAGTTCGAGCAGCTGCCGCCCGAGGTTCGGGTCATCAGCCTGCTGTCCGTCGCTGCACGCGAGCAAGCGTCAGGTTCGCCGCTGCTGTCTGAGGAGGAACTCGCCGTGTTTGTTGATGCGTTTGAGCGCACCGGCTTTACGCCCGGTATCAACTGGTATCGCAATATGAGCCGCAACTGGGCGACGACCGAAGACATCGAGCAATGCGTTCGCCCGCGGACGCTGTTTATCGGCGCGCGCGACGACGTGGTCATCCCCCTGGACGACATCGAATCGATGCGCGACTACGTGGACGATCTCTCTGTCGAAATGCTGGCGCCTTGCGGACACTGGACCCAGCAGGAACGCCCGGACGACGTCAACCGGCTGCTGCTGGCGTTTTTCAGCAACGATTAGCGGGTGTCAGTGCAGTGGCGCTTGCAGCGGTTTACCGTCAGCGTCACCAAACATGGCCCGGTCGAAGCCCTGCACGATGCCGGATATTTCCTGCGCGCCAACGAGCAACAGTCGGCGATTCATCAGAAATCCGGGAACCCCGCTGATGCCGCTGTCGCGAATGGTCTCTTCGCGAATCAGGACCTCGTCGCGCACCGCATCATCGTCGAGCGTGCTCAGCACCGCGTCACGATCGAGGCCGTGCCGCGCCGCGAGCGTCGCGATCACCTCCGCGTCGCCGATGTCCAGACCCTCACTCAGGTAAGCCGCCATGAAAGTCTCGACCACGGGCATCACGTCCATGCCCTGAGACTCGGCAAGCTGAATCACCTGGTGTACGGGCAGTGTATTGGGAACATGCGTCAGGCGGTCGAACCGAAACTCGATCCCGACGTCGCGGCCCTCCGATTGCAGGCGGTCGAGAACCGGCTGAATCGCACCCTGCGAACCAAAGCGCTTGGCGAGATACGCGTCAAAGGCCTCGCCGTCAGGTGGCATCGTCGGGTTGAGCTGGAACGGATACCAGCCAACGGATATCGGTCCGTGAACGTAGCGCTTGGCCTCGTCGAGACGACGTTTGCCGAGGTAGCAAAACGGGCAGATGAGGTCCCCGACCAGTTCGACATTCAGTGTCGCGGGTGGGGTGACTTCCGTGCTATCGGTAATCAGGTTGGGAAATGCTTCACTCATTGAATCATCCTCTCAGTCACCTTGATTTTGTGGCGTGTTCCAGCGTTTCAATGCTGCCGATACATCCCTGAACAGCACCTGAAATGTCAGCACTTCACCGATGGCGGTTATCGACGTCGGCGCCCGCCAGCGCGCGCAACCCGCGCTGCCAGTAAAACCAGGCGATCCCACCCGACAGCACGAAGTTGATGATCTCCTGCGTGGTCACAACACCGGTACCGCCGTCGATCATATCGTCCGTCACCACCATAACACGGAGCGCCATCGTGACAATCAGCGCGACCAGCGTGAGCAGGGATTCGGCGACACCGAGAATGCCGGCCAGCGCCGGCCGCCAGGCGATGGCCGCGAAAATGGCGAAACAAAACGCGTAATACAGAAAACGCCACCCCGGACACTGATCCAGGAACGCCACGCGGACATTGATGTCGAACACGTAGTCCAGCAGAAGGAACGCTGCGGTCGCCGCATAGTAGAGCCGCAGAAAGCGCGTGCCGTTGTCCACGTCGCCTCAATCGGTAACAAGTTGTTCCAGACACTACTGAATTCGCGCTTTTGTGCAATATTTTCGGGACTCTGCCGGTCTCAGTAGGCAGACAGCAAAGGAGAGCATCTGTGTTAATTCGGAAACCGACCGATATTCGTCCGTCGGAAATAACCAGCGAAGAGAATTACCTGAACCGTCGCGCCTTCATGAAGGCCGGGTTAATCGCAGGCAGCGGCCTGGTCGCGCCCTCCGCGATGTCGGCTGTCGTTCCGGAAACACAGGGCGCCGATCTCACCGACGTCAGCAAGAGCCCGTTCAGCACCGACGAGGAGCCGAACAGCTACGAGGACATCACCACCTATAACAACTTCTACGAGTTTGGCACCGGAAAAGCCGACCCGTATCGCAACGCCGAGGACTTCCGGACGCGTCCGTGGACAATCACGGTCGACGGCGAAGCGGAGAAAACCGGCACCTTCGATTTTGACGACTTCATCAAACCGTTCGATCTCGAAGAACGTATCTATCGTCTGCGCTGCGTGGAAGCGTGGTCGATGGTCGTCCCCTGGGTTGGCATCTCGCTGGCTGACGTCATCAAGTACCTGCAACCGACGTCGAAGGCCAGGTACGTTGCGTTTGAGACCCTCAATGACCCCGCGCAAATGCCGGGCGTGCGACGCCGCATCCTCGACTGGCCCTACCGCGAGGGCCTGACGATCGAAGAGGCGACTAATGAACTGCCAATTCTCGCCGTCGGACTGTACGGCAAGGTCATTCCGAACCAGAACGGTGCACCCATTCGACTGGTCGTGCCGTGGAAATACGGGTTCAAAAGTATCAAGAGCATCGTGAGAATTCGCTTCACCGAACGTCAACCGCAAACCAGCTGGAACCTGTCGGCGCCGCACGAATACGGTTTTTACGCGAACGTAAACCCGGACGTGTCGCATCCGCGCTGGAGCCAGGCGCGCGAGCGGCGCATCGGTGCCGGCCTGTTCGCCGACAAGCTGCCGACACAGATGTTCAACGGCTACGGCGAGCAAGTCGCGCATCTGTACAAAGACCTCGACCTGCGCCGCAACTACTGAGGCCGATGACCAAGACGCAAAAAATCCGCTGGATCGCCAAGCCGCTGGTGTTCGTCACCGGTTTGCTGCCGGCGATCTGGATTGCAGCGCTGACCGTTCTGCAACCGTCAGCGCTGGGTGCCAACCCGGTCGAAGCCCTGCTTGACCATTTCGGCATCTGGGCCATGTGGTTCATGCTGATAGCGCTTGCTGTCACGCCGGTTCGCAAGCTGTTCGGCTGGCCTTCGCTCGCGAGGTTCCGGCGGATGATCGGCCTGTTTGCGTTCTTCTACGTGCTGATGCACTTCCTGACCTGGCTGGTGCTCGACCAGGGGCTGGCGCTCGGCCCGATTCTTGAGGACATTGCGAAGCGTCCCTTCATCACCATCGGCATTGTCGCCTTCGTCTTGCTGCTCGCGATGGCCGCGACATCGTTCACTCGGCTGCGCCAGCGCATGGGACGCGCGTGGCAAACGTTGCATAACAGCGTCTACCTCGTTGGTGTTCTGGGGGTCTGGCACTACTGGTGGCAGGTGCGCGCTGATTTCGCAGAGCCCCTGCTGTACGCCGTGATCCTGACCGCGCTCCTCGGCTATCGAGTGGCCGACCAGCTGCGCAAACCGGCACGGCGAGTCGCCAGGGCCTGATCGCGACGGCGAATCGTCCGGCCGCCTAAATTCCGCGATAAAGCAGCCGATAAGCAGCAGGATGACTGTTGCGCGAAACACCATTGGAAAAATCCTGACACTCAGCTGCAGCCTGGGGCTGCCGGCCGTCGGTTTGGCATTACCGCCGGACGAGGCGCCGGAGATCGAGCTGTTTATTTCCGGCTCCAGCGCCCAGGACGGATCGCTCGAGAACCTGATGCGCCTGGATGCCGGCGGCAACGGAACGCCGAACATTTGCCAGCCCGGTACGCTGGACATCTATCGCGGCACCATCGACGGGACGCGCAAGCGCGTTTACTACTGCCTTACCAGTGACCGGTTACAGGGTGTTCCCTCCGGCAAGCGCCTGGCCGTGCACAAGTCCAGCGGCGGCTCGGGGGAAGGTGTCGACCCGGTCGCCAGCGCCCAGCCCATCCGCTTTATCGATCTCAACAAGCTGCCCGATAATGACGCCTGCAGACAGCCGTCGCGGGTATTGTTTACGGGCAATCTCGCCGCCTACAGCAATCGTCGGGATTGCGGCGGCACCGGCATACTCGCCGTTCCGCAGGTGGGTATATCGGATATCGAGCCCGAGCTACTCGGACGTAACGCGGATGGACTTGCGCTGCACGCGCAGTCGCAGCTTGTCTGGGGTCTGCCGGTCAGCAAGAATTTTCGCAACGCGCTGCAGGCGATCCAGGGGCTCGTGGCCGCCGAAGTGGCGCACGATGCGGCCGAGCGTGAATCAGAAGACGCCATGCCGACGCTGACGCGGGCCCAGGTGGCGTCTATCTTCGCCGGATCACTGGACAGTTTTGGCCAGATGTATGACGCCGAGGGTGCACCGGTCTACCTGTCGTCCTCGCTCGCCGCCGCAGCACCGACCCGACCGGACCTGTCCGGCACGAGCCCGGGCGCCTATCGACCGAATGCAGAGACCGGCAACAAGATCTACCTGTGCCGTCGAATCGCAAGCTCCGGCACGCAGGCCGCGTACGAAATTCACTACCTGCGCGAGCGCTGTGTCGCCGATGCGCCCGCGTTCGTCCTGCCGGACGACGGCAGCACCATAACCGACGGCGGCGACGTGGAACAGCTGGTACGTCGACCGTTTCCCGCCGGCCGGGTTTTTGCGGGTGTCGGCACGTCCGACGTGCGAGCCTGCCTGGATGCGCACGACGAACACAACCGCTGGGCGATTGGCATCTTCTCGACAGAGAACATCGGCAATAACGCCAGCAGCGAATTTCGGCACGTCAAGATTGACGGCTTTGCACCCAGCCTCGTCAACGCGCATCTCGGACTGTGGTCGCATGTGTCCGAACCCACACTGCAGTGGCGCGCCAGCGACGACGAGGGCTTTCGCGGTACGGAAGCCGGCTGGGCGATGATGTTCATCAAGAGCCATATTGCCCAGCCAGAGGTGTTGAGCTCACTCAACTCGGAGTTCGAGCACGACTGGGGTCAGGGCGGTTATCTCGCGATGCCGGACCTGGCTGGCACGAGGCCACCGGTGACGGCCGAGTTGCTTCGTAAACGGCCGGTATCGAGCACACAGAAAGCGGACGGTGAGGGCCTGCGGAATTGCAATGTCTCGCTGATCCGTTCGCGGACCTCAGCGGCCGGTTTCTAGTTCGCCGGGTGCAAGGACCCTAGCTGTTCAGCTGAGGCAGCAGCTTTTCCCGTGCTGCAACGATTGCCGCCTCAAGATCCCGAAACAGGTGACCGACCGTCGCCACGGCATCGTTACGACCCAGCAGTTCAAGACGAGCGGCAACCGCGGACACCTGCATGGCACCGACGTTCGCTGCACACGACTTCAGCGAATGGGCAGCGGCGCCCAACTTCGAGGCATCACCCATATCGATGGCACGGCCGATTTCGCCTCGGTAGCGTTCCGAGTCTTCCAGAAACATCGCAACAATCTTGCTGACCAGGTCCTCTGAGCCTGGCTGTTGCAGAGACCTGATCATGTCCAGTGCGGTGAGATCCAAAACCTGTTCCGCTTCCATCACACACTACTCCCGTTACAAATTAGCCAGCGGCAGTCGTCGGACGTGCCGCTCGCGGTGCTCTCGAATAAACCGGGTGACCGCCTCTGCCGACATCGGCTTGGCAAAGAAGTAACCCTGCAACTGATCGCAATCCATGAGATTGAGGCTGGTCACCTGCTCACCGTTCTCCACGCCTTCGGCAATGACCTTCATGCCAAGGCCGTGCCCCAGCTCAACGATCGCCTTGCAAATGGCGTGACTTTCACGCGACTTTTCGATCTCGTCGACGAATGAGCGATCAATTTTCAAGGCGTCGATGGGGAATCGCTTCAGGTAGCTCATGGACGAATAGCCGGTACCAAAGTCGTCGACGGCGATCGCGAGGCCGGCGTCCTTGAGACGCTTGAGGCTCTCTATCGTGCTCTCGATATCACGCATCAAGGCGCCCTCGGTCAGCTCCAGCTCGAGCCGCTCGAACGGCACGTGCCGCGCGTGCAGGGCACTGAAAATCTGCGAGTGAAGATCATCGAGATTGAACTGTTTGGCCGACAGATTGATGGCGATATTGACGCCATCAAGCTCGGATCCTCGCCACGACTTAAGCTGATCGCAGGCCTCGTGCAGAACCCACTCCGATAAGGCCATGATCATCCCTGAGTCCTCAGCGATCGGGATGAATTTCGCAGGGGAAATAGGACCGCGGTCCGGGTGCGTCCATCGCACCAGCGCCTCGACGCCGGGCACGTCGCGGTCGGCAAGCACCATCTTCGGCTGGTAGTGAAGCTCCAGTTCGCCGTTTTCGATTGCGCGACGCAGCGAGTCCTCGATATCCAGTCGCTCCAGCGAGCGAATCGACATCGTGCCGGAGAATCGGGTCACCCGGTCACGACCGGCTGCTTTAGCATGATGCAGCGCCGTGTCCGTGTTCTTCATCAGGGTCTCGAGGTCTTCGCCGTCGTCCGGATAAACGGACAAGCCGACGCTCGGCGTGATAACGAACTGATGTCCGTCGACGCTCATCGGCTCTTTCAGGACACGCACCATTCGGTCTGCGACGGCTTCAGCTTCTTCGATCGAGCCGAGGCTGCGCAACAGCACCGTAAATTCGTCGCCACCGAGCCGGGATACCTGCATTTTGGCGCTGTCTCGCCCGGTGGTCGCTACGTAGTCGTCGCGGCGGATACTGCTCGACAGGCGCTTGGCGATACCTTTCAGGAGCCGGTCACCGATATTGTGACCAAGCGAATCGTTGATCAACTTGAAGTTATCAAGGTCCAGGTAAAGGACGCCGATCCGCCCTTCGACATCCTCGGCTTCACGAATGGCTTCTGCGAGCTGGATCAGGAAAGACTGCCGGTTCGGCAGGCCGGTTAGCGTGTCAAAGAACGCGAGACGGCGGACCTTGGCGGCAGCCTGCTTCTGCTCGGTCACGTCGCGCAACATGATCAACACGCTCTTGTCGGTGTAGGGCACGACCCGCGACTCATAGAAATGGTAGGCGGCGTCCTTCTTCGCGCGGTGCTCGCTAAGCTCCATGCCCCTGGAATCCAGCACGCGTGTTATCTGTGTCCGCCAGACGTCGGCGAGGCTTCTGGGCAGCGCGTCGAAGATGCTGTCGCCTTCCTGCACAAGGTCGTCGATCAGGCGACTGCCGCTGCTGCCGCGGTGATGGGTCAACAGCTTGCCCTGCCGGTTCACCACCAGCATCGAGTCAGGAATCGCCTGCACAAAGGCCTGGTTCTTGCTTTCACTGTCGCGCAGGCCGCGGCTGACTTGGCTGGCGCGGACGATGTACATGACGCGTTGCCCGAGCAAAGACCAGTTGATGGGCTTCGGAATAAAGTCGGTTGCGCCACAGTCGTAGGCCTCGCGAATGGACTCATCGTCGTCGCGACCGGTCAGCATGATAATCGGTGTGTCGAGACATTCAGGATGACGACGTATCTGCGCGCAGGCGGCGAAACCGTCGAGCTCCGGCATCTCAACATCCATCAGGATGGCATCCGGGAAACTGCGCAGCGCTTCGTCCACGGCCTCGCGGCCGTTCGCCGCCTCGGTGACCAGGAAACCAACCTGTTCAAGTGCGGCGCGTGTCAGCATACGCAGGGTCGCGTCATCATCGACGACAAGAATGTGCGACGACTTGGAGATGACGCCCGTCATGCCGACCTCTTCACGTCGATACCGATACCGCTGAGCAGGACTTCGCGAAGGCGCTCGACGGTGAACGGTTTACTCATGTAGTCGTCCATCCCGGCAGCGAGACAACGCTCACGGTCTTCCGGCAAGGCGTTTGCGGTCAACGCAACGATGACCTGGTGGTAGTCGGTGTGTGCTTCGCGCTCACGAATCGCCCGGGTCGCCTGATAGCCATCCATCACGGGCATCTGGCAATCCATCAAGACGACATCGAACGCACCGCGCTCCAGCGCACTGAGCGCCTCGTCACCGTTGCCGGCGACTTCCGTGTCGACGCCGAGGCTGCTCAACATGCCCTTTGCGACCTCCTGGTTGATGCGGTTGTCCTCAACCAGCAAAACCCGCAGGGACTGCAGCGGATCACCCGCTTCCCGACCGTCCTCATCGACATCGACCATCGGGTCGTTGTCGGCGACAAGAATGTGCAACATGGCATCGCGCAAGCGAGCCTGTCGGACCGGCTTGGTGATGTAAGCATCGACCTGCGCATCACCGTTCTCTTCGAGAATTTCGGAGACGGACGCCGATGTCAGCAAAATGATGGGGATATGGCTGAACGCATCACTGCGTGACAGCTGCGTGGCGAACATCACGCCGTCGACATCCGGCATGTGCCAGTCCAGAAGGATAATGTCGTAAGGGCGGCCGCCCTTCTGCGCCAGTTCCAGCGATTGAATCGCCGGCACAGCGCCGTCCACAGCCGTCGGTTCCATGTTCCAGTTGATCAGCTGGTTGACCAGCATTTCCCGGTTCGTGGCATTGTCATCGACCACCAGCACTCGGCGACGGGCCAGTTGCTCGACAAGCAGGACCACGCGCTCGCGAGCCAATATGCGAAACGACACGTCAAACCAGAATGTCGAACCCCGCCCGCGGCTGCTTTCAACGCCAATCTCGCCGTCCATCAAAGACACCAGCTCACGACTGATCGCTAGGCCGAGACCGCTGCCGCCGTAGCGACGTGTTGTTCCGCCGTCTTCCTGTGAAAAGGAATCGAATATGACGTCGAGGTTGTCCTCGCGAATTCCGATACCGGTGTCCTCTACCGAGAACTTCAGGGTGGCGACGTCGTTTTCGTCGCGGATCGTGGTCACGGCAACCTTGATCTCACCGCGCTCGGTGAACTTGATCGCGTTGGCCACGAGATTCATCAGCACCTGGCGCAGTCGGACACCGTCGCCACAGACCGTCAGGTCGGCCGCAGGATCGACATGGCAGACCATTTCGACGCCCTTTTCATGAGCGCGACTGGCCAGCAGTTCAATGACGCTCTCGACGCATTCACGCACGTGCAGATCCTGCTTGTCGAGCAGCAGGGTTCCAGCTTCGATCTTCGAAAAATCGAGAATATCGTTGATGACGGCCAGCAGGGTTTCGGCGGACTGGTCGATCGTGGTCACGAAGTGCTTCTGGTCGCGGTCGAGCGGCGTTCGCTCAAGGAGTTCCAGCATGCCAATAACGCCGTTCATCGGCGTGCGGATCTCATGGCTCATTCGCGCCAGGAATTCACTCTTCGCCTGGCTCGCCGCCTTTGCAGACTGCATGGCGCGAACGCTCTCATCCATTGCCTTCTGCAGCTCGTCGTTGGTGGCTTCCAGACTGGCGGTGTGTTCAGCCAGCTGCCGCTGCTTGTCCTGCAGGTCCCGGTCACGCTCCCCGATCTGGTCGAGCATGTCGTGAAATCCGTGCACCAGCGCGCCTATCTCGTCTTTTCCTGCGTAGTCCGATCGGACCGAGTAGTCGCCATCCCCGCGGACGCGTCGCGTCACCTCGACCAGATCCATAATGGGTCCGGAAACCACCCCTTGTAACCACAGTGACAGGATGAACGCGAGCAGGATTACGAGCGCCAGTATTCCTGCGACGTAATAGGCGCTGTTCTGCAGGCGATCGATCACCCCGTCGAGACTGGCGCGGATATGGATAAAGCCAACCGTATTGTTCTCGTAGACCACGGGCTCGATAACGTCGACATAGTCGAAGCCGTGGTAACTCGTGACGGTGACGCGGCTGTCGACCGCTTCGGCGAGCAAGGCCGTGTTCAGACTGTCGGTCTTGGCGCCGGCCTGGACGGACCGAAAAGACGCGAGTCGTGCGCCGGCAAGGTCGTAGAGACTGGCGAACAGGAATGACGCGTCGGCGGACAGTGTGGACAAAGCCTGGTCGCCAAGCACGCCGTCTTCAAAGGTGATCGCGGCGACGTTGTTGGTGCCGATCGCGTTTGCGACGGTCACCATCTGCAGCGACAGGTCCGAACGGTACGCGTACGCCTGGCTGACGGAGAGAATGGCGGTCGCGAGCACCAGCGATACGACCGCGGTACCCACGGTAATGACGACCAGTTTTTTACTCAGCGACAAGTTGGAGAAAAAACTCACCCGGTGCTCCGAACACTTTGCAGGATCGCGGGTTTCGCCCGCGCACATCGACCACGACCTGTTGGCCAGACTGTGCTTCGGGTATCGGCTGATTAGCCCGTCACTTAAGCGATT
>JBCDJX010000024.1:0-33957 GCA_038747355.1 Pseudomonadota bacterium | reverse complement strand
CAGATCCACGGCGGCATGGGTTTCAGCAAGGAAATGCCGCTGGAACGCTACTTCCGCGACGCCAAGATCACCGAGATCTACGAAGGCACCAGCGAAATCCAGCGCATGGTCATCGGCCGCCTGGAAACGGGCCTGCGGTAAAGCCACCACCGCCAAGGTCTTGCGCTGAGGGTTTCTCAGAGCGTGCAGTGCAAGGAAGGTGCGCGCGAAAAAACCGCAGTTTACTCGCGTGTAAATGAGGATTTTTTCGCGCGTTTCTGACGCCGCAGTGGGCGGGCTGGGAAGCGCTCAGTAGTCGTTGTCGGCTACGTGGACAACTAGCCCGTCCAACCCTTCATTCATCTCGATCTGACAGGTCAGGCGACTGTTCGGCTTCCGCTCGAACGCAGCATCCAGCATGCTGTCTTCCATGTCGTCCATCGGCGCCATTTTCTCAACCCACGCTTCGTCGATGTAGCCATGGCAGGTCGCGCAGGCGCAAGCGCCACCGCACTCCGCCACCATGCCGTCGACCTGGTTATTAATCGCGCCTTCCATCACGGAGTAGCCGTTTTCGACGTCCACTTCCTTGCGGTCTCCATTAGGCGAAATGTAAATAACCTTGGGCATCGTTGTTCCTGGTCGGGTTTCAGAGGGCGCATAGTTTAGGGGCGCTGACCGAAACCGGTCAACGCCCCCGTTGATACCACGGTGTTCGGACGCCTAGGCGCGGTTCGTCTGGCGACGACGCTCCTCGACTTCCTGCTGGCGCTTGCGGGCCGCTTCTTCCGCATCGCGGATCTGGCGGTTGCGTTCAACATCCGCGTCAATAACCGTAATCCACTGGTTGGAAATGCGGCGCAGATTACGCGCCTTGCCGGCTTCGCGGAACGCTGCC
This sequence comes from Pseudomonadota bacterium, assembly GCA_038747355.1. Lineage (GTDB taxonomy): Bacteria > Pseudomonadota > Gammaproteobacteria > Steroidobacterales > Woeseiaceae > UBA1847. The sequence goes on along the minus strand of JBCDJX010000024.1, from coordinate 33,080 downwards.
TTGGCATCCGAGTACTGACGCAGGTTGTACAGGCACATACCGAGCGAGATTTGCGCGTTTTCGACGCTCTTCAGGCCGCCTTTACGAATCCCGTTACGAACGGCTTTGACGCATTCCGAGTACTCACCGACGTTGAGGTAGGAATTACCCAGTCGCACGTCCAGCTCGCCGTCTTCGGTTAGTCTCGCCGCTTCCGTCAGTGCCGGAATAGCACGCTTGTCTTCCATCGACAGCATCAGCGCCTGAGAGAGAAGACGGTAGTTCTTGGCGGAACCCGTGACACGACCGGCTTCCATCTCCTCTTCAAGCAGCGTTGCGGCTTTGAAAGGAACCTCAGCCTGCATGAACAGTTGCGCCATGGTGACGAACTCGGACTCCTGTTCCAGCATGCCCTGCGTGAACGCAGCGTTGTAGGCGTTGATCAGGTTGCGATCTTCACCCAGCTCGGTGAACGCGCCGGCCAGCGAGAACCAGTAGCGTTTCTTCGGCCAGTTTTCGAGCAGGATTTTCTGGATGTCGCGGACTTTGCCGTAATCTTCGAGCTGGAAGTACGCGAAGTTCAGTAACGCGTACCAGTCTTCCTTCACTTCCTTGTCGCGCTCCCGCGCGATCCGCATGGCCTCTTCAACCGGCTGAACCATTTCCGGGTAGCGCTGCACCTGGTACAGGTTCTGCGCTTTCAGGATAAACGGCTCCGGTGCCGGATTTGGCTCCAGCGTAAACCAGGTCTCAAGGTAGTCGAGCGCACTGTTGTAGTTCTCTTCCATCGTGTGCAGCTGGGAAACCGTGTAGGTTGCCTGCTTGCGCAGCGTCGGCTCGAGGCTCGGAATGGCGAGGATCTTCTCGTACGTGGACAGCGCCGCCGGGATGTTGTCCATGTTGTAGTGAATAAACGCGAGGTAATTCAGTACATTGGACTGCTCGTACTCGGTGAGCTTGTCGGGGTTGTAGAGACGTTCGATGATCCGGAGCGCGCCCGGGAAGTCCTTGGCATCAACGAGTTCCTGCGCCTTCTGGATACTCTCGAAGACCTCTTTGCTGACCGCCTGTGCTTCCTTGGTCTTGGTCTGGTCGCGCTTGGCACGCTCGTCTTCTTCCTGTGCCATCACCGGTGTCACTGCAAGCATGACGCACGCCACGCCAGCAAGCACTCGATTCAAAAGCTGTGTGTTCATCAACATTAGTCCTTTAAAACGTTTCCCGCCTGCCTGGTTTAGCCTTCGATCTTGAAGGAGATGCGCGTTTTGACGTTGGGAACGTCAATCGCGACGCCGTCAACAACGCGCGGCTTGTATTTGAACTTGAGCACGGCGCGAATCGCGGCACGCTCAAACAAGCTGCTCGTTGAGAATTCGACAATCGGATCCGCAACAGTTCCCGCCGATGTCACGGTGAACTTCAAGTCCACGTAGCCTTCAAGGCCGCGAGACAGTGCGCGCGCCGGGTATACCGGGGCAACACGAACGATCGGCAGATAGTCACCTTCCGCAACGTTCATGCCGGCAGGTCCGCCAATGTCGCCGGCGCCCGCTACGCTGGGTGCTGCGATATTGATCGACGGGCCGTCAGCCGAGAGATCGTCCATCTCCTGGGGCGGTACCTCAGGCGGTACCTCCGGTGGCGGTGGCGGCTTCTCTGGCGTGAAGTCTTCCACGTTCAGGTTCTCGTTGCGCTTAACTCGCACGAAGTCCAGCTGGTACTTCGGTCGTTCCTTGGTGACCGCGTCTTCACCGTACTCAATGAGCAGGTGCATCACGAACAGGAGGCTGAGCGTGATGGCAATCCCGGAAACGATGGCAAATGCATAGCGTCCAATCATATGTTTTCTCCTCGACTGGCCGGGTTAAGGCCGCGTCGTTGGTCTAAACCTCAGACGTCGATATGGCGACGTTGCCAACACCTGCTTTCTTACAGGCCTCCATGACAATCGTCAGCGTTTCATGCGTCGACTCGTTATCCGCCTGGATGACGACTTCGCCCTTAGGGTTTTCAGCCAGAAGCTGCTCAACCTTGTCACGCACACTGCGTGGGTCCACCTGCTTCTTGTCGATCCAGATTTCATCACTGGCCGTAATAGCGATCAGGATGTTTGCCTTCGGCATCTTGACTGACGTCAAGGCATCCGTACGCGTGACATCGACGCCCGGCTGCTTGATGAAGGACGCGGTAACGATAAAGAAGATCAACATGATGAACACGACGTCCAGCATGGGCGTCAAGTTAATCTCGTTGTCTTCTTCCTGGTCTGCACCGTGATTTTTACGCATCTAAAGCTACCTCCACTCAGCCGCCGTACGGGTCGGTAAGACTGATGTTGTAGACACCTGCCTGACGTGATGAGTCCATGACCGTAATCAGCAACTCGTTTCTCGACTTGATGTGCGGGCGAATGACGACCGGCGCGGTTGGATCTTCCGCATGCAGTCGCTCGATATTCGCCCTGACCGCCCGAGGATCGATCACGCGTCCGGCGATTTCGATTTCGTTGCGTTCAGTCAATTCGATAACAATGCTTAGATTGTCGGTAGGCTCATTAGTTTCAGGTGCGTCCGGCCGGTTCACATCGAGACCGGCTTCCTTGATGAAAGAAGCGGTAACGATGAAGAAGATGAGCATGATGAAAACAACGTCAAGCATGGGCGTGAGGTTGATTTCATCATCGCCTTCATCGCCGGCAATAGGTTCTGCAGATTTACGCACAGGGCTCTCCTATTAGTGGTCCATCGTGAGCGAGTCCTCGAGGAACTCAACTTCACGCGTAGCCCGCCGGGTTAACAGGGTTACAAGCAAAACCCCGGATAAAGCACCCACCATGCCCGCCATCGTCGGGACCGTGGCCTGCGAGACACCCGCCGCCATGGCCCGGACGTTGCCGGAACCGGATACCGCCATGACCTGGAACACGCTGATCATGCCCGTCACCGTGCCCAACAGGCCCAGCAACGGACACAGAGCAACCAGCGTCTGGATCATGGGGATCCCCTGGTTCATCTGCATGCTGTACTTCGAGATCATCATTTCCCGGATCTGGTGCGCGTGCCAGGAACGACGTTCCTGGCGCGATTCCCAGGCATCCCGAACTTCCTTGGCGAGGCTCGCCATGTGGGTTCTGAAAAAGAGCAGACGCTCGATAATCAGAACCCACATCAGAAAGATCGTGAATGCGATCCACCGGAGGACCGGGCCACCCAACTCCACAAAGTCGCGGACTGCCTCGATACTGTCAGTTAGCCAAAGCATGGCTTACCTCCCCGGTTAGTGGCTCTTCTCGGAATGCTGCGCAACAAGACCCGCACTCTGCGACTGCAGGATGTTGATGATCTTCTTGCTCTGGCCGCTGACAATCGTGTGCAGCAGAACCATCGGGATAGCAACCACGAGACCCAGTACCGTCGTCATGAGGGCCTGCGAGATACCGCCTGCCATCATTTTCGGATCACCGGCACCGTACAGCGTGATGACCTGGAAGGTCTTGATCATACCGGTCACCGTTCCGAGCAGTCCCATCAGCGGGGCTACGACAGAGATCACCTTGATCAGCAGCAGACCCTTGGTCAGCGCCGGCATCTCCTTGAGTGCCGCTTCGCTGAGCTTCAACTCGATGGTCTCGGTGTCTGCACCCTGGTTGGACTCGTAAGCCGCCAGTACGCGACCCAGCGGATTGTCCGTGCTCGCGCTCTCACGCTTGAGCTGTGCCGTTACCTTGCGGCTGGCATTGGACAGACCGACAAATCGCAGAATGGCGATCAACAGGCCAACGGCACCCAGCGCCAGAATGGCGTAACCAACAATACCGCCCTGGTTGATACGGTCCATCACGGTGGGCGACTCGACGAGCAGCGCGAGAATACCGCCGCGTGTCACGTCGATACCGAACGGCACGTAGCCCGACGTCGCATTCAGGAGGTCATCCGCGGAATTCGTGTAACGCGACTGGTCCGGCTGGCGAAGCAGCTCGGACACGTTACCGGTGCCCGAATTGTAGCTCAGGTAGCCGCCTTCACTGATCGCGGTAAACGGACCGACGATAACGACCGGCAGCTCGGCCTTTTCGCCGTCTGCTTTGGTGACCGTGGTGGTGATCTTCTGCACCTTGCCGCTTTCGTTGATTTCGCGCTGCAGTTCGAACCACAGGCGCTCGATATCTTCAATCGACGCAAGCTCATTGGACTCAGCCATCTTGTTGCCGAGATCAACGAGGAACTCGTTACGGTTCGGGTAGATCAGGCTGGACAGGGATGCGTTGAAACGCGCCTGCGTGTCACCCGAGACCGTCTGCAGTACGCCGAACAGCTCTTTCAAGGCACCGAGGCGCTCATCGAGGTTGGCGCGTGCATCGGCGATACGCTGCTGGTTGTTCTTGAACAGCTCTTCAAGACGTGCACTTTCGCGCTCCAGGCGTGCGCGCTCTGCGCGTGCCTGGTTCAGCAGGTTCTGCTGCTGGTTGCGCTGCTGGGCAAATTCGGATTCACGCTGGCGTGCGTCCGAATTGTCGCGAGACTTGCCCTGCTCGATCAGCTGCAGGAGTTCTCCCATGGAGCGTGCCGCGGGATCTTCGTCCTGTGCGACTGCGTTGACAGAGCCGAGGCTCAGAAGGCCGGTGGCCAGAATCAGAGTTAAACGCTTCATTCTCAACCCTCCGTCGGAGCCGAAACCGGCACAACGATCAGTTCCGGCGCGATCAGCTGTCGGGCCATACGCAGTCCGGTACGGACCTCATTACGAATCGAGTCGTCCTGCACCCAGGCTTTCTGCTGCTTGTCCCAGTAGCCCGTGATCTGTGTGTCATCCGACTGGAAGTACAGACCTACGCGACCAATGCGCAGCATGTTGTAGTCGCGCTCCGTGCCGTCTGCCAGCGTCAGCGACTGCTTGTAGAACTCGGACGAGGTGCCGTAGTCGTTCTCAATCTGGTAGGCCTCCATGACCTTGCGGAATTTCTCCGCCACGGACACGTCGGAGCGCTCCATGATGTCTTTGAGGTTGTCGACGCGCCCGGTTCGCTCGTCAATCAGGAACGGAACGTCCAGCGCAACAGATTGCTCGAGGCCGTCAATCATCCGCTCCATCAGCGGGAAGATCTGGCGGTTGATGATATCCACCTGCTCAAGCGACAGTGCAATGTCGTCCAGAACGGCTTCCTGGCCCTGAGTCTGGGCCGTCATCAGGCGGTTATAGACGCGAAGGCCATCGATTTCCTTCGTGATCGCGCGGTAGTCATCTTCCAGGGACCGGGTTCCGTCAACGACTTCGTTGATCCGTTCCTGGGACTGGCGGGCGAGTACGAGACGCTCGTCGTTCGCCTGCAGTACATCATCGACAGACTGGGCGAAAACGCTGCCTGATGCCGCAAGTACAGCTGTAGTAATAAGTGTTGCTGTGATGCGACGGCCGCTATTTATGCACCGTTTCATGGACGCTCCTTATGGTTAAGGTCTAGTTCTTGTAAATTTTTTGGAGAGGGATGCAACGTATCCGTTGAATACATGCACATGAGAAACGTCGCTGCAGGGAATCTGCAACGACCAGCGCACGCGGCCCTCTCCACCATCGCCGCGGCGAGAAATATATGTCGACCCTTTGTCTCTTTAGTGTCTGGCAACCCGGAACTTCCCCTGAACCGGACCCCCGCCAAGTCTTCCTTTTTTAGTACAGGCCGCGTAAAGCGAGTCCGAAGAATAACACATGGTTTTGATATGACCACCCCGCCGCCATTGGGTTTCGCAGGCGTTTGCAGAGATCGTGAGCGGACGGAAAAAACCCCGAATTGGTATCATAAGTAACTGATAATTCGACGGTTGACATCACCACAGCCTTCTAACATAGTCCGCCGTATGTTTAACGCAGTCAGCAAGACGCTAGCCGGTGCCAACACGATTTTCGCACTGCTTCTTACGCGCCTTCTCCTTACGGGAGAACAATCGGGCGGGTAGTCGCTGCGTACTCAGGAAAAAACACGCAAACCCCGCACCGACAGGATCGCGGGGTTTTTTTTTATGGTTTGAACCAGATTCCCTTTAGCTCAAGGACACCCTCATGAAGATGTACTCGGAAGCCGACGTTGATTCGTCAGCCCTCGACAGCCAGAAAGTCGCCGTGCTCGGATACGGCAGCCAGGGCCGCGCCCACGCACTCAACCTCGGAGACAGCGGTATCGATGTCGTTGTCGGTCTTCGCGAAAGTGGCGCGAGCTGGCCGAAGGCGACGGCGGGCGGATTGACCGTCGCGGAACCGGCCGATGCGGTGAAAGGCGCCAAGATCGTCATGTTTCTGACCCCGGATATGGTGCAGAAAGCGCTTTACGAGTCGCTCGAATCGCACATCGAGCAAGGCGCCACCTTGTTGTTCGCACACGGATTCGCGATCCACTACGGCCAGATTGCGCCCCGAGACGACCTGAACGTGGCGCTGATCGCGCCCAAGGGCCCGGGCGGCCTGGTTCGTCGCCAGTATGAGGAAGGTCACGGCGTGCCTTGTCTGGTGGCCATTCATCAGGACAAGGACGGTGATGCCCTGAAAACCGCCCTCGCCTACGCCGCCGGTATTGGCGGCGCGCGCGCCGGTGTGATTGAGACCACGTTTGCTGAAGAGACCGAGACGGACCTGTTTGGCGAACAGGCGGTGCTGTGCGGTGGCGCAACCGAGCTCATCACCGCGGGCTTCGAGACCCTGGTGGAAGCCGGCTACCAGCCCGAGGTGGCTTACTACGAGGTGATGCACGAACTGAAGCTGATCGTTGACCTGCTGCATGAAGGTGGCCTCAAGAAAATGCACACCTTTATCAGCGACACGGCAGCCTGGGGCGACATGATCAGCGGACCTCGAGTCGTGGGCCAGGAGTCCCGTGACGCGATGAAAGCGGTGCTGACGGACATCCAGGACGGCACGTTTGCACGCAACTGGATTGCCGAAAACGAAGCCGGCATGCCGGCGTTCAAGCAAAAGATGCAGGCTGATCTCGATCACCCGATTGAGGAAGTCGGACGCAAACTGCGCGGCCAGATGGACTGGCTGCAGGAATAACCTGAAGGAACCACGATGGCTTCTGACCGCATACGGATATTCGATACGACGCTGCGAGACGGCGAACAAGCGCCGGGTTGCAGCATGACGCTGCAGGAAAAACTCAAAGTCGCCCAGGCGCTAGCCGATCTCAAAGTCGACATCATCGAGGCCGGCTTTCCTGCCGCGTCGCCTGGTGACTTCGAATCGGTCAAAGCTATTGCCGATCTCAATGCAGGACCGGTTATTTGCGGGCTCGCTCGCTGCAACGCTGAGGATATTGGAAAAGTCCATGCGGCCGTGAAGGGTTCCGATCGCCACCGTATCCACGTGTTTGTGGCGACCAGTGCGATCCATCGTGAGCACAAACTCAAGATGGCCAAGGAAGAGATCATCCGCAGCGCCGAGGGAGCGATTCGCATGGCCCGCGAGCTGTGCGACGACGTCGAGTTTTCGCCGGAAGATGCGTCGCGAACCGAGCTGTCTTACCTGGCCGAGGTTGTCTCTGCGGCGATCGAGGCAGGCGCGACGACGGTGAATATACCGGACACGGTTGGGTACACGGTGCCAGGCGAGTTTGACCGCCTGTTCCGGTACCTGAAGGAGCACGTCGACGGGATCGATGACATCACCCTGAGCGTGCACTGCCACAACGACCTTGGCATGGCGGTCGCCAACAGCCTGGCGGCAGTGCATGCCGGCGCGCGACAGATCGAGTGCACGATCAACGGCATTGGCGAGCGCGCCGGTAACTGCAGCCTTGAAGAGGTTGTCATGGCGCTGAAGACGCGTGCGGAGTTTTTCGATCTGCACACGGATATCGAAACGGCGCGCCTGTATCCTACGTCTCGACTGGTTTCCAGCATCACGGGCATGCACATACCGCGCAACAAGGCGGTGGTCGGTGAAAACGCATTCGCACATGAGGCGGGCATTCATCAGCACGGCATGCTGCAACATGCATCGACGTACGAAATTATGCGCCCGGAGGATGTTGGGCTCGCGAAGTCCAATCTCGTTCTCGGCAAGCACAGCGGCCGTCACGCGTTCCGCGACCGGGTTCGAGAGCTTGGCTTTGAGCTCGATGATTTCGAGACCAATCGAGCCTTCCAGGCATTCAAGCGCCTCGCCGACAAAAAGAAGGACATCTACGACGGCGATATCGAGGCCATCGTTATGGATATCGACAATGCGCAGCCGGGACCGTGGACGCTGAAGACGCTGACGGTACAAACCGAGACTGACAAAGACGCTGTTGCCACGGTCGTGCTGGGTCACGAGCAAGGCGACACGATCGAAAACACCGCCAGCGGCGACGGCCCGGTCGCCGCCTGTTTCGCCGCGCTGGAGGCCGCTACCGGCATCGACCTGACGCTGCGCAATTTTGAAGTGCACAGCGCAACGCGCGGCGAGGATGCGCTCGGCGAAGTCACCGTTACCGTCGAACACGATGACGCAAGCTACCGCGGCCAGGGAACCAGCGTTGATATTGTCGAAGCCGGGTGTCGCGGGTACCTTGACGTGATAAACCGGGTGATCCGGCGCAATGAACGCGGAGCGCCAAGTCGACTGTCGTCAACCGCATCACACACCATCATCTGAGCCATGGTAGCAAACACGTTATTTGACAAGGTCTGGAACGACCATGTCGTCGCCCCGGAGACCGCGGATACGCCAGCGGTGTTCTATATTGACCTGCACCTGATCCACGAAGTCACGTCACCGCAGGCCTTTTCGATGTTGCGCGAGCGTGCTCTGCCCATTCGCCGCCCCGACCTGACACTGGCAACGATGGATCACTCGACGCCGACCACACCGGTGCGCAGTGTCGGCGACCTCGACATTGTTGGCAGTAAGGCGAAAGCGCAAATCCTGCAGATGCAGCAGAACTGCAGGGACTTCGGCCTGGATCTGTTGGGCTTTGACAGCGACTCGCGCGGTATCGTGCACGTCATCGGTCCCGAACTGGGTGCGACCCAGCCCGGCAAGACCATCGTCTGCGGGGACAGCCACACCAGCACGCACGGCGCCTTCGGTGCCCTCGCCTTCGGCATTGGCACGACGGAGATTGGCCACGTTCTTGCAACGCAGTGCCTGCTGCAGCGTCGGCCGAAAACCCTGTCAGTCTATGTTGAAGGCCGGATCGGCGATGCGGTGACGGCAAAGGACCTCATTCTCGCGATCATCGGCAAGATCGGTGTGAACGGTGGTACCGGGCACGTCATCGAGTACCGCGGGCCCGCCATTGAGGCGCTCGACATGGAATCGCGCATGACGATTTGCAACATGTCGATCGAGGCCGGGGCCAGAGCCGGCATGATCGCGCCGGACGACACGACTTTCGAGTATCTGCGCGGTCGACCGCACGCGCCCCAGGGCGTCGATTTTGATGCGGCCGTCACACGATGGCGCACGCTCAAGAGTGACCCGGGTGCGGTGTTCGACCAGGAAGTGACAATCAACGCCGATGAACTCAAGCCGATGGTGACCTTTGGCACCAACCCCGGCATGGTGGTCGGTGTTGACGATCCGGTACCGACCGGCGGTGACAGCGACTTTCGTAATGCGCTGGACTACATGCAGGTTGAAGCCGGCAAGCCGCTGACTGAAACCCCGGTCAACGTCGTGTTTATCGGCAGCTGTACGAACTCCCGAATGAGTGATCTGCGCCTGGCAGCCGACGTGTTGAAGGGTCACAAGGTCGCCGACGGCGTAACCATGCTGGTGGTTCCGGGTTCGCAGCAGGTTAAACAGCAAGCCGAGAGCGAAGGTCTCGACCGCGTGTTTGCCGAGGCCGGCGCACAGTGGCGCGAATCCGGCTGCTCGATGTGCCTCGGCATGAACGGCGACACCGTCCCCAGTGGCCAGCTTGCCGTCAGCACCAGCAATCGCAACTTTGAAGGCCGCCAGGGCGTCGGTGCGCGCACCGTGCTGGCGAGTCCCGCCACCGCCGCTGCGTCGGCGATCCGCGGCACGGTAGCCGATCCTCGCCCCTACCTCGACTGAGACAGATGATGACACACAGCATCCGTTCAACCACGATCGTCATGCCGGGTAAGGACATCGACACCGACCAGATTATCCCGGCGCGCTACCTGACGACCACGACCAAGGAAGGACTCGGCGAAGGACTGTTCTACGACCTGCGTTTCGACGGTGACGGCAATGCAGTGCCGGACTTCCCGCTCAACCAGGCGGCGTCCGAGGGCAGCCGGATACTCGTCGCCGGCAACAACTTCGGCTGCGGCTCGTCGCGCGAGCACGCACCGTGGGCACTGCTCGACTACGGCTTTCGCGCGGTGATTTCCACACAGATCGCCGACATCTTTCGCAACAACTCGCTGAAGAACGGTTTACTGCCGATCGTCGTCGACACGCACACACACCGGTACCTGGTCGACCATCCGGGCATCGAGTTGGTCATCGACATCGAGGCATCGACACTGACATTGCCCGACGGCCGGCAGGTCGAGTACCCGATAGACGCCTTTGCCCGCTATTGCCTGGTGGAAGGTATCGACCAGCTGGGTTTTATCCAGAAAAACCTGGACACCATTGAGACATTCGAGGAGCAACGACCCTGGACGCCCTGATTACGCTGCTACCCGGGGATGGCATCGGTCCGGAGGTCACCGAATCCGCGCGGGAGGTGCTGATTCGCGTCGCCAAACGCTACGGCCATCGGTTTATCTTCGATGAACACCTGATCGGTGGCATCGCTATCGACGAGGCCGGGGACCCCTTGCCGGCGGACACGGTGGTGAGCTGCAAAGACAGTAATGCGGTCCTGCTGGGCGCCGTCGGCGGACCGAAATGGTCAGATCCCGACGCCGCTGTGCGGCCGGAACAGGGTTTGCTGCGCCTGCGCGCCGTTCTCGGCGTGTTCGCCAACCTGCGACCGGTTCGCGTGTACCCAGAGTTAATCGACGCATCGCCGCTGAAAGCAGACCGCCTCGACGGTGTTGACCTGATCGTGGTCCGCGAACTGACCGGCGGCATCTACTTCGGTGAAAAAACCCGGAGTGACGACCACGCAACCGATCTCTGCGTGTACTCGCGAAACGAAATCGAACGCGTGGTTCGCGTTGCCGCCGATCTCGCGCGACAACGACGTGGCCGTTTGTGTTCGGTCGACAAGGCCAACGTCATGGAAACCTCGCGCCTCTGGCGCTCGGTCACCGATGAGGTGCTGGCGGCCGATTACGACGACCTCGATACCGAAACACTGCTGGTCGATGCGGCGGCCATGCACTTGCTGAGCCGGCCAGCCGACTTTGATGTGATCGTCACCGAGAACATGTTTGGCGACATCCTGACGGACGAAGCGTCGATGCTGGCGGGATCACTGGGCCTTTTGCCCTCCGCCTCGCTGGGTACGACACGCCAGGGCTTGTATGAGCCAATTCACGGCTCCGCGCCCGATATTGCCGGTCAGGGTATCGCCAATCCCTGCGGCACCATCAGCAGCGCGGCATTACTGCTGCGTTACAGCCTCGGCCTGGATGAAGAAGCCGACGCGGTTGAAGCGGCCGTTGCCGCGGTTCTCGCCAGCGGCGCCCGAACGGCCGATATAGCCGCCACGGATGCGCCGTTTCTCTCCACGCGGGAGTTTACTGACGCCGTCCTTTTGCAACTCGACTAGCGTCGTCGCCTCACGCCGCAGCGACGCGAGTTGCCCTGGCAGCCTCCAACGCGCCGAGAACGTCAGCAATCAGGTCTTCCGTACCTTCGAGCCCGACTGACAGTCGAACGATGTTTTGACCGATGCCAGCATTTTCCAGCGCCTCTTCGGTAACCGCTGCGTGCGTCATGGTCGGCGGGTGACACACCAGGCTTTCGACACCACCGAGGGACTCTGCGAGTGAAAAACAGCTGAGGCTATTGATGAAGGCGCGAGTCGCGTCGATACCGCCGTTGATTTCGAAGCTGATCATGCCGCCAAACCCTGTTTGCTGGCGCGCAGCAATCGCATGACCCGGATGCGTTGTGAGTCCCGGGTAGTACACCCTGCTCACCTCCGGATGCTCATCAAGCACGGTCGCCAAGACCGACGCTGAGCGCTCGTGCTGCGCAACACGAGCATGCAGGGTGCGAATACCGCGCAAGGTCAGGTAGCTGTCGAATGGTGCACCGCTCGTTCCCAGGCAGTTCGCCCACCAGGTGACCTCCTCGGCGAGCTCTGGCGTCGCGGCGACGACACATCCGCCCACCACGTCGCTGTGGCCGTTGATGTATTTGGTTGTCGAGTGAATCACGAGATCAGCACCGAGCGAGATCGGTTGCTGCAGCGCCGGCGACAGGAAGGTGTTGTCGACGGCCAGCAACGCGCCACAGTCTTTCGCCAGCCGGGACACGGCCGCAATGTCCGTAATCCGCAGCAGCGGATTTGACGGCGTTTCCACCAGGATGACGCGAGGTTTGCGAGCGCAGGCGTCGGCCAGCGCGTCCAGATCCGTCTGATCAACAAACTCGAGTTCGAAGTGCCCCTTCTCCGCCAACGTGCTGAACAATCGGAACGTGCCGCCGTAGCAGTCGTGCGGCGCGACCAGCAGGTCACCGGGCTTCAGGAATTGCAGCACGATATTGAGCGCCGCCATACCGGACGAGGTCACCACGGTACCGGCTCCGCCTTCAAGCTCGGTCAGCGCATCGCCCAGAGCGGTACGCGTCGGGTTGCCGGAGCGCGTGTAGTCATACGCGCTTTTCTGGCCAAAACCCTCGAACGCAAAGTTGGAAGACAAGTGCAGCGGCGGCACGACAGCTCGATGCTGTGTGTCGGACTCGATAGCCGCACGAACAGCGAGGGTTGCCGGGTCAAGATGGGATGTCATGGTGGTCTCCGCAGTTCCAATGATGTCGCTAAACGCTTTAGCTCATCGGACCCCGCGGAGTACGCAAGGGATGGGTCGAGTGCCCTTCAGCCAGACGGCATGTTGCACCGAACCTCATCTGTCGTGGTACCGCTTGGGTACCCCGTAGGAGTTGGCACCTTTTCAGGATGGTTAGTCCTGATGGTTGCCCCGGCGTCACTGGGCCTATCCCTCAGCCGGTCTCGATGAGTTTCAGGAAGATTAACCAAGTGGCTCCGCCGTCGTCAAGACGGGATTCACAGTTGGCAGCACACGCGGAGGTATGGATACAAGCTGATGCAATCAGCGCTTGCAGCGGCCAGCAATATGTATTAGCGTACTAACACGTTAATACACTAGTACAACGCGATGAAGCCCAACAAGGACGTCGACGAAACACTGAAAGCCGAGTGTGAGGAGGCACTTTGCTCAGCACTGATCTCTCTGCAGACGGTGGACGAAGCACGAAACTTCCTCAAAGACCTCTGCACACCGTCGGAACTGCAGGCGCTGGTTGATCGCTGGCAGGTCGTTGAGCTCCTTGAACAGGGCCTCCCCTACCGCCGGATTCACGATGAAACCGGCGTCAGCGTCACCACCATAGGACGCGTCGCCCGGTTTCTCAGTGATGGCTTCGGCGGCTATGAAGTCGCTTTCCATCGAACCCGCAAAAACGCCTGACACAAGGCTCATCCCTCCTCTTCCCCGACAGGATCCCTCTCATGGACACGAGCAAGCAACGCATTCGTATTGCGGTGCAGAAATCCGGACGATTGACCGATCACTCCATCGATTTGCTGGAACGCTGCGGTTTGAAATTCACCCGCAGCAAGGACCGTCTTTTCTGTTTCGGCGAGAACATGCCCATTGATTTGTTGCTGGTTCGCGATGACGACATTCCCGGGCTTGTCAGCGACGACGTCTGCGACCTCGGCATCGTCGGCATGAACGTGGTCGAAGAAAAACGCCTGGTCCGCGAGTCAGAAGGACGTGACGCGCTGTTCAAGAAGGTCTTCGATCTGGACTTTGGGCATTGCCGATTGTCTATCGCGGCGGCGGACGACACGGAGTGGCAGGGACCGCAATCGCTGGAAGGCAAACGCATCGCCACGAGTTACACGGGCACGCTGGCGGCATTCCTGCGCGACAACGACATCAGCGCCAACATCGAGTATTTCTCAGGCGCCGTGGAAATTGCGCCAAAGCTCGGCAAGGCCGACTACATCTGCGACCTGGTGTCTACCGGCGGGACACTCGCGGCCAATGGCTTGCGGGAAGTCGAGACTCTGCTGGAAAGCGAGGCGATCATTATCCAGACCCAGGCGCCGCTCGCGGACGATAAGCAGGCGCTTGTGGACAAAATCCTGCAACGCCTGGACGGCGTACTGCAGGTCAGCGAGAGCAAATACATCATGCTGCATGCGCCTCGAGCCTCGCTGCAGCAAATTCGCGATCTCCTGCCAGGAACTGAAGCGCCCACGGTCGTACCGCTCGATGGTGCTGACGATCGCGTCGCTGTGCACGCCGTCTGCCGCGAAAACGTGTTCTGGGAGACGCTGGAAAACCTGAAAGCGGCGGGGGCGAGTTCCCTGCTGGTGCTCCCCGTCGAGAAGATGCTTGCATGACTGCGAGACTGCTTAACTGGAGCACTGCGAACGACGCCGAGCGTGCCGCGGCGCTGCAGCGTCCGGCCTTGAAGGCGGACGCCAGCACGCGCGACACCGTTGCAGCAATTATCGATGACGTGCGTTCGCGTGGCGATGTCGCTTTGCTCGAACTCACCGAGCGTATCGACGGTGTTCCACTCGAGACGCTTGCGGTCTCTGATGAGGAGAAAGCGTGGGCGCTACAGCAGCTGACCACCGAGGCGATCGACGCCATCGACCTTGCCATCAGCAACGTCCGCGCCTTTCACGAGGCACAGAAACCGGGCCTGGTCGAGGTCGAAACCATGCCCGGCGTTCGCTGCGAACGAGTCTGGCACCCGCTGGAATCCGTTGGTCTTTATGTGCCGGCCGGCACAGCACCGCTGCCGTCCGCGGCGGTGATGTTGTGTGTGCCCGCGGCGATTGCCGGTGTGCGCGACAAGGTCTTGTGCACCCCTCCCCGGCCAGACGGTCGAGCGGATCCGGCGGTTATCGTCGCAGCGACCCGGGCGGGCGTTGAGACCATTATCAAGGTGGGCGGCGCGCAGGCCGTCGCCGCGATGGCCTACGGAACGGAAACGGTGCCCAAAACGCTGAAGATCTTCGGTCCGGGCAATGCCTGGGTTACGGCCGCTAAGGGACTCGTCAGTGCGGATGCGAATGGCGCTGCTATTGACCTGCCGGCAGGGCCCTCAGAAGTGCTGGTTATCGCCGATGATGAGGCCAGTGTTGAATTCGTCGCTTCCGACCTGCTCTCGCAGGCCGAACATGGCACAGACTCCCAGGTGGTGCTCGTGACCACCAGCCAGGCACTCGCGGATGCGGTGCAGCTCGAACTGGAAAACCAGCTGAAATCGCTGTCGCGGGCCGACATCGCGCGCGAGGCGCTGAGCCACTCCCAGCTTATCGTCGTCGACTCGATCAGCGATGCGGTGACGGTCAGCAACCGTTACGCGCCCGAGCACCTGATTCTGCAAACGCGCAATGCACGCGATCTCGTGGCCGATCTGCGCAACGCCGGATCGATATTCGTCGGTCGCTGGACACCGGAGTCGGTTGGCGATTATTGCAGCGGGACGAATCACGTGTTGCCGACGTATGGGTTTGCGCGCAATTACAGCGGTCTCGGCCTGGACCAGTTCATCCGCTACACGACGGTCCAGGAACTGGACCGCCAGGGTCTCGAAAACCTCGGGCAGGCTGTCGTCGAACTGGCCGGCCTCGAAGGCCTCGATGCCCACGCTGCAGCGGTAACGCGCCGCCTGGAGTCACGTCCGTGAGCATTCTCGACCTGGTCCGCCCGTCGCTGGCAGGCATGTCGCCGTACAAAGCAGCCGAACAGGTGGTCGATACGGTCCGACTGAACGCCAACGAATCGCCGTTTGACACCGCGTCAGAGGCTTTCCGCCGGCCGCTGAATCGTTACCCCGAAATTCGTCCGCAACGATTGCGCCAGCTGCTCTCGACACGATTCTCCTGCAACAACGATCAGCTGCTCGTTACCCGCGGAAGCAGTGAGGCGATTGATCTGTTGATTCGCACATTCTGCACCGCGGATCAGGACAACATCATCGTGACGTCACCCACCTTTTCGATGTACGCCCACTACGCGAGGGTCCAGGGTGCCGATGTCCGGGATGTGCCGCTGGTCAAAGGCGAGGACTTCGAGCTGGACGAACCGGCACTGGTGAATGCCATAGATCGGCGCAGTAAATTGCTGTTCCTGTGTTCACCAAACAATCCGACCGGTACCAGCCTGCCGCGTGAGACGATTGAGCGCGTCCTCGAGATAGCGCGTGGTCGTGTCGTTGTCGTGGTCGATGAGGCTTACATCGAGTTTTCCGATGCCAGCTCGGTCACCGACCTCCTGCAAAAGTACGAGCACCTGGTCGTGCTTCGCACATTGTCGAAAGCACTCGCCTTTGCAGGCGCACGTTGCGGTGCGGTGATTGCTGACTCGACACTGATCGGTGTTCTGGATGCAATCCAGTCACCCTATGCGCTTTCCACGCCGGTCGTTGAATGTGTAGAAGATGCGCTGACGGGTAACAACATCCAACGAGCCGAGGCGCAGGTCTCCCTGCTGGTCACTGAGCGTGAGCGCGTGCGGACAGAACTGCTGGGACTCAGAACCGTCAGCCGGATCTGGCCCAGTGATGCCAACTTCCTGCTCGTCGAGTTCGCGAATGTTGAGAGCGTCCTGGCGGCAACACGCGACGCTGGCGTTCTATTGCGCTATTTCGGCGGTGAGCTTACAAATTGCGCGCGAATCAGCATCGGTACAGCCACGGAGAATGACGCGATGCTTGCTGCGGTTCGCGCAACGGAGACGACGCCATGAAGGTCCTGTTTATTGACCGCGACGGCACGCTGATTGTTGAACCGGATGATTTTCAGGTGGATGCCATCGACAAGGTGGCGCTGGTCGACAACGTCATTCCCGCCCTGCTTTCGCTGCGCGATGCCGGGTATCGTTTTGTCATGGTGAGCAACCAGGATGGCCTCGGCACCGAGTCGTTTCCGGAGGAAGACTTTCACCCGGCGCACCAGCTGATGATGTCGATCTTTTCCAGCCAGGGCATTCGCTTTGACGAGGTCTTCATCTGCCCGCACCTGCCGGACACCGGCTGCGAATGCCGCAAACCACGAGCCGGATTGCTGACGCGTTACCTGGCGGCGAACACCATCGATCTGCAGCGCAGCGCCGTTATCGGCGATCGCGAAACTGACTTGGAGCTGGCTGAAGCCATCGGTGTACGCGGCCTGAAACTCGGCCCTGGCGATGGTGACACACTGACATGGGCCGATATTGTCGATGCGCTGCTCAACGCGGATCGAACCGCAACAGTGACGCGAAACACGAACGAGACGCGGATCAAGCTGTCCGTCAATCTCGACTCAACCCAGGCGGCGGAGATCTCGACGGGTATCGGTTTCTTCGATCACATGCTCGAGCAGATATCGAAGCACGGCGGCTTTCGCCTGCAGTTGGCCTGCGACGGTGATCTCGAGGTTGATGAACACCACACCGTTGAAGACGTCGCGATTGCGCTTGGCAACGCACTAAAACAGGCATTGGATAACAAGTTCGGAATCGGTCGCTATGGTTTTGTCCTACCCATGGACGAGAGTGAGGCGCGTGTTGCGATCGACCTGTCCGGGCGCGGCAATTTCCTTTTCAAAGGTGACTGGCCGCGCGACAACGTCGGCCAGCTGTCCACCGAAATGGTCGAACACTTCTTCCGTTCGCTGGCAGAGACGCTCGGCGCAGCTATTCACATCGAAGTGACTGGCGACAACACGCACCACATGGTCGAAGCTTGCTTCAAGGCGGTCGGGCGAGGTCTCAGGCAGGCCTTCAGTCTGTCCGGTGACGGCAGTCTGCCCTCAACGAAGGGGGTGCTGTGATGCCGAGCCCGGTCGCGATCATTGATTCCGGCGGAGCGAACATTGCGTCGTTGCTGTACGCCTTCGAACGGCTGAACGCACCCGCGGTACTAACGACCGACGCAGATACCATTCGGTCTGCAGACCGGGTCATCCTTCCGGGGGTAGGCGCCGCCGGCGACGCCATGCAACGTCTCCGTGATGCGAGCCTCATCGACGTGATCCGTCGGCTGGAGCAGCCGGTCCTCGGTGTGTGTCTCGGCATGCAATTGATGGTAGATGCTTCCGAGGAAGAAAACGTTGACTGCCTTGGCATCATCCCGGGAACCGCAACCCTCCTGCCGGCAGGCACCGAACACCCGGTGCCCAATATGGGCTGGTGCGCCATCGACAAGCGATCGGATCACCCGTCACTCGAGACTATCGATGACGGCAGCTATTTCTATTTCGTTCACAGCTACGCCGTGCCGGTGTCGGATTACACGGTGGCTTCGGCGGCTCACGTCGACCCGTTCGCGGCGGTGATTGCGAAAGACAATTTCTGGGCGGCGCAATTCCACCCGGAACGCTCCTCCACGGCCGGCCAAAAACTGCTGGCCCGTTTTCTGAAGTAAGCCGCATGAAAATCATCCCCGCCATCGACCTCAAGGACGGCCGTTGCGTTCGTCTGTACAAGGGCGATTTTGACCAGACCACGGAATACAGCAGCAACCCGATAGAGATCGCAAACCAATTTTCTGCACTCGATGTGGCAGATATGCACGTGGTCGACCTCGACGGCGCGCGCACCGGCGAACAGACCAACCAGGACATCGTCGCCGACATAGCGGCCAACACCCCTCTGAACGTGCAGGTCGGCGGTGGCATACGCAATTCGGAAACGGTCGATCGCTGGCTCAAAGCCGGCGTTTCCCGATGTGTCGTCGGCAGCGTTGCAATCCAGGAGCCGGACACCGTAATTGGCTGGATAGATGCGTTCGGTGCAGACCGCATTGTGCTGGCCCTGGATGTGCGTCTCGACGATGACGGACGGCCGTTGTTGACGACACATGGCTGGACGCAGACCAGCGAGCAGACTCTCTGGGACTGCATCGATGCCTACCTTGATGCCGGCCTCAAGCACGTGCTGTGCACGGACGTCAGCCGGGATGGCGCCATGGCCGGCCCGAATGTCGCCCTGTACAACGAGATTCTTGACCGTTACCCGGCTTTGCGCCTGCAAGCCTCCGGCGGCGTCCGAAGCATCAATGACCTGATCGACCTTCGCGAGCACGGCATACCAGCGGCCATCACGGGCAAGGCCATGCTCGATGGAAAAATATCGGCCGAGGAGATAGCGTCATTCCAGCAAAACGCATAATCCCCTGCCTTGACGTGCGCGACGGCGTCGTCGTCAAGGGCGTCCAGTTCCGCAACCATCGGGTTGTCGGTGACATTATCGAGCTCGCCGCGCGCTATTGCGAAGAAGGCGCCGACGAGCTGGTTTTCTATGACATTACCGCGAGTCCGGATGGCCGTAGCGTCGATCGCAGCTGGGTTAGTCGCGTCGCCGCCGAACTCGACATCCCCTTTTGTGTGGCAGGCGGCATCCGCAGTATCCGGGACGCCGAAGAAGTGCTGAACAAGGGCGCGGACAAGATATCGGTGAATTCACCGGCATTGGAAAACCCGTCGCTGGTGACCGAGCTGGCAAAACGCTTCGGTTCACAATGTGTCGTACTCGGCGTCGACAGCCGGGAAGAAGACGGTGATTATTTCGTTTACCAGTACACCGGCGATCCCGACAAAACAACATCGGCACAGCGGCGTACCACCGACTGGATTCGCGATGCACAGGAACTGGGTATCGGCGAGGTGGTACTCAACTGCATGAACCAGGACGGGGTTCGCAAGGGCTACGATGTGAAGCAGTTGGCCACCGTGCGCGCCGTCTGCAACGTCCCCCTGATCGCGTCGGGCGGGGCTGGCGAGCCGGCGCATTTTCTCGACGTTTTCGAAAGCGCACGCGTGGACGGTGCACTCGCCGCGTCCGTTTTTCACAGCGCATCCATTCACATACCCGACCTGAAAGCCTATCTCGCGGGCAACCAGGTGCACATGCGGAGTTAAGCGATGGCATCCATCGATTTCCTGAATTCTCTGGAGTCCGTCATCCAGCAACGTATCGAGTCGCCGGCGGAAGGCAGTTACACCGCGAAGCTGTTAACAGACGGTCCGTCTCGCATCGCACAGAAGCTGGGTGAAGAAGGTGTCGAACTGGCTCTGGCTTCGGTCACAGGGGACGACAACGACGTCCGCAACGAGGCCGCCGACCTGCTCTACCATCTGTTGGTGCTGTTGAACGCCAGGGGAATCACGCTGGCGGATGTCGTTGGTACGCTGGAGTCGAGGCAGCGCTAGTCAGCGCCGGGTTCATCCATCGACAGCGCCAGCCGGAGTCCCGGACGCGCAAGGCAACGCTCGGCGTAGTTCTCGAGCACGCCGGACGCCGGCAGCACGTTAATCCTGCGCATGTAGACCACGCCGGAGCCGGTCAGGATATCCGCCGCGCTGAATTGCTCGCCGAGCAGCCACGGACCCTCTGCAAGGGCGGCTTCCAGTGTTGACAGCATCAGCTCGAAGTTTCCCCAACCGTTGCTGCGCGGGTTCGGTTCGGAGCCGGCAAGTTTCTCTGACAGGGCCGGTTCCATGACACCCGGGGTAAACATGCACCAAAAGAGGTAACTCCCGCGCAGCGGGTCATCGATTGCGGGCGCAAGCGACGCCTCGGGGTAGCGGTCGGCGATGTACATTGCAATTGCCGCAGAGTCGGCCAAGGCCACGTCACCGTCTTCAATAGCCGGGACTTTGCGCATGGGGCTGGCCGCGAGAAATGCCGCAGGCTGATCAGCAGCGCCCAGGCGAATCGGCACAAGCTCGTAGTCGATGCCGGCCTCTTCCAGTAACCAGACAATTCGACTGGAGCGGGTTCGGGCGCTGTGGAACAGTTTCACAGCGTAATCTCCTCGGCGATGGCTCGCTTGTTGTACTCAGAGCTCATTACGCGACCGTAAGCGCCGGCGTTTGCAATCAACACCACGTCCCCTTCCTGTGAGACCGGCAACAGGCGATCGCTGCCCAACCGATCCCCGGTTTCGCAAATGGGACCCACCACCGTGACCGTCTCACTCGGCGCCTCGTCGGCACGACTGAGGTTGACGATCTCGTGATACGCACCGTAGAGCGCCGGGCGGATGAGCGAATTCATGCCCGTACCGACACCGATGTACTTCATTTCGCCCTTGCCTTTCACCTGTGTCACATGCGTCAGCAACACACCGGATTGCGCAACGAAGTAGCGTCCCGGTTCAAGCCACAGTTCATATTGCGGATACGACTCGCGCACTTCGGCGAGCAATGCGTCGACCGCGGCCAGATCGAGCGGCTTGTCCCCCGGCTTTTCCGGAACCCCGAGACCGCCACCAAGATCAATGGATTTGACGGTGGGGAACATCTGCGCCGCTTCGATCAGGGCACCAGCCACGGATCGCCAGTTTGAAGGATCCAGTATTCCGCTGCCGCTGTGCGCGTGCATACCGATGATCTCTGCACCCGCCCTCTCGGTCAGCTGCTTCAACTCTTCCAGTTCGAACAGTGGAACGCCAAACTTGGAATGCACACCGGCGGTTTTGACATGCTCGTGGTGGCCGCGCCCCTGACCCGGATCGAGCCGAACAAACAACTTTGCACCCTTGAACGCTTCCGGCCAGGCCTGCAACGGGTACAGATTGTCGAGGGTTACCTGCAAGCCGCGCTGCAGGGCCCAGTCGTATTCTTCCTTCGGTGCGAAGTTCGGTGTAAACAGCAGCCGAGATGAATCCAGGTCTGGCAACACCGATTCCAGCCATTCCACTTCACCGGGTGACACACACTCGAAATCAACGCCCTCTTCACTGAGACAGCGCAGGATGTCCGCATTGAAGTTGGCTTTCATCGCATACAACACACGATCGACATTGGAGATCGCTTTCAGCCGCTGCGCGGCGCTGCGCACACTGTCGAGGTCATAGACATAGGCATTACCGGCCTTTTCTGCGATCGCCAGCAGTTGATCGCGCTTGTCACGCCACCACGGCGCAGGTGCTTGGATGCGTTGTTCGTCCTCGCCGGCAAACAGCGCCTCCCAGCTCGCACCGAATGACGGACTGCCGCCGCGCTTGCGAATAATCGAGGCGTGCAGCTTGCGAACCAGTCGCGTGCCCTGCGCCTTGTCGACCACAAAGGTCAGGTTAAGGTCATTGGCCGACTGACTCATCAGGTGAATTCGCTCTTCTTCAAACACCTCCAGGGCCGGTGCCAGGCGCGGCAGGATGGTGCGGATTTTGCGACCGACCAGGCTGGCGGCTGTGCAATGATCAATCATGCGAACCCGGCAATAGCGGGACAGGTCGGCAGATAGCGCGTCACGGACATCGTCGGTCAGGACATCCGCGGCTGCATCGATCGACACGGTAACGTTCGTTTCTGACGTCGATACGAGGTCGATCGACAGTTGATGCTCACTGAACACGGCGAACGCTCGGGCGAGGAAGCCGACCTCGTGCCACATACCGACACTGTCCATCGACACCAGCGTCAGGCCGTCGCGGGAACAGATGCCTTTTACCTGGGTCTCGGAGTCGTCGATAACGGCGGCGACCGTCGTACCCTGCAACTCCGGGCGCGCGGTGCAGCGGACGAACAAGGGAATCGAATACTGACGCAGCGGGGACAGACAGCGCGGATGCAGCACCGAGCTACCGGCCGACGCCAGCTCCTGCGCTTCGTCGTAGCGCAGCGCAGTGAGTAATCGCGCTGACGGCACGATCCTGGGATCCGCCGTAAACATGCCGGGGACGTCTGTCCAGATTTCGATACGGCGTGCCTGCAGGCGCGCAGCGAAGTAGGCAGCCGAGGTATCGGAGCCGCCGCGACCGAGCAGCACGGTACGCCCCTGGCGATTCCGGGCGATGAAGCCCTGCGTGAGCACAACGTCTCCCGCCGCCGCCAGCGTGTCGCAGAGGTCCGGGTCGGGATCGTGACGGCAAACCGCCGACAGGTAGTCCTGACTGTTTTCCGCACCGGATCGGGCGACACTTTGGAGAATATCCCGTGCATCAACCCAGGCAACCGGGATGCCCTGGTTGCGCAGAAATGCGGCGCCCAGCCGCGTCGACATGAGCTCACCGAGTGACATGATGCGCACGCGCACACGCACGCTTGCTTCGCGCAGCAAGCGAACACCCGCAAACAGCTGGTCGAGTTCATCCAGCGATTCGTCGAGCAATCCCGGGCCATCGAGGCCGAGCTGCGCCGCAAGCTCATAGTGGCGAGCACGGATAGCCTCGAGCGCGTCTCGCGGGTCTTCGGTCATCGACGACTCCAGCAATGCTTCCAGAGCGTTCGATACACCGCTGAGCGCTGAGTGCACGATAACCGGTTTGAGGCCCGCCTCCAGCCGCTTACGAACCAGCCCTGCGATCGTTTTCCAGCTGTCGGCCGATGACACGCTGGTGCCGCCAAACTTCATGACGATCCATTCCGAACGGACGACATCCGCGCTGGCACCGAGGGCTTCACTGTCTTCGAAGGGGGCTTCGTTAATCAACTGTCTGTCTCATCAGGGCAAAAAAAAACCCGCGAGAGATGTCTCTGCGGGCTTGTGGACAGGGTTCGCTTGACGTATCAGGCTAAACCACTGCGTATGACGCCCGCGCACCTCTGGCGCGTCATTCGTTTTACGTTCTTTTTCACACGTGCTTCGCACATGCTCAGACACTCTACGCTGACGTCGAAAATGATCATGGCCGAAGTACAACGGACCTTGAACGAAAGGTCAAGTATCCCAGTCATCCGGGCGGGTCACGGCGCCGCTGGAAGCCGACGACACCTGCGCGCGATATTTCGCGAGTACGCCCGATGACACCGATGAAGGCGGTCTTTGCCAGGCGGCACGCCTGGCCTGCATCACCGAAGCTTCGACATCCACGTTAATCTCGCGGCCTTCTGCGTCGATTTCGATGCGATCTCCGTCTTCAATCAGGGCTATTGGTCCACCCACCGCAGCCTCCGGCGACACGTGGCCAACCACGAATCCGTGGCTACCGCCGGAAAAACGCCCGTCGGTGATCAGTGCGACCTCTTTGCCCAGCCCGCGCCCCATGATCGCGCCCGTGGGGCTGAGCATTTCGCGCATGCCCGGTGCGCCCTTGGGACCTTCATAACGAATAACAACGACATCGCCGGCGCCCACCTTGCCGTCGAGAATGGCCTGCAGCGCCTGCTCTTCAGAATCGTAGACTTTCGCCGTACCGGTGAAGCGCAGGCCTTCCTTGCCGGTAATTTTTGCGACCGACCCGTCCGGTGCAACGTTGCCGTAAAGGACGCACAGGTGGCTGTCCGGCTTAATCGGCTTGTCGAGGTCGCGAATGATGTCCTGACCCGCCGGGTAGTCTTCGACACGCTCCAGTGTCTCTGAGAGCGTCTGACCGCTGACCGTCATGCAGTCGCCGTGCAGCAAACCGTGCTTCAACAGTCGTTTCATCAGCGGTCGAATGCCTCCGATCTCAATCAGCTCGGACATCATGTATCGCCCGCTCGGGCGCAGATCCGCCAGCACCGGGACGCGTTCGCCAATACGGGTAAAGTCATCCAGCGACAGCGTCACGCCGGCTTCGGCGGCGATAGCAATCAGGTGCAGTACCGCGTTGGTCGAACCGCCGAGCGCAATCACGACGGTGATGGCATTCTCGAACGCCTCCACGGTCATGATGTCCCGTGGCTTCAGGTCGTTTTCGATAAGGCGCATGACCGCCTCGCCGGCCGCCTGTGCATCGTTGACCTTCTGGCCGGATACAGCCTCCTGAGCCGAGCTGTTCGGCAGGCTCATGCCGAGCGCTTCAACCGCTGATGCCATGGTGTTGGCGGTGTACATCCCACCACAGGATCCGGGACCGGGGATCGCTTTCTGCTCGACATCCAACAGCTCGTCGTCCGATATCTGTCCTGCCGCGGCGGCACCGACCGCTTCAAAAACGGACACGATGTCGGTACGCCCGGCACCGGGTCGAATCGTGCCGCCGTAGACAAACACGGCCGGACGATTCAAACGGGCAATCGCCATCATGCAGCCCGGCATGTTTTTGTCACATCCGCCGATTGCAACGATCCCGTCAAAGCCTTCACCGCCGGTGACCGTCTCAATCGAATCGGCAATGACCTCACGCGACACCAGCGAATAACGCATACCGGGTGTGCCCATGGAAATGCCGTCAGAAACCGTGATCGTGTTGAACTGAACAGCCTTGGCACCGGCCGAATCAGCGCCCGCCGCAGCGGCATCGGCAAGCGTGTCGATATGCATATTGCACGGCGTCACCATGCTCCATGTCGACGCGATACCGATCTGCGGTTTTTTGAAATCGTCTTCGCTGAATCCGACGGCGCGTAGCATTGCGCGGCTCGGTGCCTGTTCACGGCCGTCGACGATCACACGGGAATACCGGCGAAGTTCTTTTTCGCTCATTACGTTGTCTACCCTCTGCTCAGGTCGACAAGTCTAGCAGCGTCGGGTGGGCTTAGTCGTCGTCGCGAATAAAAACAGCCACGCGTTGATAGACGTCGCTGTCGGTCAGAGTATTGCCACTTTGCAACTCGATGACGAACGCCTCGTTGCCCTCGACCACGCTGTCCTGAACGAGTGGAATCAGGATTCTCGCCGACCGCTGGCCGGCTTCGAAGAACACGAAACTGTCGCGCGGTGCAAAGTAGTCTTCGTCGGCCGTCGCAGTGACATCACTGACGGTATAGGCCACGGACAAGGTCTCGTTACTCGGCTTGAAGCGAATAACATCGATCTGCACAGCCGCTTCCTGCTCAAGCACGGAGGCCTGGCCGCTGGCGAACGCGACAGTGTCTGCCGGCAGCGCATTTTCGAATCGACGCTGGTCGTCGTCCTGCAGGTTTATCGTCACGGTGGCCAACGCATTACCGCTGGTATCACGAATCTCCAGTACGGACTGCTGGTCCGCCTCGCGCACCGGATCGGACGTCATGCTGACCTGAAGCTGCTGACGAACGTTATTCGGCGCGAAACTCAGTGTTCGGACACTGGCCAACAGCTCACCGCTATCGAGGGGCGAGCGGTTGCCGCTGAAGGAAACCTCAGACAACTCGACCGTCCGTTCGAAATCGGCAGGCACCGGCTGGAGCACGTCGATCAGCACCGGCGACCCGTCCTCGACCAGATCGATCGTAATCGCACCGGCGTCAAGGCTCAGCTGAACATCACCCTCGGGCAGCAGAGCCGGCGCGGATTCAGTAACGAGCTCGGGCTCCGCTTCGGCGACCGGCGGGTCGCTTTCGTTTGGCGCGAGTTCGTCGGCCGCCGCAACCTCGTCGTCGAGCCGATCATCGGCGGGCCCTGCTTCCATTTCCGCCGCGGACGCCGCCGGCTCGCTGTCAGCCGGATCGGGCGTTGCCTGAGGGGGCATCGTATCGTCCGGCGCGATCAACGCTGAATCCGCGACCGCGGCCTGGCGCTGAAACGGATTGTCGATTGTCTGCGGCGGGTAAGGCATCAGAAACCACGCTGCCCCCGCAGCGATCGCGAGGACAGTGAGAACCATCGGCAGTTTCGACGACTTCGGCGCAAGGTCCGTGGTGAAGCGTCCTGTTTCATCGACCACGATATCGATGGGAACAGTGTCCTGCGACGGGACTTCGGCATCGACGTCGTTCAGTTCACGCAGAAACGCCCCGACACTTGAGAAACGGGTCACGCGCGAAAATGACAGTGCCTTCTTCAAGGCTCGCCACTGGCCGGCCGACAGGCCCGGTAGTTGCTGCGGCGTCATCCCCGCCTCGGCCGCTTCAGCCGCATTTCGCGGGCCGAATACCCGGTAGCCGGCAATCAGGCGATACAGCAGGCAGGCCAGCGAGAAGACGTCGTCCTCGGCGACCGGCTCTTCACCCGTCAATACCTGCATGCTCGAGTACGCCGGTGTCAGTGCGCCCTGAAGCCCGGGATCGTATTGCATGGTTCCGTCACCCTGCCTCTGGCGAACGCGGGCAACACCGAAATCAAACAGCTTCGCGTCGCCGTTTGGCTGAATCATGATGTTGGCGGGCTTGATATCGGCGTGCACGATACCTCGGTCATGCGCGTAGTCCAGCGCATCGCCGATCTGGCGCGTGATCTTCAAAGAGGTGTCGACGTCCAGTTTCACGGAGCGGTCGAGAATGTCCGCAAGGTTCTCACCGTCCATCCATTCCATGATGATGAAGTACAGATCATCGTCACGGTCAAGGTCGATGAATCGAACGATATGGTTGTGCGACAGGCAGCGTCCTTTCGCTGCCTCCTGTTGGAGGAGGCGTAACGCCTTAGGGTCATCCGAAAGATCCGCAGAAAGCACCTTGATGGCGACAAACGGGTCGGTTTCTCCGGATTCTGCCCGACGTCGGTCAAGCGCCTGGAAGACCACACCCATACTGCCGCCGGTCACCTGCTTTTTGAGCAGGAAGCGATCGCGCAGTACCGAGCCGACCTGCAGCTGCTGGTCGGCACGCGCCATCATGGGTTGCGCTCGTGTGTCGATGACCATCGTCTGGTCGAACGCGGGCTGCTCATCGCCGAACACGTCATCAAGCGACGGCGCATTACCCGCCGTTTCAAGCTGTTCGCTTCGATAACTCTCCAGCATGGAGGTGACGACGTCGTAGGTTTCTTCACGCAGCTCGCCGCTTTCACGACGCTCCGCCAGCGTCGCGCGAACCGCGATTTCATCGCCACCGCTGGCTTCGAGGACCTGCTCCAGGGCTTCTCGCGCCTGATTCAGGAACACAGCATCCGTCGCCGACCCCTGCTGCTCGAGATCAGAAAGCTGGTCCGCGAAATCGGCGGACAATTTGCTGTGGTCGCTTGTCATTCCGGTTTTGCGTGTTCATTCAACGCTCTAACCCCGCATTTTAGCGTGTCGGCGGCGTTCGAAATCGGAACCAGTCGTCAGATTACCTTCCCCGGATTCAGGATCCCGTGAGGATCCAGGGCCGCTTTCAACGTCTTCATCAGGCGCAGTTCCGCGTCAGTCCGAAAATCGGCCATGTACGCCTTCTTGAAGGTGCCGACACCGTGTTCCGCACTGAACGTGCCGTCCAGCGAGTGCACAATTTCGTACAGCTTCGCGGTCACCGCTTTTCCGGTCTCGCGAAACGCCTCAGCATCGGCGCCAACGGGCTGACTGATGTTGTAATGCAGGTTGCCGTCGCCAACGTGGCCAAACGCACACAGTCGCGCGCCCGGCAGCGCCTCTTCCACCATGCGTCCGGCCTGGTCAAACAAGTCCTGAATTCGGTCGGTCGGCACACCGATGTCGTGTTTCAGGCTCGCGCCCTCGTGTTTTTGCACCGCCGAGATGGCATGCCGAATGCGCCACAGCTGCTTCGCTTCGGTGCTGTTTTTCGCAAGAATCGCATCGACCACCAGCTCGCGGGTGATCGCCTGCTCTACGGCCTCTTCGATCGCGGAACCCGAAAGCTCGGCAAGCACAAACCAGTCACCGTCCGCAAAAGGCACCGTGATGCCCTGACCGTGTCGCCGGACGTAGTCCATGGCTACGCCTGATATCAGCTCGAACGCCTGTACCCGGTCACCCAGTTGCTCACGCATCAGCGACAGCAGTTCGACTGACGCTTTTGCGCTGGGCAGAACCATCAGCACCGTGCCAAGCGATGTTGGCTTCGGATACAGCTTAAGGGTCGCTGCCGTGATGACACCCAGCGTACCCTCACTGCCGACAAACAGGTGTCGCAGGTCATAGCCGACGGTGTCTTTGCGCAAACTGCGCAGCCCGTCAATGATGTCACCATTGGCAAGGACCACTTCGAGCCCGAGCACCTGATCACGCGCCGTGCCGTAACGAATCACATTGATGCCCCCCGCATCCGTCGACAGGTTGCCGCCAATCTGGCAACTGCCCTCTGCAGCGAGGCTCAACGGGAAGATACGGTCAGCCGCGTCGGCGGCTTCCTGCAAGCTTTGCAACACGCAACCCGCTTCGACCGTCATTGAGAAGTCGTCAGGTCGCAACTCGCGCACACGCTTCATCCGTTCGAGTGACAGGATGATCTGTGTATTCGATGAATCCGGAATGGCGCCCCCGCACAAGCCGGTATTGCCACCCTGCGGCACGATGGCAACGCGGTGCTCGTTGCAGTATGCGAGGATTCGAGAGACGTCCGCGGTCGACGCGGGCTTTAACAGGAGCGGCGTTTTACCCCTTGCAAGGCCCCGCCACTCGGTCAGGTTGCCCTCCAGGGCGGCGGAATCCGACACCCAGGCGCCATCACCAACGATCGCCTTGAGAGCCGACAGGTGCTCATCCACGATCGAATCGCACCATGTCGCCAAAGGTGGGCCAATCAATGTTGCTGCCACAAAATGTCAGCATCACGGTCGCACCACCAAGCTCCTCTCGAAGCGGACCCAGCAAGGCGGCGGCCGCCGCCGCGCAAGCCGGCTCAACGGCGATCTTCATGTCGGTGAACAGGCGCCCCATCATGTTAGACAACGCCGTGTCGTCCACCTGGACCAGCGCATCCACGTTGTCTCGGGTCAGCGCAAAACTGTACGGCATGGCGAACGGCGCACCGAGACTGTCAGCTATGGTATTCACCTGTTCAATCGCTTCCGGCACGCCACTCTCAAAACTCCGTCGCATGGTATCCGCACCCACCGGCTCGACGCCGATAATCCGGCAATCCGGTTTCAGCTGCCGAACCGCATTGGCGATACCCGCGATCAAGCCGCCGCCGCCGACCGGTACGACCAGCGCGTCAAACTCCGGGCACTGCTCCACCATTTCGAGTCCCACCGTGCCAGTACCCAGCGCGACCGATCGACCTTCAAAGGGATGAACGAAATACCGGCCCTCCGCTGCCTCGATTGCTTTGACGGCCTCGAACGCCGCATGGACGTCCTTAGCGAGCACCACCTCGGCACCAAACTCGCGGCAGCGCCGTTTACGCGCTTCATTGGAGTGCTCAAGCATGACGACCTTGGCGGACGTGCCCGCCTCCCGCGCCGCGAAGGCCGTCGCTATGGCGTGGTTACCGGCACTGACGGCGCACACACCCCGCTCCAGCTGCGCGGAATCCAGCGACAGAACGTTGGCCAGCGCGCCTCGCGCCTTAAAGGTGCCGGTTTTCTGCAGAAACTCCAGTTTTCCGAACACGGGCGTGTCGGGCGGCAATGACCCGACCGTCCAGTGACAGGGTATAACCGGGGTTTTCACGATGCGGCTCGCGATTTTTTCCCGAAATCCTCGGATCTCGTCGATGCTGGGTGCCTGTTCGCTCATGAATCTGACGTTGCGGCCGATACCTTTGATGGCGGCGATGTTGCCTTAAAACCTGACAATTTCAATTAAAAACGCGAGAGCTTGCGCCATGGACGCGAGTACTTTACTTTGAATCAGCGCGCCTGCTTCGGGGAAAAGCATGGATCTTGATGAACTGTCTCAATCCGGCATACGCCGGCTAGCAGACTTTTCTCCACATTTTGACCAACTGGCCGGTCTCGCTACGGAGATGGGCCTGCGGCAGCGTAGTAATCTCGTGCACCTCGAGCGCAGCCTGCACGAGCAATGGGCGCTTGGGCAAAACAACATTCTCAGCTGGGCCCCACTGGAAGAAGGCATTCTTGTCCTCGTCGTCCCGCACTACGCGATAGCAGAGTACACCACCGCAAGCGACGACAATCACGCACCGAAAGTATCCGCGCGATTTGTGGTCGAACTGATATCCGGAGAGCGCAAGCTCACCTTCGCACAGATGCAGAAAGTAGCCCGTCTGCTCGACGTTGAGCCGGTCTATGTGCCCTTACGACAGCCGCTGTCCGGACACCCGGTCGAAACACAAATCATCGAGAAGATGATTCGCCGTTATGGCATCAACCATATCGAGAGTCGCGCGGTGACGCTGTTCGATATCGTCGGCTTCAGCCTGCTCAGCCCCTTCGAGCAAATGACACAACTTAACAGTCTGTCGTATTCACTGAATTCGGCACTGGCGAAGATGCTCGAGATCGATGTGAGCATCAATTTCGCTCGCTCATCCAGCGGCGACGGTTTCTATATCTGGAATCGTGACGAGGGAATCGACGCCAACGTCAACCTTTACCATTTCATGCACATCGTGCTTGCAGACAATGCGATAGCACTGAGCAAAGCGCGCTCCAAAGCAGTGCCGGAGCTGCGTGCCTGCTTCCACGTCGGCAGCTGTTACGAATTTCACCAGGCCGAGGGTCTGAACCCGACGATGCAGGATTTCATCGTTGGCGACGTGACCATCGAGCTTGCCCGCATGATCGACGCCGCTTTACCGGGACAGATTCTGGTCGGCGATTTCCTCGTCGATCCAAGCGATACCGAAGCGCGACGCTCAGCGTCGGCAAACGCCGTGGACGCGGTCAACTTCCTCGAACGCGCCCAGGGCAGCCTGAGCAAGCTGAATCGCATGGAACTGTCCGGTGAACGCGTGACCGCCATCAAGTGTTACCTGACGGGCGAACGCATCACAGACGGCCACTTTGATATTCGCAAGATCACCATTGTCGACAAGCACGGCCTGTCCCGATGTGCCTATAACGCCAAAATGAATATCTATCGAGATACGGCACCGCCGATCCTGCTCGGCATACAGGACAAAAGACTGCCGGAGACATCACGAGTCAGTGAGCGTGTGGGAACGGGCGGTACGCTGATCGCGTAAACCTCAGGCGATCGCCTGATTACCGAAAACTTCTTCACGAAGCCACTGCCTTGCTGCCTCGGAATCGCGGAAAAGCCGAGTATTGGATTCGCTGCGCTTCGCCCATGCAGACCACATGTTGGCAAGACCAAAAAGGAGGTCGGACGGCACAGCGACCGCCATAAGAACGTGCGGATTCTTGTCGAACAAGGCTGACGCAAGCTTTCCGGTCTGCGAAATCGTCTCATTTGCGACGTCTACGGACTCGACTTCTGTGTAATCGTGAAAGCAGAACTCGTGCTCAACTTTGTTGCCAGGATGCTGCAATAACTTGCCGAAAACAAAGTTTCGGTACTCGCTGTCGGTGACATGCCCGTAGCCTTTGACGAGCAAGCCCCTACCCTCGTTGACCGGAGTCATCGAAATTGGCATGACTGTTTCTCCTTGCGCCTGCGCAGGATCGCGAGGCACGTCATCTCAGAATCGAGGCGAAACATAGGCGATTTCAACGATTGTTCAACCCGCAACCGGGATGAATACGATTGCATGCGTTTTTCTGTAGCAGACCGGGGCGACTTTAGGCACTGATCGTCCTCAAAAACCCCGGTGACGAGGCACCAATTCGCCGCCGTTGCGGAACTCTTTCACCGGTCGAACTGAATATTTTCCATGTTGAATCGTTCGGACAGCTCATTGCGCAACCAGCGCTCCGCCGACGGTCTGTCTCTGAGCAGATTTGTGGTCCAGGTTTGCGGACCGGTCCAGGCCGTGAACACTTTCGCGAGCCCGTAAGTCAGATCCGACGGCGCTGCAAACGCAACGATGGAGTCCGGATTGCGTTGGTACGCCTTCTTTGCCGTCAGACCGAGATCAGCAACGTCCTCGGTCGAAATCTCGACGCGTTCGACATCGGTCAGATCGGTCAGGCTGAAACGTAACGGCAGAAAGAGTTCGTCCGGCGAGTCGAAATAGCGCTCGAAGGTCGTGAAGAATTCGGTACTGGTGACAACACCCGAGGCTTCGAAGACGACGCCCTGACCGTTGCAGATGAGTGTTTGCCGGATCGGCATCTCGACCAGCCCTGACGCGGTTGCCCGCCAAGCGCGTAACTATAACCAGCATGTGCCGTCGATAAAACACGGGTGGAAAAAGGCCCTGCTATCCCAGTCGAAATACCGGAGTTTCATCGGGCTTGCAGAGATTCACGGTTGCACGCACACCCAGCGCATCTTCCTGTAGCCGGTACGTCGCTGTTGCGACGCCTGTCGGCGAGCGGTGCCCGCCTCGGATGAGCTTCCGAGGGAGATTCCAATCCGTCCCACCCATTTGAAAACAAGAAAGCCGGTGTCCCGTTTTGTGCGACACCGGCTTTTATGTTTTCAAATGGTCGGGGCGAGAGGATTTGAACCTCCGACCCCCACAACCCCAT
>JBCDJX010000023.1:0-34844 GCA_038747355.1 Pseudomonadota bacterium | reverse complement strand
CTATAACCTGTCTAAAAACTGGTAGATCGGAGACTTGGACTCATTTGGGGTCGTCCAAAAGCAGTTAGTCAACTGAAGGTATCCTCCGCCTCTGATTCGTAGTGGTCTCCAGGTTCTATCACACGGAGCTTAGGTTGTGAGCGACTCTAGAGCCTCCCAAGGCGCAACAAGAATCTCCAATTACGTTCTGATTTACCCCAATTCGTCGGTGGCCCAAGACCTTAAAAAAAGTACCCCGTCAGACTTGTCCCACCACGGTACCAACTCTTTTTTTGCTTATGTACGGCAACACAACAGCCAGCAAGAACTGAGCAACTGTAAACAGCCCCAAAAACACGACCGTCCCGACACCAGCACCGTACTCTATTACGGGAATCGTAGCGGCCAGCAAGAGAAAAGTGCTGCCCAAGACTCGAAGCACCACTGCCACAGTCCCTGGTTGACCGCGACGCTGTGAGAACACAACGTTCGAGTGGCGCCGCATCGCGAGACACAAAGCAACACAACCGGCAAAGCAAAAAACGAAGCTCGTGAGGGCAATCATGCCTGCCCTACCGTGGGGCTGGCATGCTCGTCCACGATGGCACGCGCTTCTGTTTGCCGAACGCGTATGTTACTGGCGAGCACGGCGAGCCCGATGCCCAGAGCGATACAGGTCAAATCAAATCCGGCCATGACCCAGTCTCCGGACGGAACGCTATTCGCGAGGTGCACATCGGTTGTGGCTGCGTTTAAAGCCGGTATCGCTATAGAAGCCACTGCGGCAACAAAAAATAATTCGCGCCAAGCCGAGATGCGCGGCCGGAACAGGGGGTATAGCAGGCAGGCCGCCCAACTGATGAACATCACGTGCACTTCCCACTCCGCGCGGTGTTCCATCCCCACGGGCAGCAGCCGGTTAGCCCAGAAGTAGGCGGCGATGGCGACCGGCAGGCCGGCGATCGTACCAATGTTCAGACACTCGACAAAACGGAAGCCTCGATCCTGCGCTCTGTCTGGCAACTCCTTACGACGCTTGGCTGTCCAGTAAACACAACCCGTAGCGACCATCGCCGTGCCCACCAGGCCGGCAATGAAATACAGCCAACGAGTCACTGTGTCGGCGAAGAGCCCCTCGTGTAGTCCGAGCATAGCGCCGGCTACACCGATGACTTTGCTCTCGGTAAACGGACGTTCTTCGATGAATTCGCCGGTTACTGCATCGAAAACCAAGCTCTCACCAAAAAACCCGATATCCTTCCGTGCTGGGTTAACGATGATTTTGCCGTTGACATCGCCCGGCTTTTGGAACTCGACGTTGCCGATAGCTTCGAGGCTCAAAGACTCGTCAATCTGATCGAGCACAATGCCTATGTCCACAATCCCGGCCGATATTCCGCTGCGTTCAGCGGGCGGGCGCCCAAGGGCACCCTGTAATTCCGCCTGTACCTTTTGCACGTTAAACCCGTAGCTGCCCAGCGCGACGCCCGGCATCCATGTCGTCAAGACAAACAGGAGGCCGCTGTAGGTGATCATTAGCAGGAATGGCAGTGAGGACACGCTCAACAAGTTGTGCATATCCAACCAAGAGCGCTGACCTCTAGCGGGTCGGAACGTGAAAAAGTCTTTAAAGATCCTTTTATGGACGACGATGCCAGAGATCATGCCAATGAACATGAGCAGCGTTATAAAACCGACCAGGCGGTACGCGACATCAAAGTTGATGTAGTGCAGCGCATAGTGCATGCGATAGAGCACCTGGCCGCCGCCGGTTTCCCGTACATTGTGATCCAGTGGCTCGCCCGTCACGGTGTGGAGCTGAACGTTGCCTCTCAGTGTTTCCGGATCCGCCATCGATGCATCCTCTGGGGCCGGCATCTGCCAGAAGACCGAAAGCTGCGGGTTATTGCGGCCCGACGGATGGGACATGGACCAGCGATCAGCTCCGACAGCGTTTTCTTCGAGATAGGCTTGTGCGACGGTGTATGCATCTCGTACCGGAACGTCGACTGCCGGTATACGTTCCGGCTCCATCCAGTGGTCAATCTCGGTATCGAAGTAGCCTAGCGTGCCTGTCACAAAAATAAAGAAAAGCACCCAACTGAATAACAGGCCGGTCCAAGTGTGCAACCAGGTCATTGATTGCCGAAATCCGCCTTTCATACAGTATTCTCCAGGTTCAGCAGCAACCATGATCCGGCTGACGTCAAAACGATAGCGCCCATAACCCCGTACCAGACCGTGGAGAGCCGGCGAACGCTAAACACCCACATAATGATTGCCGTGTAGATTGCGAAACTCAGCAGGGCAGCAGCGGCGACGCTTTCGATTTTTTTGACGGGCAGTAACAGACCCAGAAAAATGCTGGCGGAATTCGCCAGGACATATCCGGGTATCGCAGCGGCGAATACTCTCGAGGCAACATGCCATCGACTCGGCTTGGACATGCTCAGAACTTTACTCATAACCATTTCCACAAAGACCCAGCGAAGGTGTTCATTAGGCTGAGTACCAGTAGGGCGAAAAGCGACCTTAACGCGTCTTTTGAGGCATTGGGGATCCCGTTTCGCAAAATCTCAACGCTCATAAAATCGGGCTATGCCGCGGTACCTCGTACAGTATGCTGCTTGTAATTAGCCAACTCGCAAATCGACATCGCCCGGCGCCGTGGTAATCAGAATTCATAGGCGAGCGACGCAATAACCGTACGCGCTCGTGATGTTCCGACTCTGATTGCAGCAAACGCATCCGGGGTCACAGCGGCCTGAGTGAGACGATAGTCCTCGTCAAAGGCATTGATCACGTTGAGTTGCGCCTTCCAGTTGTTGCGACGGAAGTAGGCCATAGCACCGATCTCTGTCCAGCTGTCGTAAGTGGCGTTGTTTTCGCCGCTTATAAAAATTTCGTCCTGATAGTTCAGGCTGCCGCCGAAGCCGAACTGACCGTTAAGCAGTGGGACTTCGTAGAAAGATGCGAGATTAACACCGTGTTCCGGGATGCCGGGGAGTGTTGCTCCGGCTTCAAAGCCGAACGTAAACGGACCGACGACCAGCGTTGTTCCGCCGTCGATGATCTCGTTGTCGATGTAGCTGTAGCCGGCCTGTATTCGCCACGCATCTGTGATCTTTCCGACCACCTCAAGCTCGAAGCCCTGAGACTCGTATTCACCGATGTTGCCGAAGCGCCGATCGAGGGGTGGCGCCTGCGGATTGATGAGAAACGCGACATCTTCTTCAACCACGTGATACAGGGTGCCTGTGACCAGCAACTGATCACCGTTCGGCTGCCATTTCATGCCGACTTCCCACGACGTTGAAATGGCGGGATCGATGATCTCATCGTTAAGGTCGAGTCGACCACCCGATGAGGTATAACCCTCGGCGAAGCTTAAAAACGCCGACAATTCATCGCTAAAGGAGTATATGACGCCACCGCGAAAGCTCAGATCATCGTCCTCAAAGTCCAATTCATTGTCGACATACTCCGAGTAGCGAAAGCCGACAAGCACGCCCCACTTCTCGTTGAGCGTGATGTAGTCGAGGACGTTAATGCCCGTTTCCTCGAAGTTTGTGGGGGCACCGGGACCTGAGTCCATGAAGGTGAGCAGATCGGCTGGATTATCGACCGGAGTCGGATCGGTATTGATCGTGTAAACGTCGGTGACGATGTTGTAGAACACGGTGTCGGCGCTATTCATGCCCCTGCCTTCGACGTCGAATTCCTCGAAGGTGTACGAGGCGAGTATTTGATGTTCGACACCGCCCGGGCCGTCCAGCTCGATAAAATTCTTGACCGTGTACTGCTGTACGGTACCGGTAGCGTCAGCGCTGTTCGCTGTGATCAATACCGTATTTGCCTGCGGCGTTCCCTCTACGCCAATGAAGCCGAAGGTCGGAGTCAAGACACCGTTGTTAGTGTCGAAGGTTTGTTTGTCGTTCTCCGTGTTC
Organism: Pseudomonadota bacterium; assembly: GCA_038747355.1. Lineage (GTDB taxonomy): Bacteria > Pseudomonadota > Gammaproteobacteria > Steroidobacterales > Woeseiaceae > UBA1847. The sequence continues at coordinate 30,918 of JBCDJX010000023.1, read as the reverse complement.
TGCACGGTGGCCTCAATCCGCCAGTTCGGCAGCATTTGATAATCCGCGAGAATGTAGGCGCGCGTCGACTCAGCGACGGATTGATCGTTGAAACCGGGGATGCCATAGAACTGGTCCACGTTCTGATTTGGGCCATAGAAATAACCGCTGAAGAGGTCGCCATCGAGCACCTGGCCGCGCTCCTGCGTGTAATCGTCGTCGATGTATTCGACGCCAGCCACTACAGATGCGCTTTCGTTGGACCAGGAAACGCTTGGATTGATGAGCAGGCGTTCACGCGAGACTTCGTCACGGAAACTCTCGGAGTCTTCGTAGGTGCCTACCAGACGATAGGCGAATGCACTGTCTTCAGAAAATGCGCCCGTCGTATCGATCTCAACCTTAAAGAAATCGTAGCTACCGGCGAGCAATTCGATGGACGTTGATTGTTGCGATTCTGGACGCTTCGTGACGTAGTTAATCAGGCCGCCGGGACCGCCTTCGCCGTAGAGCAACGCCGACGGGCCCTTCAGGACCTCAACGCGCTCAAGGTTTGCGGGTTCGGTGGAAGGTAGGCTCGCAACGTTGAGCCCGCTCGCGACCGGTGCACCGTCTTTGAATACCGAGGCGCCAAAGCCGCGGATAGACACACTTTCACCGCCACCGTTGTTGTTTTTCTGACGGGTGATGCCGGCGACGTTTCTCAATGCCTCGTCGATGTTGTTCACCTGCAGGTCCTGCAACAGGTCCTGGCTGATGACACTGACGGACGCCGGCGTCTTGAGAATGTCGAGACCAAGTTGAAAGGTGTCGGCGACCGTCGGATCGTAGTCTCGATTGTGGGCGACGACGACGATCTCTTCGAGCGACTCGCTGTCGCTGGATGTCCTATCTGTCGACGCCTGAGACTGCGCATTGCCTTGGCCGTTTGTGGCTATCTTCAGCACAAACGCGCCGCTGGCCGATCGCTCGAAGGACAGACCGGAGCCAACCAGCAGCGCTCCGATGGTTTCGTCTGCCGTCAGGCGACCACTGATATCTGGTGCCGTCTTTCCAACCACCAGTTCGTCGGCGGCGACGATATTCACATCAAACTGGCTGGACACCGAAAACAACGACGCTTTCAGATCACCGGCCTCCAGACTCACGTCTTTTGCCAGCGTATTGTCTGGTGATTGAGCGTGAACGGGTGCATCAAGCGCGGCAGCCGCCATCAACAGGAAAGGCAGAATCGCCGTCGTCGCCAGTCTTGCGGGGTTATTCGGGGTCACCGTCGGGGTTCCTTATTTTGTTCTGTGTAAATGAGAATCACTTACACCTCTAAATCATAGGTCCCCAAGGTCGGAAAATTGACACCCCCGGATGCCAAAAATGTCGGGTTGGCCCGCGCTGGTCGTCGTAGCGTCTGGTGTTACTCAGCGGGCCGGATCACGATCTGACCTTCAGTTTCGCGGTCGATCGATACCGGGAACAGATAGGGCAGCGTTTCGGTCATCGCATCGATTTCCAGACTGTTGAAGGACGCGGACACCTTGCCGAAGCTGCTGACGTCAAGAGCGGGGTCGATCACTAGCTCAAGTGTCGAGTAGCGCTGCAGGTCAGACAGCACCTCTTCGAGCGTGGCGCCGTCGTACAGCAGTCGCTCATCCCGCCATGCTCCGACGTTGGACACAGCGATTGGTTGAGTATCGGAGAGTCCAACCGAGTCTTTCGCGGTAATTTTGAAACCTGCGGTCAGCGATACGCGTTCTGTCTGCCCGGTCGGCCTGCCGCCGATACTGACCGGATAGCTCACTGCCACTTCACCTTCGGACACAGCGACGCGTGAGACACCGCCTCTTGAGCGAACCTCGAATGCGGTGCCTACGACGGTCGTGACCAGATCGTCGGCCTTGACGACCAATGGTCTCGCCGTATCCGGCGTCACTTCAAGAAATACTGCACCGTTGTCCAGCAAGACCTCTCGCGTCTTGGGTTTATCCACGTAATGCATCGACGTCGCCGCGTCCAAGGTCGCACGCGTGCCGTCGGGTAGCGTGATTGCTTTGATCTCACCAGTGGAAGTGCTGTAGCCGTAGGTTTGCGGTAACTGCTGCAGCGCACCAGGCGATTCTGTTTCTAGGACGCCGGTCAGCCATAGTGCAGCGGTCGTCAACAGCATCAGACTCAATGCCGCTGCCGCATAACGCGTGCCGCCGCTTAACCATGTGCCCGCACGAGTGCGCACTCCAAGATCGCGCTCAATCGTCGATGGCATCATCAGATCAGGTTCGATGTCATCGGCTTGCAATTGCTCGACGGCCGACCAAACGGTGATCGCACGGTCGTACGCTCGCTCATGTCGCACATCCGCCGTGAGCCACGCGTGGAATGCTTTGGCTTCGAGCTCGCTGGGTGAACGATTCGCAATCCGATCGCGCCACTCGTGGGCCTCGCGACGAATCTGATCTTCAGAGAGTTGTCGTTGTAACTGCATTACCGCTCGTCCCTGGCGCTGTCCAGATAGCGATCGATGTCCTCCACCGCTCGAACAATGTGCTTGTTCGCCGCGGTGCGAGAGAGCTTTAATCGTCGCGCGACTGCAGATACGTTGAGCCCTTCTACGCGGTTGAGTACAAACGCGCGTCGGCGTCGCTCCGGCATCTCGCGCAGTGCCTGATTTATCAGTAGTAGCTGCTCGTTTGCAGATAAGACCCTTTCCGGCGACAGAACGTCACCCCGTTGCGCGAAGTAGAGGGCCTCTATCTCGTAGTCGTAGCGTGTGCGCACGCCCATAGATCGCTTTTCTTTGAGAACAAGATTGCGAGCGATCATCCAGAGAAAAGCACCCAAATCACGGATGTCCGACAAATCTGATCGTTCCATCAACTTGTGGAACGCGGCCTGCGTAATGTCCTCGGGATCCGGTGGACCATTGCCAAAGTGTGTATAAATGAGCGCCGTTATCTTTTCTGAGTGAGACGCGTACAGGTCGGCAATTGTGTGTGTCGGTGCATCGCCAGAGCTGTCGGCGGAGCGATCTTCAGCTCGGTTACGACGCTGCAGGTAATCCAGTGTTCTTCTTGAGCTGACCACGGTTCAGCAGCGCCCGAGGAGGCCTGCGCCATCTCGGAGTGCGCACACACCGTTCGACATACAGGCTATTCCGGAGACCGCTGAACGAGCAATACCTTCCTTTACCCGCGCAGGGGTGAGGCTTTGGGCAGGGCCAGTCATAGGCGATAAACGGTTCAAGGGCGACGCGCATCCTGAGTATTTCTCCATCGTCTTCTAAATGGGACTCATTCGCAATCGCACACAAGCCTGCATCACGGGATTTCTGAAGGTTTTTAGTAACACACTGCGGCGTTAAGCCGTGTTGACGGACGCTTCGGGGCCCTTAATCCTTTAGACTCCTGTTGAGCGACGTTCACCCAGTCGCTGTCCTTGTTCAGCTTCGGTCGCTAGAAGGTCCAGCAAGCTTTGACCAGAGAGGTCTAAACACCATGTCTCGCCAATTTCCCGGATTGCCGTCTATCGTCGTACTCGCGTTCTGTCTGGCATTTTGTCCACAAAACGCGGATGCGGCAGGAGCTGACCCCGATGGTCGCTTGTACCTTCCCACCGACAGCGCGATGGCGGATGTCGACAACGCGATATCTCGGGCGGGCGATGCTGGCAAGCGAGGGCTCGTCGTGCTCGGAGCGAACTGGTGCCACGACTCGCGCGCATTAGCGGCGAGATTGAACGAGTCTCCGCTGGCGGAAGTGGTCGAAGATAACTACGAACTGGTGTTTGTCGATGTGGGCTTCTACGAGCACGGTACTGATGTGCTGCAGGCTTTCGACGTACCGCAGCTTTACGCGACGCCCACGGTGCTGATCGTCGATCCGTCAACTCGGCAGCTCGTCGACAACGAGGAGCGCCATCTATGGCGCAATGCGGATCGTGTAGATATGAAGACCTCGGTCGAGTTCTTCGAGAAGTGGGCGACCGAGGTTGTGGACGCGCCTGAAACGCCGGTCTTGCAGCGAATCTACGCAGAGATCGGTGATTTCGAACGACAACTCGCGGCTCGTGTAGCTGCGGGCTACGCTATCGTCGGACCGAAGCTCAGAGCCCGAACCGAGGGCAACTCGCCCGAGGATTTCGATGCGAGCTGGGATGAGCTGGCCAGTCTGCGAATGGCGATCCCCGGTGCGATGAAGGAGTTGCGCGACGAGGCCCGCCGACGCGTTGTTGCAGGCGAAGAGGATATCGTGCTCGAGTTTCCTGAGTTTCCGTTGCTGACCTGGGAAGCCCCGTAGGGTCTGATTCGTCTTACAGTGTAAGCTGAACAGCTTCGGCTTTAGAGAATGACGCTTTAAAGGACTAAGTCGGGGAAAGCTCCGAGGCCGCGTCAGGTCGCCTGGAGTCTCTCGTAGAAGAGAAGAACCCAGACACTTAAACGTTATACACAGGGTGTGCAGTGTAAAATCTCAGCCAGTATCCATGGGCTGCTACATTTGATCGGGTAACGTCTCAATTTGAGAAACACTGATGATCGCGGCTCGCACAAAATCGAGATTACGCCCAGCAGCATATTGCGATACCTCTAAAACTCGAAAATCACATCTAGCTAAGGCACGTCTTTAGAGATTTCATCGAGAAAGGAAATTGAGCATGATCGGCTACGTCACCATCGGTGCGGATGACATATCACGTGCGAAGACCTTCTATTCTGCATTCCTGCCTGCTCTTGGCTATGAAGTGTCCGAGACGGTGGAAGGTCTCGCGTACGCTTTGCCGCGTTCGAAGGACCTACCTCTCGCTCTACCAGAGGTCTATATCACAATGCCTTTTGATGGAAAGGGGGCCACTTCCGGAAACGGAATGATGGTGGCGTTTAAAGCACGTAGCCAGCAAGAGGTACAACACCTACATGCGGCAGCTCTTGCAGCGGGAGGCACCAACGAAGGAAAGCCTGGATTCCGTAAAATCTATAGTCCCGAGTTCTTTGTCGGATACGTTCGTGACCCACAGGGCAACAAGGTGGCGATCTACTCAAGTAATCCGGATGATCCAAGTCGTGACGACTAAGTCAATCGCTGATGTATTTCTTTAAGTCGGAACTCTTGGTTCACTTGAACTTTGACCGTACCCCTTGATTGAAGCCACATCATCGGATGTTTCTTGACGACTAGCTGTTCTCTCACCATCAAGCGAATATCCAGTAATCAACGGCGTACAAGCAGACGTGAGATGTTGTGTGGCAAACGGGATATCAGGCTGTAATCCGGGAGAATATCGCAGACTCAAATTGGGTATTGAATTCGATGGAAGTCTGCGAATCGCAAGAGACTTCATCGAAAATTGCAGCGCTAGACTGCCTCAAGAACCGCAAATGCTTGGGGATGTTAAAGACTTGACGTTTAAAAGTGGACTTTTGATAAAGGTAGTCGACCGACCTGAAGAAGCATCGGTGATTCAGCAACAATTCGAAGGGCCTGATGAATGCTGGCGCATTCTCGAGGCGACGATCAGTCCGCTGTAAACCGAGCTGGCCGTCTACTTTTGGCCGAAAGCAGGGTTCCGAACTGCGTTTTGTATGACTTCGACGTCTGACTTTACGCTTGCGACGGAAATTTGGACTCTCCCATATGATGCGACCGCGGTTTTATATTCTGTTTCTGGCTATCTTTGGATGCGGCGATGCCAGTGTCTCTGGAATAACGGGCACGGCCAACGAGATTCGCGTTCTTGCAGACCGATACGAATTCCAAGGTGATGTCTATAGTTCGTCATCGGAGTTGGCGGCGGCATTACATGGCAGTCCAGATTTAGCGTTTACAGTCTTGGTAAGCGATTGTGCTAGTGAAGCTAGCGTAGGGAGATAATGGCAGTCCTAGGAGATCGTAACCAGGTCAACGTTGCGGTCTCGTTATTCTCTGAGGGGTGTAGCTAAGAACATATTGCAAGGAGCGGAAACTGGTCATTTGGTTTGGTACAGGTATTTCGAACGGTTAGGTTTTTGGAACAAGGTCTCCCAACTGTCGGAAGCGGTCGGCCATCTCTTCTTTGCTAAGATTTCAGCTATTGACCCGAAGCGGGCGCTCGATCTTCTTTCAGAGCGATCACAGCTCCGGATAACTCAAGTGTTTAAAGGCCGCGATGCAATTAAAAACTACATTCCCAATGGTCTGCTTCCGGCCGGCGTAAGCTTCCCCGTCAAACCGTAAGTCGAGATTGCCTTGCCACATATTGCTTGTGCCGATGTGGGCGATGCGGTGATACGTAACGCACCTCACATATAGACAAAAACTCCAATGTTGAACGGAAGTTAATCGCTTGTTTGTGGCAGTTGACGAGGCTAATCAGTGTTTGAATCCCTGTTTTGTGCTTACTGAGGCGATTTTTTCTTCATAACTTGGGGCAGCATTGCTGCCCCAAGTCTCGCCTTGCGCTTCAATCGTCTTCACCAAGCCACGCAGGATGTACGGGGCTCAACTCGAGAAACTGTACTACGACATCGACTACCCCATCGGCTTCCCTGTCGATGCGTCGCTCAGTGATGACGCCATCCAAATTTACCGAGAAATCAGTGCGTGAATCTGCCACGCCGTCAGCATCTCGATCCCTAACCTCCGATGTCGGGAAACCGTCCGCGTCAAAGTCATAGGTCGTGATGTCATTGGGCTGTCCATCGCCAGTCGAGTCGGTGGAAACACGTGTTCGGTTACCGCTACCATCGAACTCTGTGTTAATGGTAACAGTGGGGCGATTCAGACCGGTACGATCCGTTACCGCTCGGACTTGCCGGCCGTTCGTGTTGTAGGTGTAGTCCACAGTAAATTCGATTGTTGAATCGCCATCGAGGTCGTAGATTGCTCGAGATACACGGTTATCAGCGTCAATAACAAATTCGGTTGTACGATTCGGCACGCCGTCTGCATCTCGATCTTCTGTAGCGAGTGTCTGGATACCCCGACTATTGAATGCACGCGTCAGAATCTGATCGACAATTCCGTCATTGTTGTCATCGATTTCCCGACGTGTCCAGTCGCGAAACTCGTTGTAGACAAACGTGTCTCGTCGATCGAATATTCCGTCGCCTTCGTTGTCGATCAAATATTCTGTCCGATTGCCTGCTGCGTCCGTATTGAACTGCTGGATAAGCGACGTTCCGGCAGCGACATTTAGACGCTCGCGAAAGACCAGGGCGCCATTCTCGTCATAGCGAATGGTGACAATCTCATCGAGGCCCGGCTGACCGTCATTGTCAATCTCCTCCAGGACGAGCTCGCCGAAGTCGTCATAGCTGTAGGTGCGAATTTGGTCGATGCCGTCATTATTCATGTCACTTTCACTCACAGAGCGCCGTGACGGCGAGAAGTACTGAATAAGCTGTCGGAACCTTATTGTGCCGGAGCCCGTGTCGTCCGTTTGGTATTCGATCGGCAACCCGGTGGCGTCAAATCGATAAATTTCCGCGCTGTCCGGTGTTCCATCAGCATCACCATCGGTAACTGTTCGCCCCGCGCTTACGAGTCCGGTTTCTATACCCAGCCCGTCATACAATCTTTGCATTGCCTCATCCAGCGTCGGAATCACCCGAACCGACATCTCTCCGGCCGCCACACTCGCACGTACGGTTCGTTTCATGTCTTCCATTAGGTATTCGTCGCTTACACCGGTTACCCGAAAGTCGATTGATTCGAGGCGTGTCCGTATGGCCGACGAGATCTGTACGCCGTTGCTTGCGTCAGCGTCGTCATCGAAGGCGAAAAGCAGTTGAGCAATGCGCTGCGCCGCTTGAACTCCGCCGGTGCGGTCCGGAGTGATTGTGGCCTTTGAAATGGCTGCTGCGCCGACTGGCGGTGATGACAACCCGACGAGATCAAACAGGTCGAGTTCTGCTTGTGCCTCTGCAGATCCCAACGGCGTTCCGCTAAGCGAGAATGTGATCGTCTCGCCGTTGCGGTATTCAAAACTACCACCAGCACCGGTAAGGCCCTGCTGCGTGGCTGTGCTGTACTGCAAACCTTCCGGCGCAAGCCCGATTAGGTTTCCAATGGGCAAAGGCGGAGGCGTGGCAGGTTGCTGCGATGCTTGCGAGGACGAGTCACTGCAACCAAACAGACCTAAAGCGAGGGGAATACCGGCCGCGATAATGCCCGACCTGACAAAGTGATTCTTTTTCACGTTTTCGCTCCCGAGGAATGAACTGATTAAGAGGAGAGCGAAGTAGAGAGAACATCGATACGGCGGCCTATCCCGTATCCATGGGGTTTACACCAAAGTGTGAGCCGCTTCTCAACGCGATGGTTTCAGTCTGCGAACTGACTCACGTTGAAGGCCGTTCTGGCGCCACGATATAACCGAGCCTAAGCGCTTCATACACCGCTTCTGCGCGCGAGTTGACCGCAAGCTTTCGATAGATGCGTTTCACATGGTCGCCGACGGTGTGATCTGATATCGCCATGTGTTGGGCTGTTTCCCGATAGCTGAATCCTTGCGACAGCCACTCAAGTGTTTCCGTCTCTCTGGGCGTCAATGGCGATGCGCTTTTTGACGTCAGTGCCTGGCGACGCCATTCATCCAGTAAATAACGCGCGACTCTGGCGTTCATCGCCGCCGCGCCTCCTACAATCGCGACAAACGCATCGGCGATATTCAGGTCGTCCTTTAACAGGTAACCGTCGACACCTTGTGACAGCGCGTCAAGTACACGACTTTCATCGCCGAACACCGTAAGAACGACAACGCGGGTTTTCTGGTCGACGTCTGCAAGCACTTCAAGACCGGAACCATCGGGTAAATCCAGATCAAGTACCAGTAAGTCGGGAGACTGTCGCAATAACGCTTGCTTTCCCGCCTGAACATCGGGCGCGTGTTGAACACGGCCAAAGCGCCCGTCTGCAATGAGCTGTGCATGCAGCGCGTCTGCAAATGCAGCGTCATCCTCTATCAGTAGTACATCCGTCACGACCGCACCTGGAGCGTAGCGGCTGTACCAAGATTTGACTGGGGTGCATCAGCCGGTATTTCGAGGCGCACTTTCGTCCCAACATCGTTATTTGTCGATACCCTCAACTTCAGCCCTGCCTGTTCGGCACGACGACGCTGTATGGCGAGACCACGTCCGTCTTTATGTCCGTCCGGCAATCCGGTGCCATTATCGGCTACAACTACAATGGCTCCATCGCGCGTTAGCGAGACGTCAACGGACACCTTAGTAGCTCCGGAATGGCGTAGAGCGTTGGTTAGAGCCTCTTGCACAATTCGAACAATGTGCAGGACGATTTCAGCGCTGTGCGTTGGAAGTCTGTCAGGTGCTTGCCAAACCAGCTCAACACCGGCTGAATCAAATACAGACCTGTTCATTACCTCTAGCTGTCGCAGCGCTCTGCCAAAATCGGTACTGACACGTTCGTCAAGTGAGTCCATCGCAGCACGGAGATCCCGCAGACTCTCTTGTAATGTCTGTATCAGTCGTTCGTCCTGTACGCTCCGTTGATTCACCTGTTGCAAGAGCACCGTTAGACGACCTGCAACCGTATCGTGCATGTCGGCAAGCAACCGTTGCCGTTCATCGGCTAACTGTCGTATTGCTCGAATTTCTGATTGGCGCAACCGCATGAATCGAGCAATGAGCACGAAGAGAAATGTGATGACAAAGGAGAGTCCAGCGAGATTAGACAGCTGGAATACCAGTGTTTCGCCAAGCTGAATATGGTAGATGTCATGCAGCACCAGTGTTACGGTGACCCCAAGCCAGCCGAGCGTCGCGCCGGTAATTTCTTTGCTGTCGCCTTTTGTGATCTTGATCAATTGCCAGATGACAAACGGAACCAGAAACACGGCGAAGATCTGTATGACGAAGTTTCCTGTTATCCAGAAAAAATAGAGGTTGGCTTTCAGCAATACGACCGTCGCAATCGCGACTACCGGTGCGCACACAACCAACAATGCCTCAGTTCGAGTTAGATGTGCGTTTCTCAACGAAACAACAAATCCGGCACTCGCCAGCAACACAGTCATTGTGGCCGTTAAATACAACGCGTGATATTGCACTTCATCGGCTGGCCACCCAGAGATGATCACTCCGCTGGCTCTGGCGACGGCGGCACCGCACAAAAGTGAAAACCAGAGTAATGAACGGTGTCGTTCGACCCAAACATAGATGCCGAGTGCAAGGAACGCTACCAGTAATAGTACAAATGCTACGTACGACGTCAGCTCAACGCTAAGCAGCCTTGCAAACGCGTGAGCCTTGCTGAGCTCAGCGATGGGCGCTACGTAAAAAGCTGCTAACCGTCCACCTTCAGTTGCCATACTCCCCACAGTGATTTCGATCGTAGCCAACTCTTTGGCCGTTGAAGGCAACTCAATCAACTCTGGTCGATAGGCGTTTTCAGTTATAGGGGGCTCAATGCTTCCAATACGAATGATCGTCTCACCGTCTAGCTCTACTGTGACCGTGGAGTCAAATAGCGGTAGGTAAAGACCTGCGTCGTCAGGAATACTTAGCTGCACCCGATAGCGTTTGTATCGGCTTGAACACTCCTCTCGACAGAGCTTGTTGGGGAGATAAAGCTCGCGCCAGGCGGAGTCGACTGGCGACGGTTCATCGGGCGCAGCAACTTCGATCGCCTGAACACTGCGAATCGGCGGTAACGCATTATGAAGCTTGTAAAGCGCTCCGATGGGCAACAATGCACAAACGGCGACAATGCCTGTCGCAAAAAGCAAGGATCGGATCACTGCTGCATGATAAAGCCTGGCTACGGGATGTGTCCCCCCAGTTTATGGGGATAGAAATCCAGAGTGCGGCGACCGACCGACTGCGGTAGAGAGGGAATAATTGAATTTCTCCCGCGAACGGTTAAAGACAGTCCGCTGCCCGCTTCAGCGCTGGAACAAGGCGCTGAAGCGGCTAGCGAATCACGAGACCGTCTGGAAGACAGCGCTTCGACTCGACTGGCCTGTTCTACAGAGCTAGTTTTGCTTGCCAGCCAACGTTCTCGGCAAGATTTCGACCGTCTGTGTAATGCCGACACCGTCGAGAACCAGCAGATAGCGTCGAAACACTGCGTTCTGGACCCCAATATCCAGCAGCGTTCCGGTGCTGCCAGATAACGAGATGTTCCCGTTGTAAAGACGGGCAGCGGCGGTCTCGGCGAACAAGCAAGGCGCAATTTCTAATTGCTCGATCCCGGACAATACGTACGCCGAGAGCTCCGCACGACCGCTGCTGCCAACGGCGGGCTGTGAGACGCCTCCAATGTTGCCGCCGAAGCTCAGCTCCGAGAATACAGCCGTTTCGTTCGAGCTGCCGGGCGTGTTGCCGAAGTCGGTCGGCAACAGACCTGTTGAGCAGGTGTCAATCCGGTTTGCCGCAATGTCCCATACCGCGTCGTTTGATACGGCACTGCCGTTTTTGCCTGCGCTGTCAGTGGCTAACTCGATTCGGTCCGTCAACAGCTCGATGACCGCCGTCTCCGAACGCAGACCCTCTCCAACCTCGAATTCGTATTGCAGCGCCGCTACCGTCGTATTCGACAGACCGACGATCACAGAGTCGTCGGAATTCACGGGGGATAGCGACAGTGACGCAGATTGGACCGATCGCGAGGAGGCCAGCGCGTCAACGAGTGTTTGCAGCTGCTCGCCGGCACGAACGATGACTTGCAACCCCTGTAATGTGGATTTTCCACCGAATCTGTTGCTGCCGGTCGCGTTTGGGTCGGTATCGTTAGAGACATCGATGCTAAGCCCAAACACGTCGTAAGTGCCGATGTCGTCGAGGTCGAGGCTGCCGAGCAGCGTTAATGGCGGCTCCTCCGGGACATCCCCGGCAGGGCCGGCCGGTCCCACGGGACCGACAGGTCCGGTGGCTCCCGTTTCGCCGGTGGCGCCAGTCTCGCCGCGGGGTCCCTGCGGCCCCGGTGGTCCGGTCAGGCCCGGCAGACCAATCGGACCGACAGGTCCGGCAGGACCCGGATCACCACGCAGCCCAGCAGCACCCGCCGGCCCCGTAGGACCGACAGGACCCGCTGGACCAGTTTCTCCCGTCGCGCCTGGGGGTCCGGCCTCTCCGGTCTGTCCTTGCGGTCCCTCGATGAGCTGTGCGTCGCGCAGGACGGTAAATGTGAAAAATGCGCGGTTAAATCCCTGTGCGGCAACCAACCGGTAGGTACCGTCAGGCACCGAGTCGGGAAGTTCCGCGATGATCAAATGACGGCCGCGTTCAAGTACCGACAGCTTAAGGTCACCGAGCCACAGTTGCATGCGGCGCGAACTCGGCAAGTGATCTCCCACGATGAACAGGCGGTCCGCTCCTTCCGGATCGTAGTCCGGAATGACCGACTGAATACGGGGCGATAAGCCGGCTGCCGCGTTTGCCGATGCAAGCAGCAAAGCGCAAAGCATCACTATTCTTTTTAACATAACTCTCTCCCTGACATTTCGGCGGTACGTGTTCCGCCTCTGTGTCTTTGTAGCGGGATCGGGTCGCGGCAAGCTTACGGCCGTCTTACGGTTTGTTGAATTCGTACGTATGACCTGCGGGTACCGGCTTCAAAACGCGATCAGGAAGCGGTGAATGAAGTACTCAAGTACAGCCAACCAAGGTAGTCGATAGCTCCCGCTGAACCGCACAAAGACCATAACCTTACTGGCCTGTGTCACGTCTACGCTTGCAATGTCTGGTCGAGAGACCAGTGGGCCTCTGTCGAATCCGGATCCTCGATCGCCACTCATTGTGGTGGATGCGCTTTTTTCCTCGCAGCACACATGAAGAACTTAAAGCCGTTATTTTTCGATCGGATCATTTTCCGGACCCATTTGGCTGTCTTTATTAGTCCCGTCTTTGACAGCTCATTACGTAGGCGATTCGCTCATCAATCGTGCGAATAAACATCCCCAGTGTTGCAGCTACACCGACAAAACCTCCGCAGATCGAGAGAAACGAGAAGAGCTTATGTAGGTTCTCATCGACGCTAAAACCTGGTACCACGTCAAGTGAGCCCAACAAACACGCCAGCGCCCCGATCAAACCGCAGCGATACATTGACTTTATCGATGACTGGTAGCCTTGGTTTAGTCGTAAGGCATTCTTGGAGGATCTCCAAGACTCCCTAAGTTCCGGCCCTTGAGATTGGTTTTCCGATTTCATACCTAGTATTACGATCGAGAGGGCTAAAACGTGCAAAAAGCATGGAAAAAAGGCTAGTGAGACGTGCCGTTTGCAACCAAGAGATTGCGTTCTTAGGGAGTGGTGCCAAATGTTGCAGTACTCGCAGCTTTCATCTGGACCTCTCGAGTCATTTGTTAGTGAGGGAAAAAGAGACTCACCCGTAGGTTTGTTTTTGCTAGCCGAGTACATTGGATTACCTGTTCGCTAGAAGCCCACGCCACGGTGTTGGTGGTTATGCTCCAATTTAATCCGCTAATAGAGACCATGACTGGGAGCGCGAGCGATATTTTTGCTGTTTTTTGTGCCTTTTTGGCACAGAGTTTTGTGACCAAAACTGACAGGTGACTGACAAAAATTGTGATAAGTGGCGTTAAATGTTGTCCAGAAATCTCAAACCAGATAGTGACGAAACCTATATGCGCCGGGCCTTTCAGCGCGTTTTACGTCAGCCGCCGATTAACACCGTCTATCCGGGTTGCCCTCCGAAGGCAGGGGTCAGAGGTTCGAATCCTCTCGGGCGCGCCAATCTTTTCAATGGCTTAGGTGACTTTGCGGTTGCTTGGCCACGCTCACTGAGAAACAACCACGGCAGCCGGCTATCGCATTCCTTCTGTTGCCGACCGTCTACCCGACAGGCCTGACCCGGGCAACTCAGCGCCTTCTCGGCGCGATGATTCTGCAGATCAATAGCGTCGCATGCCGTCTGATCCTGCGTCGCAATCCAAGCGAATAAGCATCGACTTGAACCTTTTCGGGAGCCCTGCCGAGCGTCGCAGGCAACAAGTTTCACTGGTACATTGGAGCGGTCGGAGGAAAGCAATTCAAGGAACGAGCTATGACACAGGAACGTGGTGAACGGATTTGCGTGGTGTCTACTCAGAAGCCCGCTGTCTCTGTGCAACTTCTTGCCCTGTTGATCGTTTTTCTTGATCCCGCAATCGCCACAGCGGATTCTTTCGACGCATCTTTTTCAACATTCATCGGCAGTTTTTCCGATGCTATTCGTGATTCCGTCGAAGCGGTAGACACAGATGTCGAGGGCAACCTTTATATCGGCGGGAATACGCGAAGCGACTTCACCGTGGCTGATGAAGTCGGGGTTCCTACGACGCCGGGCAGCCTTCTCCTACCGTCAAGCCAGCCGGCTAACAACCCCTGCACGTCGGGATGCGGCTACGTGATCAAGCTGACAACGGATCAGGAGCTTGTTTACGGTGCGCTACTGCCCGAGCTAAGGGTCAAGGACATTGCTGTCGCACCGGATGGCGGCGTGGTGTTCGCAGGAGCCTACGAGGGCCGCTTTGGCGATGCCCCGGTCACGCCAGGCGCCTTCGCCGACGACGGTACCAACGGCAACACGTTTGTCGGGAAGGTCAGTCCTGATGGATCCACGCAGGAATACGGGGCCGTTTTCCGCGCCAACGAAGTTTACGCGGTGGAAGTCGACAGCGATGGAAATGCCTATTTCGTGGGGGACGTTCTGTTTCCGGGACTTCCGACGACGCCGGATTCCGTGAAGCCGGAGTTTACGACGGGCGGTAACGCCACACCGTCCAATGGCTTCTTGCTGAAGGTGAATCCGACGGGGACTGAGCTGCTTTTCGGCACGCACCTGGGCGGTGACGGGACCGACGTGAGCTTTGGATTAACGCTGGACGGCGCTGGCGGCGCACTCGTTGTCGGCACAAGTAACTCCACGGAGTTGTTCGGATTTCCGGCGAGGACGCCCGGTGTCGAAGACGCAACCATCATTCAGGTCTCGTCCGACGGAACAGAGGTGTTAGATGTCGCGTTTATCGGCGGTAACGGCCAGGACAACGCTGAGGCGATCACGCCGAATCCGCTGGGTGGATACACGGTCGTAGGTCGGACGAGCTCGAGTGACTTTCCGGTCTCAACCGATGCCCTGCAAACTCGGATGCTTGGATCGACGAACGGATTCATAGCGCTGGTGGACGAGGATCTGAATATCACCGCCGCTACCTACTTCGGCGGCACCGTCACCGGCGGTTTACTCGACGTCGTCATGGATGAATCCGGCAACGCGTATTTCGTCGGTACGACCTTTTCTGCCGACATACCCGTGACAGACAACGGTTTCCAGGACCTGTCGAGCGTTTACACCACGTCGTATTTCGGTAACTCGGGCCGAGGCATCTATCCGGCTGACGGCGACCTTGTGCGGGAAGCTTTCTTTGGCGCCGTATCCGCCGATCTGACCCGTCTGGTCTACAGCTCCTATCTCGGTGGTTCTGTGACAGTACCCCGGGGATTCGATGCGCTGAGTTTCGGCTCGACGATTGCGCGGTCGCCAGGTGGGGCCGTCTATGTCGGCGGAAATACGCAGGCGGAGGACTTTCCGACCACCAGTGATGCGATCCAGGATGGGTTTCTCGGCCTGTCTGACGGATTCGTCGTGGAGTTTTCGTCGCAGGCTATCGAGATCACCAGTCCCACGGCGCTGCCGGCGGCGCCCGCTGAAACTAATTACACCTACCAACTCGAGGCGTCCGGCGGTGTGCCGCCGTACACCTGGGATCTGGTGGGATTCAAGCTTCCGGACGGGCTTGCTTTGAGTTCGGACGGCGTGATTTCAGGGCTCACTGCCCTGAATCAGAGCGAACCGATTGCGGCGTATCAGTTCAGCGTTGAAGTTACTGATACCACGGGCAGTACCGCGCACAAGACTCTGTTCATCAGGCCGCTTTCCCGCGGTATCCCGATTTGCGAACCCAACCAGTGCCGCCTGGACACCGACATTGAGAATCGATTTGTTTTTTCACTGCCTTTCCCGGCTCGTGGGGTTCCACCGTTCACGCTGGATGTGATCGGCGAGCTGCCGGACGGCGTTGTAATCTTCGAATTCGACGGCACGTTTGAAGGCCAACTGGCTGAGGCGGGTAGCTACAATTTCGGATTCACCGTGACAGGTTCCTTCGGCGTCGCCGCGACAAAGAACTGGACGGTCGTCGTTGTCGACCCCAACCCACCCCCGCCGGCACCGCCGGCTAATCCGCCGCCGTCCGGAGGCGGCGGCTCCGGAGGCGGTGGTGGTGCGTTGACCGTCTTTGAGGTCCTTTTTTTGTGCAGTGTCGCGCTGGTCGGTGGCATGCGATCGTCCAGAAAAAGGAGGCCGCTTCGAGTTCAGTGATGCGCGAGAACTCGCAGGCTCTGCGAAGCAAGACCCTGCCAAGGGGCTGGGTAACTCGTGATGATCAGCGACTCGAATGAAAATCTTTCGTGAGAGGTAATCGGTCGATTGGCGAGGTTAGCGACGGCCCGTATTCGCCAGGGTAGTCGGGCGCGCCGTCGCTTCTCAAACGTTGCGGGGTTCCATGGACATCACCAGTGTTGCACTCATCTGCGGTCTGCTGCTCGCCTACTCCCTGGTCTCGGGGCGCCTGCAGGGCACCGTAATCACGGCCCCGATTGTGTTCGTCTCGGTCGGGTTCATCGCCGGCTCCGGCGGACTGGGGCTTGCCAACGTTGATGTCGAACACTCCGTGATCCACATGATCGCCGAGTTGACGCTGATTCTCGTGTTATTCGCGGATGCTGCACGAATCGATCTTGCGCGGGTGAAGGCAGATCACAACCTGCCTGCGCGCATGTTGCTGGTCGGGCTGCCGCTTACGATTGCTGCGGGCACGTTCGCGGCGCTGTTGGCCTTTCCGGGTTTCTCGGTCTGGGAGGCGGCCCTGCTGGCGGCCTTGCTGGCGCCGACGGATGCGGCGCTGGGCCAATCGGTGGTGTCTGCCAAGGCAGTTCCTGTTCGCATACGCCAGTCGATCAATATTGAAAGCGGGCTGAACGACGGTATCGCGTTGCCGGCCGTTCTGCTGTTCGCTGCACTCGCCGGCTGTGCGCAGGGCCAGGACGAATCCATTAACTGGCTGCAGTTCGGGCTTTTGCAGGTCACGCTTGGCCCGATCGCAGGCATCGTCGTCGGTTTCGTTGGCGCGCGACTTATCGATAGCGCGGTTACCCGTGCCTGGATGACAATGGCATCGCAGGGTGTCGCTATCCTGTCGCTGGCCGTCCTGGCTTACGTGACATCTGAAATGATCGGCGGCAACGGCTTCATCGCTGCGTTCGTTGCCGGTGCGGTGTTTGGTAATTTCACACGCGGCTCCTGTACCTACCTGTTGGAGTTTATGGAGAGCGAGGGGCAGTTGTTGATGTTGCTGACCTTCCTCATTTTCGGTGCTGCGCTGTTACCCGAAGGTCTGGCATCTTTCGAGTGGCGCTACTTCGCGTACGCGCTGCTCAGTCTGACCGTCGTTCGTATGTTGCCAATCGCGATCTCTCTGATCGGCTCCGGCATTCGTTTGCCGACCTACTTGTTTCTCGGCTGGTTCGGGCCTCGAGGTCTCGCATCGATCCTTTTTGTGCTGCTGATTCTCGACGAGGCCGAGCTCGCGAACCGGACCGCCTTGCTGACGGTCACCGTGATCACCGTGGCGCTCAGTGTCCTGCTGCACGGTATCACTGC
Organism: Pseudomonadota bacterium; assembly: GCA_038747355.1. Classification (GTDB taxonomy): domain Bacteria; phylum Pseudomonadota; class Gammaproteobacteria; order Steroidobacterales; family Woeseiaceae; genus UBA1847. Next base: position 13,291 of record JBCDJX010000023.1, on the reverse strand, counting down.
GGCGCCGCTGGCGGCGGCGTACGGGCGACTTGCGAGAGACATGGGGGAATGTGAGGAGAGTAAGTCGGTTTCCGAAATGCCTATGCGGGAGGGGCAGGCGAGCGCCAAAGAACCAAACGCATAAGGACCCCCCTTCGGGCTGAGCTGATTGTTTACGTCGACGGACTTTCTATTTTGGACCGCGTGAGCGGTAGGGTAGAACCCGACCGGTAGTCAGGGCTACCGTTCGACATTCCGTGTTCACTGTTGAGGTCGCTATTCCTCTGATACGGCTCCAGGCCCTGGATCAAACCAGGTGGCGACCGCCGTCCATGTGGATGATTCGACCGGTTACGTAGCGGCTGTCGAGCAGGTAGTCGACCTGGTGCTGCATTTCGTCGAGGCCGCCCTCGCGCTGCATCAGACTTTTTTGCAACGTCTTTTCGCGATACGCCGCATCGTCGTCCTCATTGAACAGCACCAGCGCTGGCGCAATGCTGTTGACCTTGACCTCCGGCGCCAGCAGCGCCGCGAAGGACAATGTCAGGTTGTCTTGCGCGGCCTTGCTCGCGGCATAGGCAATGTGTTTCTTGCTGCCACGTCCGGAGACGTAGTCACCGAGGTGCACGATGTCCGATGGTGTGCCGGCTTTCAGACGGTCGGCGAGGCCGAGGTTGATCTGGTAGGGGGCTGCTACATGCACCGCCATCATCCGGCGCAGGATCTCCTCTGGTGAATGGTCAGCGCTATCTGGCAACCAGTCCGAGGCGTTGTGAATGATGGCGCGCAGTTGGGCGTATTTGCCGGAGACACGGTCGATGAGCGCTTGTACCTGTGCAGCGTCATAGAAATCACAGCGGTACAGGTCGACGCCGAGTGATTCCAGCTCATCGATACTGTCCCGCCTCGAGCGATACGTCCCGATCACCGACTGGCCGCGGCTGATGTAGGTGCGTGCCAGGTGCAGACCGACGCGCTGTCCTACGCCGGTGATCAGAATGGGGTTCACGAGCTGAGGAATTCAGCGCGGCTTTGCGCGTTCTCCTGGAAACAACCGCCCAGCGCGATCGTGCTGGTTTCCGAGCTCGAGTCCATCACGCCGCGAGACTTAACGCAGTAGTGGGTCGCATCAATGCTGACGGCAACATCGTCAGTGCCCAGCAGCGCTTGCAGGGCGACGAGGATCTGTCGGTTGAGTCGTTCCTGCACCTGCGGGCGTCGAGCGAAAAACCGCACGACGCGATTGATCTTCGACAGGCCAAGAATCTTCTCCTTCGGTACGTAGGCGACTTTCGCGGTGCCGTCGATCGTCACGAAGTGGTGCTCGCAGGTGCTAATGAGTTCGATGTCGCGCACCTTGACCATCTCGTTGACGCCCATCTTGTTGTCGATGAGCGACAGCGACGGAAACTCACGGTAATCGAGTCCCGCGAAAATCTCGCGCACATACATCTTGGCGATGCGATGCGGCGTCTCGGCGAGCGAGTCGTCGCTCAGGTCGAGTCCCAGCGTTTCGACGACGTCGCGCATCAGTCCTTCGATACGCTGGTACTTCTGCTCGGCAGACAGTCCGTTCTCGATCATCGGAGTTTCCAGCCCGTGGCGTACCAGGGTGTCGCGCACGAGTTTCGCCTCGTCGCTGATCAGGGCATCTTTTTCTGTCGCTGCGGCTTCGGCGATGGCGGACAGACGAATGGCTTCAGGGCTCATGATGCTTTCTCCAAAAGGTGCGGCGTGGCGACGCGTTCCGCTGGATAGTTGAGTGTCAGGGATACCGAGTCGGCAAAACGCAACGCGTGTGGCTTCTCAATCGTCACCGAGGCTCGCTGAACGCTGGAATCCGCGGTGCAGAGCTTCAGTACGTCACCAACCAACTTCTCGAGCAGCAGAAACTGACCATTCTCGACCAGCTCGATGATTGCCTTCGTGATGGTCTTGTAGTTGAGTGCATCTTCGACGCGATCTTCAAAAACGCCGTCTGGCAAGGTGTAGGCGATTTCTGCGTTGATCACAATGTCCTGCTTCTTTACGCGTTCCTCGGGGTTGAAACCGATAAACGTGCGAAGGCGCAGGTTGTGGATGCGAATGGTGGCAACTGTCCGGGTCATCTGCATTATTCCATTTCCAGGTCAGCTCCAGACACTGATGTCGGGATGCTGGACGGCATTTTCAACGTCGGTCGAGCATTGTGTCGGAAAAAACGCCGGGCAGTGTAACGGTTGGTAACGAATTCTGTGGCTGAAGATCAGGTTTGAGGGGGCTTGGCTACGCGCCCCGGTTCGATACTATGTCGCCAGCAGCGCCGAGGATCCGCCCGTTCACGATGAGCCACGAAGCCGAACATACCTGCCTGAACTGCGGCCACGTCCTGTCGCCGGAGGCGAACTTCTGCCCGGCCTGCGGACAGAAAGTCCTGACTGACGACGATCGTCGCCTTGGCAAACTGATCAAGGACGCCCTTGCCGAGGTTACCGATCTTCGCGGTCGAATCCTGCCGTCGTTTGCCGCGCTGTTGTTCTACCCAGGTTACCTGGCGCAAAACTATCGCCTTGGACGGCGCAAGGGCTACGTCTCGCCGGTCAGCCTGTTCCTGTTCGCGAACGTCATCTACTTCCTCGTGCCGGTGCTGTCTGATTTCCAGATCGACCTCGTGGACCAGATATCACTGCAACCGTACAGCGCCTGGACCGAGGCGATCGTTAGTCGTGCGCTGGGGGTCGAGTCTGCGTTGACCGCGTGGCGAGGAGGCAGCGCGGAATTCGAGGCCCTGGCTGCCGAGTATTCGTTGCGGGCCGCCGACATTTCCAAAGCGATTATCGTTGTTCATGTCCCGTTCCTGGCTTTGCTCACCGCATTGATGACGTTTGACCTGAAGATTCGCTTCGTCGATCACGTGGTGCTTGCCCTGCACTACATGGCGTTCATCATGCTGTTTTTCGTCGTCGGCCCGACGATCGTCCTGCCGTCGCTGGATGCCATACTGTCGGTGTTCTGGACCGACCCACCGGCATGGCGCATCGGCTTCACCGTGATCATGCTGTATCCCGTGGTCATGTTTCGCATCGGATTTCAGATGCCGTGGTGGCGCGCCGTTGTGAGCGGGGCCGTCTTCCTGCTCGCCTACGGGCCGATCCATTCTTTGTTCCGGCTGATTCAGTTTTTCGTGGTTTTCTACACGCTCTGAGCGTTACGAGTCCGGTGTCCGGGTGCTGCGCATTGCCGGCGCCGGGTTGATGGCCAGGGCGTCAACCGGGAATTCGGCGGGTTGGCCTAGTTCTCTGCGGTGCCCTTGCTGCGAGCAATGCGTACAAGATCGACCAGCGCGGGTCGAAGCTCCGCCGCACTTTCAAGCGGCGTCTCGTATTCGTAACGGCGGTGCTCGTCGCCGGACGCGAGATCAATGCCATGGGGATCGAGTCCGGTGATCCGCCAGTCGCCTTCATCCGCTCCCAACAGGACCGTGGCGTACAACGCCGTCGCGTCCAGGTGGTCGTCATTCATGTGCTCGACGGCGCCGGCTTCCATACCGTTCCACGCCGTCCAGTCGCCCAGCTCCGTGGTGATGTCGCGCGCGTCCATCGCATAGGCGTGACCGAAGCCGCGGACAAAGGACACGGTAGTCACCTCCAGGCACCACAGCGAAAAGTCGGCGAAATCAATGTACAGGTCGGCCTTTGGATGCCGTTCAAGGTAACGACGACGAGCACGTCGATGCTCGTCACCGTCGAGGCGCCGGGCGTGGCCGTTCATGCTCAGGCGGCTGTGCGCGAGCACGTCTCCGTTGCCGGACTGACCGACCAGCAAGGATGCCCGACCGTCGCGGTGCATGTCGTCCACGCGTCCGGACAAGGAGGACACCGGGAATACGGGCAGGCCATTGGTGTCGGTTGCCAAACCCACTCGCGCGACGGATGGTGCGCCGTCGTCGCCAATGAGCGCAAGGGCGCCGTGGCGGGCGGTTCGAATCAGTGTCCGCGCCTGCGAACGCACCTCGTCATTAATCGGCAGACGCGTGTTCGGTTCCTTACTGTCAGTCATACCTTTTCCTTGCAGAGACTTTTGCGACCTTGACGATGGCAGGCAGTCAGTCTCGGGTGAACCCGCCGTACGGGTGCTCAATCCTTCTTGATGACGACGGTGTAATCCAGCATGGCGCCTCGCGGCGGTTTCGGGAACGGTGCCGCTGCCTTGATCAGGCGCATCGCCGCCCGGTCGAATCGCTTTGAACCGGAACTTCGTGCGATCTCGATGCTGACTATGCCGCCGTCGTTTTGCATCGAGAAGGACACCAGCGCCGAGCCCCTAGGCACAGAGGACGGCAGTCGTTTACGTGACAGGATGCTGACGATTTTGCCGGCGTAGTTCGTCGCGTCCGAGTCACCCATCTGCAGGTTGGTCGTATCAGATTGCGCTCCGGCGGCCGGCGAGCCGCTTGTGGGTGACGCGACACTGTCAATCGCGTCCGGACCGTCCTCGCTCTGGCTCGTCGTATTGCTTCCGGTCTGGACGTCGTGTTCCCTGGTTTGCGCGGGCGTATCGATGGGCTCGTCCGGCTGTTGCGGAGATGGGGCTGGCTCATTCCGGACAGGCTCTGGCTCCGTTGTTGCCGGTTGCGGATTCTGTGGCGGCAGGTCCGGCGCCGGTTCAGGCTCCGCAGGCGGCGCCAGCTCCGACGACTCTTCGACGATGGCATCGTCGGCAATATCCGGTGGCGGCTCGTCCGGCGTGAGCGGTTCGGGTTCGGCAACCGTCTCGCCCCCTCGGTCAGCCGTCGCGTTCGCTGTATTCCTGCCCGAGTTTCCGAAGTTGACCTCAATTCGGCCGCCGGCAACTTCAACAAGCGGCGGCGGTGCCCGCACAAATGCCACCAGCAACACACCGTGTATTGCTAACGCAGCGCCTGAGGCCAGCAACCAATGGAGCGTCTTGGTGCTCATTGCGGCTGCGCCTGGGTCAACACGATGATCTGCTCGCTACCGGCGGCTTTGAGGCTTGCGATCAGCTTCAGCAGGTCGGTGGCAGGCAGGTTGCGATCGGGCAGCAATCGCACCGGCCCGTCTGCGTCAGCACGCAATGCCAGGAAGTCGGATACCGAATCTACGACGCTGCCCCGATAGCTCAGTCGGCTGTCCTTCGCAATCGCCAGCGCGTCTGGCTCGGTACAGCAGTCCAGCGACGTTGTTTGCAGGAACTGCAGTTCACGGGGTGGCTGCGCCAGTGTGCCGGCCACCATGAAAAAAATGAGAATCAGAAAGACGATGTTGATCAGCGAGATCATGGGCTCGCCTTTCGCCCGCCGACGAATCTGCCGTCTCATGGCGCAGGCTCGCTTAGGTTGATATCGAGCCCGGGCACCTGGGCGGCGATAACCAGTACATCGACCAGGCGTTGCGTCACCACGTTGTCGTCCGGTATGACCGTTACTGTGGTTGTACCGTTTGCGGCGAGTCCACCCAGACGATCAAGCAATTCCTCGTCGGCGAGCTTGTTCGAACCCAGGCTGACGCCGACGGATTCGACCAACAAGCGCGTATTTTCGGTCGAGCTGCTCGTGGCCTCGCTCGATGCGGCCATGCTGATCTCGATCTCCGAAAACCGCGAGAACGTCGAGCTCAGCATAAAGAACAACAACAGCAGAAAAATCACATCGATCAGTGATGTGATGGAGGCGCGTTTCCGGGGTGCGCGGTGCTTAAGTGCCATCCGTAACGCTATCTGCAGAATTCGTAAGCACGGCGAGTACGTATTCCGCAGCCAGACGCTCAGCGTCTATTCGGCCTTCAAACCAGGACAAGGCGATGCCGGTTGGCATGGTTACGGCCAAACCCGCCGCTGTTGTCAGGAGTGCAACCCAGATCCCGCCGGCCAGCGCCGATGGATCAACCTGGGCACCTGCGTCCTGCAGGGCCTGAAAGGCTTCGATCATCCCGAGCACGGTACCGAGCAAACCGAGCAACGGTGAAAATTGCGCCACGTTGTCGAGAAAACGGAATCCGCTCTCCAGCGGCGTCAGTTTCAGTTCTGCCTCCGCTTCCAGGATGGTCCGGGTTGTTCGGCCGGGGGAGAGCGTGGTCGCCGTGGCAAAGACGGATGCCAGGAAATGCTCGGAGGTCTCAAGTGTGCGGCGGGCGCCGTCTCTGTCGCCGGATTTGAACTGGCGTGTCGCGGCTTCTATTTCTGCGCGGCTACCGACTTTGTGTCTGCGATATTGAAGGGTCTTGTAGATCACCAGCGCCAGCGCGCAGATAGAGATGATCAGCAACAGGAGAAGGACGGGTCCACCGAGTTCATAAAAATGAACGAGGGGCGCGAACATACCCTCAGCGCCGGGCGTGTCTTGTTGCATGTTGGTTCTTCGTGGCCTGGGTGCGCGTCTGCAGCGCAGAAGTTGGCGTCAAGCTGAACGAGCGGTCACCGTGAGCGTTGAGGCTCGCGGTGACCGCGACGAACGGCGTTCAGCTATTAGAACATAGTTGACACGGTGAACTTGAAGTTGCGTCCTACGGCCGGCCGTGTCGAGAGCAGCGGAATGTATTGCTCGTCGGCTACGTTCTCAACGCCGAGACGGACCTGGGTGCCGGCAAACAGCGAGTTTTGCGGAATCAGCGTCAGGCGCAGGTTGTGGAGCGTGAAGCTCTCACCCTCAACACCGGTCAGCGGCGAAATGCGGTCGTCGTCACTGTTGATAACGGCTTCCCAACTCAGGTCAGCCGTGCGTCCGAAACGATGGCCGACAGTGAGTCGGAAGTTATCGACGGGCGCACGATCAAACTCAGCCGCCTCAGCGGCCGGATCAATCGGGATCTGCTTGCTGTCCGCGATGAACGCACCATTGAAGTCAAAGTACGTGCCGCCGTCGAATGCCAGCGATGCTTCGACCTCGAAGCCGCTGATTTCGATTTCATCGATACCGCTGTAGCTGGTTACGTCTTCCAGCACAGTGTCGTAGTAGTTGACCTTCAGTGCGAGCGTGTCGCCGGAACCGAACAGATCGACGGCGTCATAGGCAAAACCGATTTCGGTCGTGTCACCAATCTCGGACTGACGGATGAACTGTTCATTTTCCGCATCGTCAATAATCGGCAGCTGCTCGGTGCGGGCAATGCTACCGAAGATGGACAGGCCGTTACCAAAGGCGTAGCGCAGTGCGGCGCCACCCATAAAGGCGTCGTTAGTGACATCGACGCTCACCGGTGCTCCGGGAGGTGCGCCCGGCGCACCCGGAGGCGTGAACGGGTCAGCGTCGATGTTCGACGACTCATAACGCAGTGCGGGCGTAAAAGTAAGCGCGTCGGTGATGTTGATCTCGTCGATCAGGAAAACGGCGATGCGGTCATCCGTGCCACCGGGCGCGGCCTGCATATCCGCACGATCCCTGACAATGAACTCCACGCCGGAACGCAGGCGATGGTTGGCACCGCCCGTTTTGATAAGTGCTTCGTTGCGGAAGGTCAGACGCGTGGTCTCGAACTGGTGGTTTGCATCGCCGAGAGCGATTACGACCGGGCCGAAGAACGGGTTGGTTTCCAGTGCCGAACTGCCAGGCACGTAACTGCCGTCGATTTCCTGATTGGCGTAGGTCAGTGCAATGTCAAAATTGACCAGGTCATTCTCAAACGGATCGTAGGTGTAGATCGCCGAGAACGTCTGCGACGTCGTGTCGCGGTCAACGTTGCCAAAGGCATCGGTCGTGGTGAAGAAGGTGTCGTACGGCACGTCGCGTTCTGAGGTGTCGCTCTGCGTAAAGCTCGCCATGACCGAGTGAGACTCACCAAATCCGACACGGGCTTTCAACAAGAACGACGGCAGATCAAAGGCACTGTTGCCGATAAATTCGCCATCGCCGTCCTGTTGATTCATCTGCTCGCGATAGGAGAAGTTCGCCAGCAGTTCGACGTTGTCGGACGCCTGGTAGGCGGCCGTCAGCGACGTGTTGTAGCCATCGCGGTTGTTGAAGTAGCCCGCGGTGACGCCCAGCGCCAACCCTGTTTCACCACCGGTAAAGTCGGACGCGTCTTTGGTCTCCAGGCGAACCGTACCGCCCACGAGACCGGCGCCGTATTCAAAGCTACCCATGGTGCCGCGAATCACTTCGACGTTCTTGTACAGGTAGGGATCAGTGAACAGCTGGTTACCGATACGGTAGAGCTCTTCGCCGCCGGTGGTGGCACCGTCAATAATGATCGCCACCTTCTGATCGGTGCCAAAGGTACCGTTGGCACCGAAACCGCGGATGTTGATGCCGGAACCGGTGGGCGTCGAGCCGTTAACGAGTTGCACGCCCGGCGCCGAGTCGATGAGTTCGGCGATGGTGTTTGCCTGCCGGTCGTCGATTTCCGCCTGGTTGATGACGGTTTTCGCTTCGGCCGTATCCGTCTGCACAGCGCGCTTGCTGGTGCCCAGCGTCAGCGTGCCAAGGAACTCCGCATCCTGCGCCTCGTCGGTGTCCTGGCCGAGAACCGGGCTGGCAGACAACAACGCAGTGATTGCGATAGCGGACAGCGATGTCCGCTGGAAACTAGGGATTCTTAGTAGGGTGTTTTTGGAAGACACAGCGTTTTCCTCCAGTTGAGAAAGAGAATCATTCTCATTAGTAACAGGATTCTCATTTGAAAGCAAAATCTGTTGTGAGGTGGCCACAGGCTGTACGGGTTTCGGAATGCGTTCTTCGAATCTGCGCGGTTTTCAGTGGCATTTTATGTTGCATTCCTGCAACAATGCGTGGGTCGACCGCCGGGTTGACTGAAATTCCGTCGGGGGTTCCGCAACGATGACGTCAATAAATGATCATTACGAGGGCCTTGCCTCGACCTACGACGCTCTGTGGTCTCAGTCTCAGGCCGCCGTAGACGCGATGACCGGTTTGATTGTGCAGCATCTCCGGGTAGAACCCGGCCATTCGGTCGTGGATATCGGCGGCGGCACGGGCCTTTTTGCCAAAGCCTTGTTGGATCGCACCGAATTGCTTTCGCCCATCAAAGTTGTCGATCCGTCGCCGTCGATGCTCACGCAACTCCATGAAGATTCACGGATCGAATCCATCGTAGGCGATGCCGACAGCTTTGCCGATCGCGGTGAGCGGGTTGACCGGATTCTAATCAAGGAAGCTGTGCATCACTTCCCGAACCCGTCGCAATCGCTCAAGCGACTGGCGGGTTGCCTGAATCAGGCAGGGCGCTTGCTAATTGTTATGCTTCCGCGGCGCCTTGAATACCCGCTGTTCGACGCAGCGCTGGAGAAGTTTGCGCGCCTTCAACCGGACCATCGGGAACTGGCCGGGGCATTGAGCGATGCACAGCTCGACGTCGATGTCAGTTTCCACGCTTTCTCGCAGACGTATTCGACACAACGCTATATCGAGATGGTGGAGAGTCGCTACATGTCGTTGCTCAGTGAATTCAGCGACGAGGAGCTCGCTGCCGGTATTGATGAGATGCGCCGGAAACTGACGAGTGACACGGTGCTGTTCGCCGACAATTTTGTGTTCATTACCGGTGTTCAAAACACGTTTTGACCGTATACCCCGCGTCAACTGTCTGAAGCTTGCCGACCGCCATGGCACACGACCAGATTGGCGGCGCATACGGACGGCGTGTCGCCATCACACCGAGGCGCTGTCCGGGCTGTGATGTTGCCTAGACGTTCCTTAAGCTCGCTTTAGACACACGATGTCCGTCCTCGGTCTGTCCGATCTGCCAGTAGCTGCTCGCATACATGTCATGCCGAGTAACGTTGCGCTCCTGGACCAGGAATCGTCGAATCGCCAGTGACTGGCTGAATTCTCCGGCCACCCATACGGACGGGCGGCCGTCGAGCCAGGCAAATTCGTTAACGGCGTCAAACAGCACACTGTTGTCTTGTTCGGGATCGCTGTTCACGCACCAGCGTATCTGGAGGTCATCTGGCGTCGCGAAATCCTGTTGATCCTCCTCATTGATCACTTCAATGATGGCCATACCTCGCGCGTCAGACGGCAACATTTCGATGTTCGCCGCGATTGCCGGCAGGGCACTCATATCGCCGACCAGTAAAAACCAGTCTGCGTCGTGATCGACGAGTTTCGTGGGTCCTGGGCCCATGATGCGTATTGTCTCGCCAACGGTGCAGTTCGTTGCCCATTGAGACGCCGGACCGTCTGATTCGTGCAGCACGAAATCGACGGCCATTTCGAGCTTCACGGGATCGAAATGGCGAACCGTGTAGGTGCGCAGTACCGGCTTTTCGATGGACGGATCTTCCGGTTCAGTTAGTCGGAGTTTGATATGGGCGCTGTTGGGGTTCTGTGGAAAGTCGCTAAGATCGTCGCCACCGAAGGTAACGCGCAACATGTGCGGTGTTAGTTGATGCTTGCGGATGACCGAGAGTGTCCTGGGCGTGCGTCCTTTTGACATGCGAAGAGGTTCCTGAGTGAACGGGCTGCGAAGCCGGGGTAGCGAGACGGGTAGCCATTCGAATATCGCCACGCTGTCTTGAATTACTTAATGAGAATGATTCTCATTAATACAAGTGGCATACTCAATTTAATGGGATACGCTGTTTCCGGATGTGGGCCGATGATGGGGCAACAGGTAGCGACTGCCGCGGGGCATTCTGCCGGAGGTGAAACGTGGACGATTCGAACGATAAAGAAAGACTCAAGGCCTCGAGGCAACGGAAGATCCTTGATCGCCTTGTGGCCGAGCTGGCCGGCTCCGATTCCCGCGTTTATTACCTGTCGACCGTCGAGATTGCACAGCGAATCGAAACCACACTGAAGACCGGAGCCGCCGGCCTGACCGAAGCCGAGAAAGATCTCCTAAGCGGCCTGCGCGCGCGCGACATTCAGATTCTGCTAAGCATCCACCCCACCTGAGTCGATCAATCGGGACCGGTTATGACAGGTCCGGTGACGCCGCCGTCGATCGGCCGCTCGTGCGGGCCACACCCTGGCCGAGCGTCAAGGTGACGTTTTACTCTAGCCCAACAATGCGGGATTGTTCTGCCACAAGGTGAAGTTCAACGCAGACGCGAAACTGACCCACAACAGGTAAGGCACCAGCAGCAAACCCGCCAGCGGCTTCACCCGGAAGAACGCCACGATGGTGGCCAGAATCGCCGCCCACAACAGCAACACCTCGGCGAATGCCGGCCCGCCCATACGCCAGGCGAAAAACAGCCAGCTCCAAAGCACGTTGAGGCCCAGCTGCAGGAAAAAAAGCAGCAAGGCAATGCGATGCGCCGCGAAGCCACCGCACCGCCACACGAGCCAAGCCGAGATCGCCATCATCGCGAACAAGACGGTCCAGACCGGGCCGAACACCCACGCTGGCGGCGACCAGGCAGGCTGAGTCAGTTCTGCATAGAACGAGCTCGCACTGATGGACGCTCGCGCACCGAGCGCTGACGCCGCAAAACTCACCACGAACCAGCCGAGCAAACCGGCGATGTCACGTCGTCGATTCTGTGTAGGCATACCGCCTCCTCATATTTCTGCCCATTGTGCCGGAGTAGCCGACGAAAGGGCTTGACAGTGATGACTTAAAAGGTAACCATATAGTTACATGTTAACCGATACCGACATGGACGCTGTTTTCCAGGCGCTGGCGCATGAGAGCCGTCGTCGCATGCTTGATCTCGTCAAGGCATCGCCGGGAATCGCCGTTGGCTCGCTGGCCGGAGAGTTCGACGTGAGCCGCATCGCCGTTATGAAGCATCTGCGTGTGCTCGAAGACGCCGGCCTGATCCTGTCCGAGAAAGACGGGCGGACGCGGCGACTGTACTTCAACGCGGTGCCCATCCAGATGATCCACGATCGCTGGACCAGTGAATACAGCGCCTACTGGAGCAGCTCACTGACGCAGCTGAAATACGCGGCCGAAGCCAGGGCCTGCAAAGACAAGAAGAAGAGAGACAAGTCATGAACGATACAAAGCACGCTGACAAAGCCCTGTATAAAGTCGTTATACAGGCGCCCATCGAAACCGTATGGTCTGAGCTGGTGAACACCACGTCGCCGCGACCGTTTTTCTGGAACTCCGGCTGGGACACGCAGGCGATGGCGGATGGCAACACCTACCGCATGTTGTCCGCGGACCAGCGCACCGTGGGCGTCGTCGGCAGGATTGTGGAGATCGACGCACCGCATCGCCTCGTAACGACCTTCCAGTTGACCAATCTTGAAGACCCGCCGTCACGCGTGACCTACGAGCTTGAGGCCGTCGAAGGCGGCACCGAGCTCAGGCTGATCACCGAACAGGTAATCGCCGGGTCGAAAAGCGAAAAATCGATGGCGGACGGTTCCCGATTTATCGTTGAGAATTTCAAAGCCTATGTCGAGACCGGCAAAGTGACCTTCGGTGCCCGCATGATGCTGGGCATGATGAGCCTGCTCGGCGCGTTTTCACCAAAATCCATGCGCGCCGAACGGTGGCCGCACAGCGACATTCAGTAAACCACCGGGGGAGAAAGACGATGCCGAAATCACCGGAAGAAATGGCCGAGGCGATGATCGCCAACATGAAAGACAAAACCGGCAAGACGTTGCCGCAATGGCTTGCTCTCGTGAACAAAACCGGGCTCGAAAAACACGGCTTGATCGTCAAGCACTTGAAATCGGATCATGGCATGACGCACGGTTTTGCCAACCTGGTTGCCCACAAGGCCCTGAAGAGCGATGCCGGCAGTGCAGACACCGACCTCGTGGCCGCCCAGTACAGCGGACCGAAATCCGACCTGAAGCCCATCTATGACGCGATTATCAAGGCGGCCCGGGCCTGTGGCGACGTCGAGGTGTCACCGAAGAAGGCCTACGTGAGTCTGCGTCGGTCCAAGCAATTCGCGATCGTACAGCCGTCGACCCGGACGCGCGTCGATCTCGGCCTGAACCTGAAAGGCGAAGCGCCCATCGAGCGGCTCGAAGCGTCCGGCAGTTTTAACGCGATGGTCAGTCATCGTGTTCGCCTTGAGAAACCGGGCGATGTCGACAATGCCGTGAAGGGCTGGATCAAAAAGGCGTGGCGGGAGGCCTGAAACGAACGCTGGTCGAGTTACGGAGCCTATCGATTGTCGAGCATCTCGATCGCATCCCGCACGCGATCGACGGCGATGGGCTCATTAATTGCCGCACGATTGAGGTAGTAAATAAAGCCCGACAAGTATTGCTCGCCATCATTAAAGCGAATCTGCGCATTGCGCTCGGTGAGAAACGCATCGTTGCGGCGGACTTCCTGCAGTGCTTCGTAGGCACGGGCGATGATCAGTAATTCTTCGGTGGCCACCGAGGTGACTGCATCCGCGTCAGCGGCCAGCTGATACGCGATGCTGGTGATCTCGG
>JBCDJX010000022.1:0-35079 GCA_038747355.1 Pseudomonadota bacterium | reverse complement strand
TAGCGGATCATCGACAGCTCGGACTCGAGTCGATCCGCCTCCGATTCGATCAGGGTGTGTGTGCTGCTTGAGACGTCCTGCACGTTCCGCGTTGTGCTGAAGCGACGCAGCGCATTCAATAAGGCGCGCGGCAACAGCATCTGCTGCCGGTCATCCGGCAGTGCCTGCACCTGGCGCGCGAATTCGCGCGTGTCCTCAGGCAGTATTCGCATACCCTCCGCGATCGGTATCAGCTCGACATCCAGCAGGCGGCGCTCTGTCGACAGCTTCATCGCCTTGTAGCCCATGATTGCCAGCGCCCAGAGTGCAAGTATGAAGCAGGCCTCCTGCTCCAGATCCTTGATCAATACGGAGATGTGGCGTTCGCGGACGTAGTCAGGATCAGCAGCCGCCGCGGCGTTTTGCTGTTCGATGATCTGCGCGGCGTTCGGGCGAATCACCGAAACGTAAAATGCGTGCACGATGATGATGGCGATGATCAGCGCGAACAGCTGGTAGACAAACTCGACGGGGATGTTCTTCTTGTTCATGGCTGGTCTCGCTCAGATATCGGTCGGGAACGGAATGGACTGGTCGGCCGAGATTTCTTCGGTGGGTATAAAGTCGTCATCGTCTTGTGCTTCGAAGCCCTGCTCGTCGAGACCTTCCTCGTCGATTTCCTGGCCAGGTTCGGTCAGTTCGACTTCGCCCTCGTCAGGCGGAGACGCCTCCGTGTCCGTGGTGTCGTCGGCTTCCTGCTCGGGAACCTCTTGCGCGACCGCGAAGCCAAGAAACAGGGCGGCCGTCACGCCTAGCAGATAGCGGAATACCGTTTGCGTGCTCATTATCATCTTCGACCGTTTTTCCTGCTCAATGCTCACTTTATTCTGACGATTACTCGACGTTGCGCACGATGCGGAAACCGACATCGTCGCGAGCTTCGTTGCTGCCTTCGCGAGCGCTCAGTCGCAACTCGGTTTCCGTGGCGTCACGCCAGCTCGAACCGCGGACCACGTAGGCCTGTCCACGAGTCGGACCCGTGGGATCGTCGACGGCGGTGGTTTGCCCGGGTGTCGGCACCGAGTAGTAGTCGTTGGTCCACTCTGCAACGTTTCCGGCAGCGTCATACAAGCCCAGCGCATTGGCCGGGAAACGGCCGACCGGTGCCGTCGACGCAAAGCCGTCGTCGTAGCGCGGAATCAGTGTATTCAACAGTTCAATCGCCGACTGGTCAGCGAAGTTGCCACTGCCGGTCCGCGGCGGCCATCGGTCACCCCAGCTAAAGCGCGGTGGATTCGCCCGACTTGCGTAACGCAGGGCCCAGGCCCATTCAGCCTCCGTCGGCAAGCGATAGCCGTTGGGGAACGGCGTAATTGCCACCCATTTGCCGAACTCTTCCCGGTACGCCGGTTGCAGGCCTTCCTGTGCGCTGAGCCAGTTGCAGTACTGAACCGCTTCCTGCCAAGTCACGCGAGCGACCGGGTTGTTATCCCCGGCCATAGACACGTGCACGTCAGCACCGGAGTCATGTGTTCGCTTGAATTCCCGGAATTCGCGATTGGTGACCTCGCGGGTACCGATAAAAAATGGCTTGGTAATCGTCACCGGGACGATCACCTCGTTGGCGCGTCGCCCTGCGTCGCTGCGCGACGCGCCAAGGGTGAAACTGCCCGGCTCTACACGCCGCAGAACCGCATCCTGCGAGGTGGTCACCTCGCGGGCGATGGAAGCCTGCCGAATAGCCTCCAGCGAGACCAGGCGTGCGCTGACCGTCTGCGGATAACCCGGGCGAGGTGTGATCGTGCGCTCCCACGACTCGTAACCGTCGCGACGAACCTCGATGCGCTGCGGCGCCGAACTTAATGACAAGGTGCGCGTACCAGGGCGGCGAGAGCGACCGTTGACGAATATCGTCGCGTCGGCGGGTGACACATTGACGGTCACTTCGCCGACCGTTGCGGTCATGTCGACGGTTATTGCCTCGCTCGCTGCGGGCGTCAGTCTCACCTGCCGGCTGGCGGAACCGTAACCCGCACGACTCAGGCCGATCTCGTAATCGATGTCGGGAGAAAGGTCGAGGGTGATCGGCGACTGGCCACGATAACGACCGTTCACCGTGACGTTGGCACCGCGCGGGATGGACTCCACACGCAGCCGCGCATTGGCGGGTTGAAGGCGGATCAACGGCAGCTGCTGATCAACATCGGCTTCAGCGATAATCGTGCCGTCCCAGGCACGGAACCCCTCGGCCACAACGCTGATCTGGTGCGTGCCCTCCATCAACTCGACACTGACCGGCGTGCGGCCGATAAGTCGATCGCCGTCGAAGACACTCGCCCCACTGGGTTCGGAGCTGATTTCAACATCGGACCAACGTGGCACCAGTTGCACGTTCATCACGCGCAGTTTGCCGAGACCCTCGACCGAGATGATGTCCGAATACGGCAGGAAGCGCTCGCCGCTGATGGCGACACTGTGATCACCCGGCTGTAGCTCAACCGGTCCAAGTGGCGCCGGGCCGACGGTACCGCTGTCGATGGTCACGGTAACGCCTTCGGTATAATCGGTATTCACGACGAGTTGTCCGGGCAGCGGACGCAGTTCGAGTTCGACGGTATCGCTGTCCTCGTCGCCGACCTCAAAACTCTGAGTCAACGCGTAGTAGCCCTGCTTGGTGACGGTGACGTTGTAGACGCCCGGTCGCATCAGGACACGATCGCCTAACGGCAACTTGAACCAGCCGCCGGTAATCTGGATGTCGTCTGCCGGCCCTGGCGCCACCGTGAACTGGATGGACTTCGACGTAAACAGCAGGAATGAGGCTGTCACGAGGAAAAGCAGCAACGCTGCAAGGATGCCGCGCACCGGCACCCCGCTCTCGTCCTGAGCGACCGGTGCTGCCTTCTCCGCAGCGCGACGAAACGCCTGCGGGGCAATCGCTTCTTCTTCGCTGGCCTCGACGAATTCCGGTGCCTGGGTGACGTAGGCGCTGTCCTCGAGGCGAACGTCCAGCGTCAGGCGCTCGGCGGCACTGACGCGTATTTCGCTGCCGAAGAAATTCAAGACGTCACCATCAGCGAGTCGCGAACTGGTCGCAAGCGTCGCTCCGTTGAGCAACATCGAGTCGCTTCGACCCAGCGCTTGCACGAATGGCGAACCATCGAGCAGGTCCAGCTGGATCACCGGACTGCCGCCGGGACCGGGCAGCCGGATATCGCTGTCAGAGGACGTACCCAGTCGCAGCGGTAGATCGGCTGCGTCTATTCGACGTTCGCCCTGGGCGTCACGGACAAGGAGATGGTCGAAGGTCAAATCGGTTCCTCACAGCGAACGACAACGGGTTGCATGTCGATCTCCGGCGCCACGCGAAACTCGACACGCACATCGCGGTAGCCAGCCCGGTTGCCGACGGCAACGTAGGTGCCGGGCTTCAACTCGAGTTGTCGTGTCGCGAAGGTACCGAGTCTACCAACTTTAAAAACGGAAACATTCGTCGCGTTGTCGGAGACCATCTGCACACTCAGCGGCGTCGAGGCGCGCTTCAGCAGGCGCGACAGTTCATCACGCTGTTCGGTGAGCCTCGGACCCATCTCCGCTATCCGGGTCATGCCGATCAGCGTCTGGGTCGCCTGTTGCAGACGCCCCGGGCTGACCAGGCTGTCGGGATCGTCGATGTAGCCCTCGATGGTTTCAAACAACGTCACCATGCTTCGCGATTCACTCAAGCCGTCCTGCGCAAAACTCAGGTTGGCATCGAGCTCAAGAATGTCTTCATACGTCTCTACCGCCATTTCCCATTGTTCGGTTTGCTTTTGTTGGATCGCCTTTCGCTCCAGCGAACGAATCGACTCCAACCGCAACGCCTGGTCGACCTGCTGCAGTCCGTCGGCCGGCTCTGGCGCACCCGGGCGAATCTCATCCGCCATACGAAAAGCGGCGCGTGCGCTCAGGTAGTCCTGCTGAGCCAGCGCGGCAAGGCCCTCGGACATTCGTGACTCAAAGGAAAACTGTCGAATGCTCGCTTCAACTCGGCGAAGCCCGTCCTGCGCCGGCTGCCAAGCCGGGTCGAGCTCGACGGCACCGGCAAAGCTCTGCCGGGCCGCCTCCAGTTCGAGATCTCTCTCGTAGCTGACCCCCTGGTCAACCAGCGCGAGAACCTCATCCAGATTGCGTGCACGGGTGAGACCGTCCACCGCCAGCGCACTGTTCGGCGTGACAGCAACCGCGAGCTCGAAAGCCTCAATCGCGTCGGATGCCATGGCGGCATCGATCGCGTCCTGTCCGTCCATCAGCGCTTTCTCGAAGACCTCATCAGCCTGCACGAGCAGTGGGTCGAGCAAGTCGATGGCCTGCCGATAGCTGTCGATCGCTACCGCGTAATTGCGATCGAGATAGGCCTCGTCACCGGCGGCGTAAACGGCACGCGCCTGCTGGTACGGCAATCCGCCCCAGCGCGGAGCAGCACGCGCATCCAGAGTTTCGATTTTCGCCAGTAACTGACCGAGTACCCGTTCGGTTTCCTGCCGGCCGATGACGCGCTCGTCTCGCTGCGGCGGCTCGCGAGTTTCTGTCTCGGGCACGGTTTCCTGCGTGCTCGCCTCGATCGGTGTCTCGATGACGTCGTCGGATTCTTCAACCGTTCGGGGCAACAGGAATAAGACAGACAGCAGCAGGGCGACCAGTACCGCAAACGCGCCGGCGACGATCGGAAACTGTAATCCGCCGCGCCGGGTCGCGGTTGCTGCCGCGGGCTGCGGAGGCGTGTCGCTGCTGCGGCGCGGCGCGATACTGGCAACCTCGACGCGTGTCGCACGCGCCTTACCAACCAGCGCGCGAGGCGCTGTGCCCTTCTGGTACCCGGCTTCCGACAGACGATCGACGATCGTCTCGGCGTCGGGACGTTCCTCGGCGGCCTTGGACAGCATCGACGCGAGCATCGCCGACACGTCATCCGGGATGGCTTCGCCGCTCGCAGCAACCGCGACATCCGGTATTTTCGAGCGGATATCGTCGGCCACATGCGCAGCCGAGTACGGCGACTGACCGGTCAGCAATTCATACATCAGCCCGCCGAGCGCAAACACGTCGTCGGCCGGAGTCGCATCCTGGCCGTCAAGGCGTTGCGGGCTGCTTGCGATCAGCGAACCGCCGCCGACATCACCACCGTCATCCGCCGCCACGCCAAAGTCGATCAGGTAAGGTGCACCGTTAGGGTCGAGCAGGATGTTGGAGGCCTTGATATCGCGGTGCACGACGCCTCGACCGTGTGCGTAACGCAAAGCGTCAGCGATGCTGGCGATAACCGGCAGTGTGTCGGCAAGGGCAGCACCTGTAAGCACCGACAGATCCGGTCCATCGACCAGCTGCATGCTGTAGAAGGCGGGATCAGCGGACTGGAACTCGAAAGCTCGGGCAATGTTCGGATGCACGAGTTGCAACGTGACTTCCCACTCACGTTGCAGCAGCGCCTCGCTGAAGCCGTCGCCGGCAAGAATCTTCAGCGCGACATCGGCGCGCGTCATTTTGTCGCGTGCTAACCAGGTTTCGGTCGCCCCAACGCCACCCAGGCGTCGATCAAGGGTGTACCGAC
The DNA here is from genome assembly GCA_038747355.1 of Pseudomonadota bacterium. GTDB lineage: Bacteria > Pseudomonadota > Gammaproteobacteria > Steroidobacterales > Woeseiaceae > UBA1847. The sequence goes on along the minus strand of JBCDJX010000022.1, from coordinate 29,510 downwards.
TGGCGAGTACGAGTCCGCTACGCAGCGCCGACATTCCGGGACCTGGCGCGATATCAGCCGGTCGATTCGGTCGAGCGTGCCGGCGAACCTACATCCACTGAATCCTCGAACCCGGTTTCAGCTTCGTAGATGTTCTTCAGCAGGCGCCGCCAATCTTCGTACTGCGACGCTGCCGTGCCGGTCAGGCGACGGGACTCTCCCTCAACTTCGATAACCATCGGCGCAGCCTCTGAGCCGAATGATTCGGACAGTTCGCGGATCGCTTCGATGTGAATCTTGGCCTCGCTGCGGCGGGTAAAGCCGGCGAATATGGAATCAAAGCCCTGCGAAATGCCGATGTGCTGCAGGCTGCGCTTGATGTTGCGTGACGAACGGCTGTTGGAATCGGTATCGATCGCCGCCGAACCGGCGAGCACAGCAACGCCGATCAGCGTTTGCATGGTCGCCGAGCGACGCACTTGCCGGTAATTGATGGCCTCTTCACGAGCCACCTTGCGCCAATCGTGGTACGGGATGGCAATACCGTAGTAGAAGTTCGCGTAGTGCTCATTCAGCGTGTCGACAACCAGTCGGTCGCGCTCTCGAATCTGGCGCAGCCTGTCGACGGTGGGGTCGTTGTCGGCCGGCAGGCGCACCGGCGTCAGCAAGCCTTCCTCGGTCTCCGACAGGTGTTCGCCGTAAGCCAGCGGCGACATGTCGCTGAAGAATTTCAGCTCAGACACCTGGCGGACGCGCTGGACATCCTTTGCGTCGAGGGTCTGCACGTGTGCAAACATGTCGTTGGCAATGTCGTTGAAGACCTTCTGATAGGGGTCTTCACGTCGGTCGCGATTGGCGGAGTAGGAGGAAACGCCGGTCTGCGTTTCGTAACGACGCTTGAACCAGTGTCGGCCCTGCGCGTCTTTCACCGTGACGTCGACCTTGATGTACTCGCCGTTGGACTCGAGGATCTCGCCACTCACGATCACGTCGGTAAAGGCGGCAGCTGTCGGGATCACGCGTACGGCACCCCAGTGCCCCGTGCCCTGCAGGGTTTGTTTCAGGTGGTAGGGCATGTAACGCGCTTCGGCGCCGCGAATCTCCGGGTAGACACCGGTCTCTTCGACCTCGTTGTCTTCCTCAACGCCGGGCTGGAATTCAACGATGCCCACATCCAGCAGCAGCGCCTCTTCGACCGGCGTCGACGCAACGACGAGTTCGGTCTCTTCCGCGGTTATCACTTCGTTAACGGTACATCCTGTCGTCGCGAACAACGCGACGAGGAGCAAAGCAGCATGTCTCGACAAAATAACTCCTTACAAACCCTTGTACTTGCGGTATTCCTCCCAGAGCCGCTCCCGTAGCTCCGGATCTTCTTCGGCCAGCGCAACCTCACGAAGCTGCCGCGCGACAATGTCATCATCAACCAGGATCGGTATGTCGTCCGGCGTTCGTGCCTGCACTTCTTCGATGGACATATCCGACACCGGCGAGTCATTGCTGGACTCCGGCGGATTGACAACCGCCACGCCGCCACTGCCGCCGCCGGCCTGCTCGCCGAGGCTCACACCGCCGCTGCCACTGCCGCCATCGCCGAAACCTTCGAGGTTACGTCCGGCCGAGGCGACCTGTTGCTGTTCTTCCATCAGAACTTCGTCAAAGCCGCCAATCGAATCTTCAAGTTCCTTGCCGAGGCGCTCGGCGCGCTCTTCGTCGGTTTCCCCCGGGAAACCGCCTGCGCCGCCTGTGCCCGTGCTGGCGCCGTCACCGCCCTGGCCACCCTGGCCGCCGGATCCGAAGTCGCCACCACTGCCGCCGCTGCCGCCGCCGGATCCGTAAACACCGTCGCTGGCACCACCGACTTCGCCAGCGCCGCCGTCGCCGCTGCCGTCACCGTATATCGCGTCTTGTGCAGACTCGCCGTCACCGTCGCCGAGGCATTCGCCGGCTTCACCCATGCCGCCAATGCCGCCGGGCAATGAACCGGTCTCGCCGCAATCGCTGTTTTCGCTGCCGTCCGCGTCACCGTCCGCACTGCCGTCCGCGCTGCCGCCATCAATGCCGCCCTCGACACCACCGGCGCTACCGCCCGCACTGCCACCCGGACGTTGCTCGCTCGGGAAATCCGGGATACCGCCGGATGGTTCACCCGAACCACCACCGGAGGAACTGCCACCTGAGGAGCCGCCGGACGAACCACCAGAGGAACCACCAGAGGAACCACCGCCGGAGGAACCGCCACCGCCGGGAAAACCGCCGCCGGATGAGCCGCCGCCAGAGGAGCCACCGCCACCGGGGAAACCACCGCCAGAGGAGCCGCCACCCGACGAACCACCGCCGCTGGGGAAACCGCCGCCTGAGGAACCACCGCCGCTCGGGAAGCCGCCGCCTGAGGACCCGCCGCCGGATGAGCCGCCACCCGACGAACCGCCGCCTGGCATCGGGACACCACCACCGGAAGGTCCGGGAAGACCGACACTGCCGCCGCCCGGCGGTGTAATCACGGGCGTCGTCTGACAACCGGCCAGGAAAAGACCTGTGAAGACGGAAACGGTGGCCAGCCGGGCCAACGTACCGTGTGACTTTAAGAATTCCTTACTCATGTCGCCTCTCCTGGCGACCCGGCATTGGGCCGCCGAACCGATTCGCGCTATCTGGTTGGAGCCGTATGAATGCGAATCAGTTCCATTCGATCCCGCTGTCGAAAGCCTCGGGATGCCGGCTCGCAGTTACCCTGACCTTAATACGCACGCGGACACCTATCAACATCTGGTGGCGTCACGTTACAGATAGAGAAATTTGTTAAGTTTCGCGCAGATAACAAAGGGTTATAAAAAGCCGCCATATTCCTTCAAGGCAGCGCGCTCAGGCCCGGTTCAAGCGCCGACGACGAAAAACCACGATAGAGAGGTCATCGGGCTTGCTGGGACGGCCGGAAAACGGCGACAGCATGCGTTCCTGGGTGATTCTGACCAGCGTTTCGCGCACGTTTTCCATCGGGCCAATTCGAGCCATATCGATGATCTCTTCGCGAAACAGGTTGTCGGTCAGCCCGTCGCTGGCGATCACGAGCGTGTCGAACGGACGCATGTCGACGGTCGGGCCGACCTCAATCGTCATGTCGATCGTACCCACAAAGTTCGACACGAGATGACGTTCTGGATGAAACAGCGCAATGTACTCGTCCAGAAAGCCCGCCTCGATGGCGTAGCCGGTCGGAGAATGCGGTGTGGTGCGGTATTTCAGTTTGCCGCGCTGCCCCATCAGGATCGCTTCCGAGTCGCCGACCTGGAGCGCACGAATCGATTGTCCTTCGACCAGCAGCACCGTCATCGTGGTCGCTGCACCTCCGAACTCATCGATAACGGCGAGGTTGGCACGACCGATGCCCGCGATGGCGGATTCCAGGAGGGAGTCCAAGGCGGTATCGGACAGCGATTCGAACAGCGTTCGCACGGCAAGTTTCGAAGCGGACCCCCCGTCTGGCATGCCGCCGGCACCGTCAGCGACCACGAGGATACCCGCGTCGTCGCCAATGCTCATCCAGCCCACCGTGTCCTCATTCTCGGTGGGCTTGTCGGGTGAGCGGCAGGTGTAGGCGACAAACCGGCCACTCGCCAGATCACCCTCGGCGCGTTGCGCCTCGTACACCTCTTCCAGCAGTTCGAAGCGTTCGCTCACGCCGGTGTTTTGACCCTGCCTACCGCGTCCGACCAGCCCGCCAGCAAGCGCTCGCGCTGCCCGGCGTCCATCATCGGTTCAAAGCGACGGTCCAGCTGCCAGGCATCCGACAAGGCGTTAAGCGAACCGATCAGGCCAACCTTGTAGGCAGCGAGAAACGCGGCGCCCAACACCGTCGATTCAACGTTGACCGGTCGCTCTACCGGCAGGTCCAGCACATCGGACAGGAATTGCAGGAACCAGTTATTGGCGACCATGCCCCCATCGACACGGATGACACTGGGTCTTACACCATCGTCACGCATGGCATCCATCAGGTCGCAGGTCTGGTAGGCAATCGCCTGCAGCGTCGCGGTGACCACTTGCTTCTGCCCACTGCCGCGGCTTAAGCCAAGAATGGCACCGCGCGCATGCGGGTCCCAATACGGCGCTCCGAGCCCGGCGAACGCCGGCACGACGTAGACGTCTTCGACGACACCCGTCGCCTCAGCGATACCTTGAGTCTCGGGCGCGCTGTCGATCAGCTGAAGCTCATCGCGAAGCCACTGGATCGCGGAACCGGCGACAAACACACTGCCCTCCAGTCCGTAGGCAAGCTGACCGTCCAGTCGGCTGGCAATGGTCGTCAGCAGCTGGTTTGCTGACGGGCGTGCCTCGGAACCCGTGTTGGCAAGCACGAAACACCCTGTGCCGTAAGTGCTCTTGGTGACGCCGGGCGCCAGGCCGGCCTGGCCGATCAGTGCGGCTTGCTGGTCGCCGGCAACACCGGCTATCGGCACGGGTCGAGGCAGCGTGTCCATGACCGCCTCGCCGAAATCATCGGCACTGTCGCGGACGTCCGGCATCATCACGCGCGGCACCCTGAACAACGCCAGTAAGTCGTCATCCCAGTCCGCGCTGTGAATATTCAACAGCGCCGTGCGAGAGGCGTTGGTGACGTCTGTCGCATGCACCGCGCCCTGGGTCAGGCGCCAGATCAGGAAGGTGTCAACGGTTCCGAAGGCGAGCTCGCCCGCCTCCGCCCGGGCTCTCGCGCCATCGACGTGGTCGAGAATCCAGGCAATCTTGGTCGCGGAGAAATACGGATCCAGTTTCAGGCCGGTGCGTTCGGTCACCAGTGGCTCGTGACCCGCCTCGCGCATCGCCTCGCAGCCTGCTGCCGTTCGCCGGTCCTGCCAGACGATCGCGCGGTGAATGCACTGCCCCGTTTGCCTGTCCCAGACCAGCGTCGTCTCGCGCTGGTTGGTGATGCCGATGGCCGCGATCGGTCGGTCCCCGGATTGCGCGACCGCACCGCGCAGGGTCGACTGAACAGACGACCAGATGTCTTCCGGTTCGTGCTCAACCCAGCCTGAATCCGGATAGTGCTGAGTGAATTCCTGCTGCGCGCTCCCGATCACGCTGCTGTCGGTATCGAACAGCACGCAGCGGCTGCTGCTCGTGCCCTGGTCGATGGCCAGAATACAAGGTTCCCCCATCACTCCCCTCCTGAATGCTGAGAATACATTGGTGACTTTACGCGCATTTGGCTGCCCGCGGACGATGGCCAGTCCCTAGCCGGCTGTCGGCGCGCGAATTCAAGGATCTGCTCAAGGACGTCGTCGGGCCAGGGACACACACGCCGCACGGAAAGGTCGACATGCAGATTCATCCACTCGCAGCTCGCCGCGAGGAAACCCTCGTCGCGGTGATACATACGCTGAAACTGGTGCAGGCGTTTGCCATCGACAGCGAGTATTTGGGTCGTCACGGTGTACGGTGCGTCGGGACGAAGCTCACGCAGATACTCGACATGGCTTTCCACGGCAAAGGTCGACATCTGCCGCCTGGCGACGTAGTCATCGTCAATGCCGAAGTGCGTCCAGAGTGCATCGACGGCGAGGTCGAAGGCGAGCAGGTAATAGGCCACGTTCATATGGCCGTTGATGTCGATCCACTCGTCGCGGACACGGCCGTCCATGACCGCGAATCCGGTCGCCTCGTCCAGCATCAGCTCGCCAACTCCGGCAGCTCGCGATACAGCGCCAGCGCCTCGGGGTTGGCGAGCGCCTCGACGTTGGCGACCTCGCGTCCGTGCACCACGTCGCGCACAGCGAGTTCGACAATCTTGCCGCTTTTGGTGCGAGGGATGTCATCGACTTGCACGATCTTCGCGGGCACGTGACGCGGTGTCGCATTGCGGCGGATGGTTGTGCGAATGCGGGTGTGCAGCGCGTCATCCAGCGCAACACCGTCGCGCAGCCGGACGAACAGGATGACGCGCACATCGCCGTCCCAGTCCTGGCCAATCACCAGGCTTTCAAGAATGTCGTCGAGTTGTTCGACCTGCCGATAAATTTCCGCGGTGCCAATTCGTACGCCGCCCGGATTCAGCACCGAGTCCGATCGCCCGTTGATCACAAACCCGCCCGATGAACAGGCGACGGCGTAGTCGCCGTGCGCCCAGACCCGCTCGAAGCGTTCGAAGTAGGCAGCGCGATAACGGTCGTCGTTCTCGTCGGCCCAGAACCCAACCGGTGCGGACGGAAACGGCGTGCAGCAGACCAGCTCGCCGTTCTCATCGAAGACGCGCTCGCCGCGCTCATTGAAAATCTGCACGTCCATGCCCAGCCCGGCACACTGGATTTCACCTCGACGCACCGGCAGCAACGGGTTGCCCAGCACAAAACAACTGACGATGTCGGTGCCACCGGCAATGGAGGCCACCTGTACAGACGAGCCGATGGCGTCCTGTACAAAGTCAAAGCCCTCAGGTGCCAGGGGTGAACCGGTGGACAATACGCTGCGCAGGTTACCGAGCTGGTACTCGTCACCGGGTCTCAGATCCGTCTTCGACAGCGCAGACAGGTACTTCGCACTGGTACCGAAAACCGTCAATGTCTCCCGCTCGGCGATTTCCCAGAGCCGCCTGCCGTCGTCGATGAACGGCGAGCCGTCGAACAGAACGATCGTCGTGCCACTGGCCAGTGCACTGACCAGCCAGTTCCACATCATCCAGCCGCAGGTCGTGAAATAGAACACGCGGTCGTCGCTGCCGAGATCCGTGTGCAGACGGTGTTCCTTGAGATGCTGTAACAAGGTCCCGCCGTGCCCGTGGACGATGCACTTCGGTACGCCGGTGGTCCCCGACGAAAACAGGATAAACAGCGGATGGTCGAATGCGACGGGTTCGAACGTCGGTGCCGCTGCGGATGCCTCGAAATCTGCCAGCAACACCGTGTCGGAGGGCAAGTCCGATGCGTCGCTGCCGTTGAACGGAATGACCACCAGAGCCTCGATCGACGGTATCCGATCGCGAATCTCAACCGCGGTTTGCAGGCTGTCGATGCGCTTGCCGTTGTAAACGTAACCGTCCGCCGTGAACAGCACCTTTGGCTCAATCTGGCCGAAACGATCAACCACGGCGCTGGCCCCGAAATCGGGCGAGCACGACGACCACACGGCGCCGAGGCTGGTGGTGGCGAGCATCGCGATCACGGCCTCCGGGCAATTCGGCAGGTAGCCGGCGACGCGATCGCCTTTGCCCACACCGTGTTGCTTGAGACCGGCCGCAACGCGTGCGACGACCGCCGCGAGCTCGTCAAAGTTCAGCGAGCGGCGCTCACCGTTCTCGGTATAGGCGATGATCGCAGGTCGAGACGAGCGATCAGACAGCAGATGATCGGCGTAGTTGAGCGTGCTGCCGGCAAACCAGCCGGCGTGCATCAGCTCGCCGGGACGCGCAAGGACCGAGTCAGCTGCTGTCGAGAAACGCACATCGCAAAAACGCGCCAGCTCCGCCCAGAATTCGTCAGGGTGTTGCACACTCCAGTCATGCAGGCGGTGGTAGTCGGACAGGCCCTGCATACCCATAAATCGATGCATGGCGGAACGACGGACGCGATCCGGGTTCGGCTGCCAGGTGATCTTGTTATTCATGCCGCCAATGCTGGAATTCGAAAAGACTGCAGGTGCCTGATTCTATAGCAGCTGTGATTCACGTGCGTGTTGCAATTCCGCGCCTTGCCCGCATACTTTCCACGGACTGAAGAGCCGTCACATCACCGGGAATTGTCAAATGGGATCCACCGTCGTCTGGGTAGTCGCCGCGCTGATTGTTATCGCAGGCATCGTCGTCTGGCGCAGGCCGGTGGGCGGTCGCGCCACGCCTGACGCCCTGAAGCCCGGGCAGGCCTTTGGGCCCTTCAACGCCATGGACGAACACGGCGAGGCGGTCACGCAGGACAACCTGCGGGGTAAACCGACCATCGTGCTGTTTGTCCGCGGTAACTGGTGTCCGTTCTGCAATGCGCAGGTCGCCGATATGACGTCGCACTACAAGGAGATTGTCGACCTCGGCGGTCGCCTCGTCATACTCACGCCCAAACCGCTGGAAACCACGCGGCGCGTCGGCGAGATGTACGGCGTCGATTTCGAATTCTGGCTGGATGAAGGACTGGCTGTAACCCGCCGATTCGGGTTGCTCATCGAAGATGGCGTGCCGAACAAGTCGCGCGACAGCTTCGGCGATGATGCCGTTTGGCCGGCCGCCGTGGTCATCGATGCGGAAGGCGTCATCCGCTACAGTGAACTGTCTCGAGCGATTGTCGACCGGCCATCGTCGGCGAAGCTTCTGAATCAGCTGAAAAAGCTTCTCTGAGCCTTCGGGCTGTCACATGCTCGATGCGCTGATCACCGACCCGTGGTTCTACGCGGTAGCGATACCTGCCGTGTACATTTTCGGTGTCTCAAAAGGTGGGTTCGGCGGCGGCCTCGGCGTGTTGGCCGTGCCATTGATGTCACTGGCCGTATCGCCCATCCAGGCGGCCGCAATCCTGTTGCCTATCCTGTGCTTTATGGACGCGATCAGTGTGCGGGTGTTCTGGAAGCGCTGGTCGGTGGCGGAGCTGTACGTGGTGCTGCCGGCGGCGGTGGTGGGCGTCGTCATCGGCACGCTCGCGTTCAGTTTCCTCAGTGAGGCCCTGATTCGTTTGATCGTTGGCCTGGTCGCGGTCTCGTTCACGCTGTATCACTACGCGTCAGAGCTGCTTGGAAAAGCCCACGTAACGTGGCCTCGCTGGACCGGCCGAATCGCCGGAACGATCGCCGGTTTCACGAGCTTTGTCGCGCACGCCGGTGGTCCGCCGGTCGACATGTACCTGCTTCGGAGACCGCTGGACAAGACCGCATTCGTCGGCACGACGGTGTTGTTCTTCCTCGTCGTCAACTACGTGAAACTGGTGCCCTACGCCTGGTTAGGTCAGTTTGACGCGACCAACCTGGCGACGTCGGTCACGCTGTTCCCGATCGCTGCGGCCGGCGTTTTGAGTGGATACTGGGCGCACCACCGGGTCTCCGACCGGGTGTTTTTCGGTGTCGTGTACCTGCTGTTGCTGGTCGTCGGCATCAAGCTGATAGCCGACGGCCTGGCAGGCATCTAGCGCGCCATTCGCAACAAAAACCGGAGGACGAGAGGCCTCAGTCGGCGATGACGTTTTCCGCCTGAGGTCCTTTTTGCCCCTGCGTCACTTCCATCGTGACCGACTGGCCCTCTTTCAGCGTTTTGAAGCCTTCCATAATGATGGCGCTGTGGTGAACGAACACATCTTTCCCGCCATCCCGAGCGATAAAACCGAAACCCTTGTCATCGTTGAACCACTTGACGGTTCCCGTAATGCGATCTTCTGACATCTTTACCTCAATAAATAACCAACGTTGCGACGATCCTGTCGCGCCCGCGATACAAAGGTAATCATCACACGTGGAAAAGATAAAGCGCCGCGTAGTCTATAGCCGGGTGCGCCAATCGGTTTGAACCGCAAAAGCACTGACAGCACTGGATTTTTGGGTGAAAATTACCATCAGAAGAAAAAAACAATTCAGGGTTGTCACGCACGTGACGGTCTGGGTTTGCGCATGATTATGTCAATTTTCAGCGCTGGATCAGGTAACCCTGTTGCAGCTTCGCCACATCATTGCAGCCACACAGGGCCAGCGTGCGCTCAAACTCCGACAACAACAGGGTCAGCGCACGATCGACGCCCGCCTCACCACCGGCAGCGAGACCAAACAGGTAACTCCGGCCGATGCTGCAGGCCGTGGCGCCGGCGGCGAGCGCCTTGACGATGTGATTGCCACGGCGGATGCCGCCGTCGCAGATGATCTCCAGGCGATCACGAAGTTCATCGGCCACCGCTTTCACGCAATCCATCGGCGCCGGGGCCGATTCGAGCTGCCGTCCCCCGTGATTGGACAGCATGACCGCGGTCGCGCCGGATTCCACACTGCGTCGACAGTCCTCGACAGACTGCACCCCTTTGATCACCAGTGGACCGTCCCACCGGCTCGCGATCCACTCCACGTCCTTCCAGGTCAGTGAGCGTTCGAGGTCGTTGGCAATGAATTCGCGGATATCGGTATCGATCGACTGCCCGAAGGTTTGTGAGCGCGTGATATTGACCATCTCGAGCTCCTTGTCGATCAATGCACGCTTCAACCACATCGGGTGACGCAAGAGACTCGCGACCTGTCGCAGTCGTGATCGCGGTGGCGCTGAAAAGCCGTAAATGAAGTCGCGTTCGCGATTGCCGGCGACCGGCGTGTCGACCGTCAGCGCGAGCGCACTGTAACCCGACACCCGGCAGCGTTCGATAAACTCCTCGGTCAGGCCACGGTCTTTGAAAACGTAAAGCTGATACAGCTTCGGCCCCTGCGTTTCGGCGGCAACCGCTTCGATGGTCGTCGTGCCAAGCGTCGACAAGCTGTACAGCAGGCCGTGTTTTTCAGCCGCGCGAGCAACGCCGAGTTCTCCGTCTTTGTGAAACAGCTTGCTGCCGCCGGTGGGTGACAGCATCAGCGGATGGCTGAGCGCTTGCCCGAACAGAGTGCTGGACGTGCGGACACGGCTGACATCAGACAACTGGGTGGGCATCAGCTCGTAGTCATCGAACGCACGGGTATTGCGGTCCAGCGTGAGCTCGTCGTCCGCACCACCGTCGATGTAGTGAAAAACCGGTTCCGGCAGTCGTTTCCGGGCCAACGCGCGCAGGTCCGCTACGTTGTTGCACTGCGATAATTTCATGCCGGCAGCATAGCATGTGGCTTCAAGCGGCCCGCCGCGCTTGGTAGCATCCACTGTCCTCACGGATACGCGCTACAACATGGACGAAACGCTCTCAATGGAAGACCGGCACAAGCCGGTCGTGATCTGGCTGCTTGCCTGTTGCGGGCTGGTGTTCGGTATGGTTGTGCTCGGTGGCTTCACACGACTGACCGGCTCCGGTTTATCGATGGTCGACTGGCGACCCATTACCGGCATCCTGCCGCCGATGAGTACCGAACAATGGCAGGTCGTGTTCGAGATGTACCGCCAGTATCCCGAATACATGAAGGTCAACGCCGGCATGAGCCTCGAAGCCTTCAAGGGCATCTTCTGGCTCGAATACCTGCACCGCGTCCTGGGCCGGCTTGTCGGCATCGCGTTTTTCGTGCCGTTCGTCTGGTTCCTGGTCAAAGGCAACATCCGGCCGAAGGAATCGCCCAAGTACCTGCTGATGTTCCTGCTTGGCGGCGCACAGGGCCTGCTCGGCTGGTACATGGTCAAGAGCGGCCTGGTCGATCGTCCCAATGTCAGTCAATACCGCCTGACAGCACACCTGTCGATGGCGTTCCTGATCTACGGCTTCATGCTCTGGGTGGCGTTGTCATTGCTGTTTCCGAAGCAGGGCGACAGCCGACACCCCTGGTTCCGACGCACGGTCGCACTCGTCGGCCTGCTGGTCGTCACTATCTTTTCCGGCGGTTTCGTTGCGGGCCTCAAGGCCGGAAAGATTTACAACACCTTCCCGAAAATGGGCGATCACTGGATTCCGCCCGAAATTGGTGCCATGCAGCCTGCGTGGCTGAACGTTTTCGAGAACGCGGTAACGGCCCAGTTCGATCACCGGGTGCTGGCGCTGACCACGTTCGCGCTGATCGTTCTGTACTGGTTCCAGTCACGTCACGCGGGATTCTCGCGCCGCGCTCAGATCGCGCGAAACGCTTTCCTGCATGCGTCGATTTTGCAGGTGGCATTGGGCATTGCGGCGATCCTGCTCGCCGTGCCGATCGTCATCGGTGCAGCGCACCAGGCGGTGGGACTCTTGCTGCTGACGACCGGTCTCGTGCTGACGCACGGACTGCGCGACGAAAAAGTCGCCGTCGCGGTAGCATCAGACGACCGTCAGCCAGCCGTGGGTGTCGGGCGTCTCTCCGTACTGGATTGACTGAAGCAGCCCACGCAGCTTTTCGGTGTTCGGACCAACACCGCCGTCGCGGACGGGGATCTCTTCGCCCCGGTATACCAGCGTGCCCACTGTGGTCAGGCAGGCCGCTGTACCCGACAACGCGGCTTCGTAGGTTTTCGACCACGCCAAAAGCTCTGCAACGTTAAAATTACGCTCCGTCACGGTGTAACCCGCTTCGGCGGCCAGCGTCAGAATCGACGCGCGCGTCATGCCGTGCAGAAAGCTCGAGTCGAGCGGTTTGGTGATGACTTCGTCATCGCTGATCAGCATGAAATTTGCCGCCCCGGTTTCCTGCACATCGCCGTCCGGACAAAACAGTACCTGGTCAACGCCGTAGGCTTCCTTGGCATCCAGCGTCGGCCCAAGCGCCGCCGCGTAATTTCCGCCCGTCTTGGTGCTACCCAGTTGCTCGGTCGAGCGTGCGCGTTCGTCGTCGACCAGCAGCTTCAACGGACGCGCACCGCCGGTGAAGTAGTCGCCCACCGGCGATGCCAGCACGAATAACAGCGCCTCGCTCGACGGCGCGGCAGCCGCCCCGATGTTCGGCAGGGTGCCGATCAGTGTTGGACGCAGATACAGGGAGCTCGGAGGCGACGGTATATCGCTTTCGTGATGACGCACGAGCTCGGTCACCATGCCGGCAAGCAAGTCAGCTTCCGGAACCGGCAGACACAGCGATGCAGCACTTCGCTGCATACGCGCTGCGTGATCCTGCAGACGAAACACCCGCGCCTTGCCGTCGTCCCACCGATACGCCTTGAAGCCCTCAAAGCAGGTGCTGGCGTAGTGAAAAACGTGCGACGCCGGGTGCATCTCCAGCGGTCGCAGTGGAACGATCTCGGGCACCTGCCAGGCGCCGTTTTCGAATCGCGCCGTCGCAAAATGGTCGCAAAACGACGTGCCGAACTGTGTCATATCGGATCCCTTATCCCCAGGTGCCGTAATGTGCCACCGCACGCGGTCTTAGGCTAGTACCACAAATGGTATAGCCCATGAGGTAAGGGTTCGGCACACTAGGGGGGAGCGGAGTATCCTTCCGCCTGCAAGTGAAACAAGGGGGCAGCAATGAAGAAATCCACACTCGCACTTATGCTTTTGGCAGCGCCACTCGGCGCACACGCACAGTTTGCGACGGAACTGAAATCCTCGGAAGTTGTGCCGGGCATCCATATGATCGAAGGCGCCGATGGTTTCGGCGGCGGCAACGTTGCCTTACTGACCGGCGACGAGCGCATCGTGCTGATCGACGATTTCATCGAGCCCCTGAGCGGCAAACTGATCGAGATTGCCAGCGGCATTGCCGGCAGCCCGGTCGACTTTGTGATCAACACGCACGTGCACGGCGATCACACCGGCGGCAATGCCGTGCTTGCCGGTGAAGGCGCCACGATCGTGGCGCATGACAATATCCGCACGCGCATGCTGGCAGCAGAGGACGTGAATGCGGCATCGCTGCCTGTCATCACCTTCTCGGACACGGTGACCTTTCATCTCAACAGCACATCGATTTACGTGTTTCATGTCGAAACGGCGCACACCGACGGTGACGCCATCATCCAGTTCCCGGACGTTAACGTGATCCACACCGGTGACGTCTGGTTCAACGGTCTGTTTCCGTTTATCGACCTGGACAGTGGCGGTACGGTCGACGGTTACATCGCCGCGCAAAAGAAAATTATCGCGATGGCTGGCGAAGATACGAAGATCATACCGGGGCACGGACCGCTCGGTGACCGGGAGGGATTACAAAGGACCGTCGATATGATCATCGCCGCCCAGGCCAAGGTTAAGGCACTGGTCGACAGCGGGCTCTCTGCAGACGAGATCGTAGCGGAAAACGCCTTGGCTGAGTTTGAACCGTGGAGCTGGAACTTCATCACCACGGAACGCATGACGCGTACCTTGTTCCGTGATCTGACCGAGTAAACGCTGTCTAGGGGGAAAAGATGGATACCAGCAAAACAGAGCGTTTCGTCAATGCCATGTGGGATGAGTCCATCATCCCGGAGCTCGAGGAGTACATTCGAATCCCGAACAAATCGCCGATGTTCGATCCCGACTGGGAAGCGCACGGCCACATGGACAAGGCCGTCCGGCAGCTCGAGGCGTGGAGCCGGCAGCAACCGATCAAGGGAATGAGCGTCGAGGTGATCAAGATCGAAGGCCGCACACCGGTGCTGTTCATCGATATTCCCGGGCAATCGGACGACGTTGTACTCCTGTATGGCCATTACGACAAACAGCCGGAGTTCACCGGCTGGGCCGACGATCTTTCACCCTGGGAACCGACCCTTCGGCACGGCAAGTTGTACGGACGCGGAGGCGCCGACGACGGCTACTCGACGTATGGCTCATTGACCGCAATTCGCGCACTGCAGGAACAGGGCGTGCCGCACGCGCACTGCGTCGTGCTGATTGAGGGCTGCGAGGAAAGCGGCAGTTTTGACCTGCCCTACTACATCGATCTGCTGGAGTCTCGCATCGGTTCGCCTGACCTCGTGGTCTGCCTCGACGCCGAATGCGGCAATTACGAACAGCTTTGGTGTACCACGTCACTGCGCGGCAACCTGACCGGCACTTTGCGCGTTGACGTGCTCACCGAAGGGGTCCATTCAGGCAGCGCCAGCGGCATCGTGCCGAACAGCTTTCGGATCATTCGCCAGCTGCTGTCCCGACTCGAAAACGCCGACACCGGCGAGCTGTTGCTCGACGCGCTGCACGCCGATATTCCGGAGGAGCGGCTCCAGCAGGCCACGCTCGCTGCGGAAACCCTTGGTGCCAGCGTCTACGAGAAGCATCCATAGGCCATCGACCATCCGATGCCGGCGGAATCAGCACTGCAGCTAATGCTGAACAACACCCTGCGCCCGACGATGAGCGTTACTGGCGCAGACGGGCTGCCCGCACTGGTGAATGCAGGCAACGTGCAGTTGCCGCACAACAGCGTGAAAATCTCATTTCGCCTGCCGCCAACCGCGGACGCCGACGCGGCAGCAAAAGCGGTAACCGACGCGCTCACGTCCGATACACCGCCTCTCTGCCGGGTGTCCTTCGAGGCGGACTCGGCCGCGCCCGGCTGGAGCGCTCCGCCGGTTGCCGGATGGCTGGAAGACGCCATGCAACGCGCCTCTGAGGCCTTCTTCGGCAAGCCGTCGATGTACATGGGCACCGGCGGCACAATTCCGTTCATGAGCATGCTGGGCGAAAAATTTCCGGACGCGCAGTTCCTGGTGACCGGACTGCTCGGTCCGAATTCGAACGCACACGGCCCCAATGAATTCCTGCATATCGATACCGGTAAACGCCTGAGCTCCTGTGTCGCGCAGGTGCTGAAAGACCATTTCGAGCACAAGTCGGGCGTTGCAGCCGCAGCGAGATTCCAACGTGACCGCGGTGCAGAATGCCAGTGTCCACTTGGTCCATGAGCTGTTTAGCGCGGACGCCGATCTGAACGCTGTTGATCGCTACGGCTGGTTGCCACTGCACTCCGGAGCAGAGAGCAGCACGACGAACCCAAACATCTTGCTCGAGTTGCTCGCACCAGACATACCTATTTAGTGCTTTACGGTGTGAAACTCCTGCTAAGGCACAACGCGAATATGTCCGAGGGTGAGACAAACACCGATTGCGAAATAAGCTCGGCGATCCGGTGCCAAAAAATGCGGCCGCTATCTCTTACGGCAAGAAGGTCGTATCTGGACGCCGACGTGTTTTGAAAGAAACAGTGGGCCAGCCAGTCGAAAGACGTGCGCGCAATCGGCAATGCAGGCCGTTCCGATTCCGGCATCCGCCCGGCCGCAAGTGGTGGCCGCAGCGGTTCACAGTAAGGCGTTTGGGGCCGCCCGCGAGGGCGGCTCCGTTATCCTGCAAACAGGATCATGACACCGGCCGCGACGGCCGAACCGATCACACCGGCCACGTTTGGCCCCATAGCGTGCATCAGCAGGAAATTCTGCGGATTGGCCTCAGCGCCGACCTTCTGAGCGACGCGCGCCGCCATTGGAACTGCCGAGACACCCGCCGCACCGATCAGCGGGTTGATAGGCGTCGACGACAGTCGGTTCATCAGCTTGCCCATCAATACGCCACTGGCGGTGCCGACCGCGAACGCGACCATACCCAGCAGCAGGATTCCGAGCGTGCTCGGTGCGAGAAACTCCTCGGCGCTGAGCTTCGACCCGACGGCGAGACCGAGAAAGATCGTCACGATATTGATCAGCGCATTCTGTGCGGTGTCGGACAGGCGTTCGACCACTCCGCACTCGCGCATCAGGTTGCCGAAGGCCAGCATGCCGAGCAGCGGGGCAGCCGCCGGAAGCAGCAGCGCAACCAGTAACAGCAGCAGGATCGGGAACAGGATGCGCTCGACCTTCGAGACATCCCGCAGCTGAACCATTTCGATCCTGCGCTCCTCCTCGGTGGTCAGCAGCTTCATGATCGGTGGCTGGATCATCGGCACGAGGGCCATGTAGGAATACGCCGCCACGGCGATCGCCCCCAGCAGGTGCGGCGCTAACTGGCTGGCAACATAGATCGCCGTCGGTCCGTCAGCACCGCCAATAATCCCGATTGCGGCTGCCTCCTGCAGCGAGAAGTCCATGATCCCGTACTTGGTCAGCGCGAGCGCTCCCAGCAGGGTGGCGAAGATCCCGAACTGCGCGGCGGCTCCGAGAAACAGCGTGCGCGGATTCGCCAGCAGCGGTCCGAAATCGGTCATCGCGCCGACACCCATAAAGATAATCAGCGGGAAGATACCGGTCTCAACACCGACGGTGTAAACGGCGTACAGCCAACCATCGCCGCTGGCAATTTCGACCCCCGGAATGTTGGCCAGCACGCCACCGAAACCGATGGTAACCAGCAACAAAGGCTCAAACTTCTTGAATATCCCAAGGTACAAGAGCCCCAGGCAGATGAGCATCATGGCCAACTGGCCACCGGACATCTGGTACAGACCGGAGCCCTGCCAGAGTTGCAGAATGAGATCCATGATCAGCCGATCGAGACGAGCGGGTCACCGACGGCGATCACATCACCCTCGGCCACATGAACGTCAGTCACCGTACCGGCACGCGGCGACGCCACGGCGGTCTCCATCTTCATTGCCTCCACAACGATTAAGGCATCACCCTCGGCAACGCTGTCGCCCGGTTTGACGTTGACCTTGAAGACGTTGCCCGCGAGGACGGCTGCTATCGGTTCGCCACCACCGACCGGAGCAGTCGCTGCGGCAGCGCTCGGCGCAGTCGCGGGCGCAACAGACGCGAGCTGCCCGCCGTCGGCCACTTCAACCGTAAACGCTTTACCGTTGACCCGTACGTCATACACGGCGGGCCCGCCCGTCGATGCCGTGGCCGGTGCTGCAGGAACGGCCGGTTCCGGCTCACTTCCGGGCGCAGGTTCAAAGGCATCCGGATTGTCCCGGTTCTCGAGAAACTTGAGACCGATTTGCGGGAACAATGCGTAGGTCAGCACATCGTCAACAACGTCATCAGCGAGACGAATTCCCTTCTCCTTCGCCAGCGACAGGAGCTCATCAGTCTGCGCGTCAAGCTCCGGCTCCAACAGATCAGCGGGGCGTACGGTGATCGGCTCGGCGCCTTCCAGCACCCGTGCCTGCAATTCCGAATTAACCGCCACCGGCGTCGCACCGTATTCGCCCTTGAGTATCCCGGCGGTCTCTTTGGAAATCACTTTGTAGCGCTCGCCGGACAAGACATTGATCACGGCCTGGGTGCCGACGATCTGCGAGGTCGGCGTCACCAGCGGCAACATGCCGAGATCCTCACGCACGCGCGGAATTTCCTCCAATACGTCGTCGATCTTGTCGCTGGCGTTTTGTTCGCGCAGCTGGTTCTCCAGGTTTGTCAGCATGCCGCCCGGTACCTGGGCGACGAGAATGCGTGAGTCGGTGCCCTTCAGGCCGCCTTCGAACTTCGCGTATTTCTTGCGTACCTCGCGAAAGTAAGCAGCGATCTCTTCCAGCAGTTTCAGGTCCAGGCCGGTGTCCCGCGGCTCTCCCTCGAGCGACGCGACCATCGTTTCGGTGGACGTGTGACCGTAGGTCATGCTCATCGACGAAATCGACGTATCGATATTGTCGATGCCCGCTTCGGCCGCCTTGATGTTGGACGCCGTCGACAGGCCGGTTGTCGCGTGGCACTGCATGTGAATCGGGATATCAACCGCCGCCTTGAGGCGCGTCACGAGTTCGGAGGCCACATAAGGGCGCAGCAGACCCGCCATGTCCTTGATGCAGATCGAGTGGGCACCCATGTCCTCGATACGTTTGCCCATGTCGACCCAAAGCTCCATCGTGTGCACCGGGCTGACGGTGTAGGACAACGTGCCCTGCGCATGCTTGCCGACCTCGAGCGTCGCTTTCACCGCGGTTTCGAGATTTCGCATGTCGTTCAGTGCGTCAAAAATTCGAAACACATCAACGCCGTTGATCGCGCAGCGTTCAACAAACTTCTCGACGAGGTCGTCTGCGTAGTGTCGGTAGCCCAGGATATTCTGGCCACGGAACAACATTTGCTGCGGCGTGTTCGGCATGGCCGCCTTCAGCGTGCGGATACGCTCCCACGGATCCTCGCCGAGGTAGCGTATGCAGGCATCGAACGTCGCCCCGCCCCAGGACTCAACCGACCAGAACCCGGCCTGGTCGATCTTTTCGCAGATCGGCAGCATATCCTCGGTGCGCATGCGCGTGGCGAGCAGGCTCTGGTGACCGTCGCGCAGAACGATCTCGGTAATACCCAGTGGGGTCGTTGCGCTCATAGAGAGTAATCCCGTGAATTAGCGTTGGCGGTGCCGATTGACGGCAGCTGCGATGGCGGCCACCTCATCGGCGGAAACGTCGTTACTGACGACCGGCTCAGGCTGGAACCGTTTCGAGATACCGGACATCAGCGACATCGCGATAACCAGTGTTGTCAGGAAGACAAACACCGTGCCCATGCCAACCAGCATGAGCGTCAAGCCCTGTTGCAGAATATCGCCTTCCATGATGACGCAGTGTGGTGATAGGTCGGGCGATTATAGCGAAAGCACCGCCAAGAACTAGGCGGGTTCCTCCAACCAATCGGTTACCACGGAAAGTATCGACTTACAGCTTGTTTTGAATAAATTCGCTGATGGCTTCCAGCGTCGCCATGCGAGATTCCGGATAGCTCAGCCAGTGGTCCTCGCCCTTCAACTCGATGTATTCGAACTCGGCATCGGCCGCGCGAAGTGCTTTGCGCATCCGTCGACTCTGATCAACGGGTACCACCGTGTCGTCCTTGCCATGAATGAGCAGCACCGGAATGTCGATGTTCTCGGCATGCTTGGCTGGCGAGATGGCGTCCAGTGCTTTCCTCTCGATGCCATCGGTTCCGTAGAGGTTTTGCCAGTAGCTGATCACCCAGTGATCGCGCCCGTAGTCGCGACGTCGGTCGAGAATCATCTCGCGCAAATCGAACACCCCGTTGACGGCTACCGCGCAATGGTAGATCCCGTCACTGAACGCGGCGGCGGCCATCGCGGCGTAACCGCCATAACTCGCACCGACAATGCAGACGCGCGTCGGATCGACGAGCCCGGACTGGGTCAGATGCGCCACACCGTCGTCGAGGTCATACTGCATCTTGCGACCCCATTCGCCACGTCCGGCTGAAATGAAGTCCCAACCGAATCCGTCAGAACCGCGAAATTGCGGCTGCAGTACGACGTAACCTCGACTCGCAAAGTACTGCGCCTTCCAGTCAAAGCCGAACGCGTCATAGGACTCGGGCCCGCCGTGTGGAAGCACGATCAGCGGTGCATTGCCGGATTCCCGGATTTCCGGCGACACCGTAACCAACGCAGGAATTTCCAGGCCGTCGCGCGCCGTGTAGGTCGTTATTTCGGTCGGGACAACCGCACTGTTGGGAACCAGCGGCCGCTCCGCCGCGACCACCTGAGGTTCGGCCTCGCCCTTGGTGAACAGCAAAAATGCACCTGCGTTCCATCCGCCGGTCACCTGTACGACCAGTCTCGAAAAATCGTCGCTCCAGCTGTGCAGCCTGACGGCCGTGTCGGGCAGCGCTTTCTGGATCGCGTTGATTCGTCGATCCAGGGCTTCGTCAAAAAACCGGTAGCTGGGCTTGAAGCCCGAATACTGCACGCCCAGCACGATTCGATTGCTGTCGAGGAAAACCCGCTCGATGCTGCGGTCGTCGCGCGACAGGATCGGCCCGTCGGTCTCCGCGGTGTCTATCGACATCGTGAAGAACTGCAGTCGGTCGCCATTGTAGGCCCGGTACACGATCGCCGAGCGGTCCGGAAGAAGACCTTCCGGGCTCATGAGTCGGATTTCGGACTCGTATTCGTAGAGTTTTTCACGCGATCGGCCGTCAACTCGCCAAAGCGTGTGTGTGTTGGACTGGTTGTTGTAGTCCTCACGGATAATCGGCTCGCCGTTCTCATCAACGAACCAATCCACGGTATGTGCCGTTCCGCCACGCTTGAGACGTTCGCGTTTGTTAGTGACGCCGATCTCAAACAGGCTGTATTTCGGATCGTAGGTCGACGACTCGGACTCGAAGGCCGGCATGTACAGCTTGCTGCCGTCGGCCGCCGCACCAACAATTCGGCCCAGGCCAGACTGGGCGGACCAGAGGTTTTTGGCGCGCGTCAACAGCTGTCGAACCTCACCGGTGTTGGTGTTCATGACGAACGCCGCCGAGTAGTCAAACGCACCCCGCACGTAAAACAGGCGTGTGGTTTCACCAACAACCAGCAGCAGCGACTCGTCACTGATAAAGCGCAGGCTCCGGGGATTGGTTTCAGAAACGTTGACCGCGGCTGTCCGTTCCCCGGTCTCGAGATCGATGACCAGGACAACATCAATACCGTCCTGGGTTCGTCGCATCGCCAACCGTTTTCCGCTCGGTGACACCGCAACCAGGTCGACATTTGGCAGGCTGCCGTAGGCTTCGAGCGGCGGCGGCTCGTTCGCCATCGCTGATGTCGACAGGTACAACCACGCAACGACACACCCTGCAGCCAGCTTCATTGCTCTGTTTGTCACGAAACACCCCTCGGGTTCAGCCCACGTGGACCGCCACGCGGCTTGGTAAACACGGTTAGAGATTGGCCTTTAGAAAGGCGTCGATCTGCTCGAGGGCTCGGGTTCGAGAGCCAGGGTAACTCAACCAGTGATCCTCGCCTTTAAGTTCGACAAAGTTATGATCCACGTCCGCTGAGTGCAAGGCGCGACTCAGCTTGCGGCTTTGATCGATCGGAACCACCGTGTCATCGATCCCGTGAATCAGCAGCACCGGTATGTCGATGTTCTGCGCGTGACACGTCGGTGAGATCGCATCCAGTCGCGCCTTGTCGACACCGTCAGCGCCGTACAGCCTCTCCCAGTATTTGACCACCCAATGTTCACTGCCGTAGTTGCGTCGTTCGTCGATCAGCATCGTGCGCAGGTCGAAAACGCCGTTAACCGCCACGGCGCAGCGGTAGATACCGTCACTAAACGCAGCAGCCGCCATCGCCGCGTAGCCGCCGTAGCTGGCGCCGACAATACAGACTCGCCCGCGGTCGATGAGGCCGGTTTCGGCCAGATGCGCCACGCCGTCGTGCAGATCGGTCTGCATTTTTCCGCCCCATTCCCCGCGTCCGGCCGTTTTGAACGCGTAGCCAAAGCCGTCGGAACCGCGAAATTGTGGCTGCAGCACCACGTAGCCCCGGCTTGCAAAGAACTGCGTCAGCCAGTTGAACTCGAACTGGTCGTGCGACTCGGGTCCGCCGTGCGGCAATACCACCAGCGGCGCCTTGCCGCTTTCGCGAACCGCCTTTGACGCGGTCACCAACGCCGGAATGGTAAGACCGTCGCGCGCGGCGTACTCGATAATTTCGGTGCGAGCAACGGCGGAGTCAGGGACGCCCGGGCGTTCGACGGCGAGCAGCTTGGGGTCTTTATCGCCGTCGGTGAAGACAATGAATGCACCGGAGTTCCAGCCACCGGAAATTCGGAACACTGTTTTGCCGAAATCGCGACTCCAGCTTTCGAGCCTTGCCGATGTGCCGCGGAGTCGCATCTGTCGCTGTCGAATGGTCTTCGCAAGATCTGCGTCGAGAAAATCGTACTCGGGCGTGAAGCCCGAATACTCGACACCCAGCAGCACGCGATCCGGGGTGAGCAGGACGCGCTCAATATCCCGGTCGTCGCGCGTCAGAATCGGACCTTCGATGTCGCCGGTTTCGATCGTCATCGTAAACAGCTGGCGCTTGTCCGACACAATCGCTGTGAACACCAACGCGCTCCGATCCGGTAAAACGCCAACAGGCACATAGCTGCGGATCTCGGCTTCGTCTTCGAAGAGCGCGACACGTTTGCCGTCGACGTAGCGCCACCAGGTGTGCAGATTGGTGCTGTTGTCGTAATCCTCACGAACCAGGGGTGAACCGTCCGCATCAAGGAACCAGTCGATCGTGTCCGGATGCCCGACATGCTGCACAACCGACTTCTTTTTGTCGATACCAACCTGCCAGAGACTGTAGGGGGGATCTTCGAATCTTGTGGCGATGGAAAAGGCCGGCATATACACCGACTGCTGGTCGGACGCGACACCGACTATTTCGCCCAGACCCGACTGCATCGGGTAAATCTTGCGCGATCGTTGTAACAGCTGGCGTGTTTTTCCGGTGTTCACATCCACAACGAATGCCGCCGAATAATCGAAGGGATTGCGGACCATGAAGTACCGGGCCGTGCCCCCGGCGACGATGAGCAACGTGTCGTCGTCGATGAAAACCAGGTTGCGCGGGTCAGTCTCCACGACGTTGACCGACGACAGCCGCTGCTTGGTATTCAGGTCAAGCACGGAAACGACGTCGTAGTCAGCCGTTGTCTGGCGCAGGGCGAGCCGATTGCCAGACGGCGACAGTGTGGCCAGGTCCACCTGCGGCAAACCGCCGTAGGCCGACAATGGTGGCGGAGCCTCAGCGTGAGCCGCCGCGCTGCTGGCCACCAGGATGAAGACAGCCGCGGCAACCCATCGTGCAGTTGTGCCCAGTACGCAGCCGACGGTCACCGAGGGGCCTCCAGGAATTGGGCGATTTCCTCCGGCGCCTTGCGCTGCGCCTTCGGGTCGCTCAGCCGGTGGTCCTCGATGGTTGATTCGACGTAATCAAGGTCCACCTTTACCGACTTCGGCGCTTTGCGCATGCGGCGATCCTGGTACGCCGAGTCGGCAGTGTCTTTCCAGTCGCGAGTCGACGAGGTCAGGCCGCCCGCCACCGTGTCGCTTGCAAGCGCAGGGGCGGCGAGTAACAGTAAGACGATCAAACGACGAATCACACTCATGAGCGTTGGCTTTCCCCCCGCGATGGCTCAATCTGCGCACTCCAAGTTATTTACAGGAATCCTGTGGTAGTTTCCAACCAACCATGCCTTCCGTGATGCTTCGCCGCCTTTTTCTCTTTTTGGTACTCGCCACGTGGCTGCCGTCCTTTGCCGATGACACCATAACCCTGGAGGACGCCGAAGCCGCCGGCGTCATCATCGGCGAGATCCGGCTCGACAAACACAATGTCTTCGATACGGACGATCCGGAGGAAGACAACGCCCTCTATCGCCTGCTGAACCGGCTGCACTTTGTGACTCGGGACGGAATCATCCGCAAGCAACTGCTGTTTGCCGAAGGCGAACCACTGGTCGCCCGTGAACTGCGCGAGACGGAGCGCATCCTGCGCAGAAACACGTACCTGTTCAACGCGTCGGTCAACATTGAGCGCGTCGAGGGCGGCGTCGCCGACCTCACCGTGATGACCCGCGACGTGTGGACGTTGATCCCCGATGTTTCGCTGTCACGCAGCGGTGGAGAAAACAGTTCACGCTACGGCGTTGAAGAAGCCAACCTGTTCGGGCGTGGGCAACTGATTCGCCTCGTGCGCGACGAAAATGTCGACCGTGAGTCGACCCTGTTCGAGTTTGAGGACGAACATCTCGGCCAGTCGTGGACCACGCTGAATGTTCGTTTCGCCGACAACTCGGACGGTGACCTTCGACAGTTGATCGCCCGTCGACCCTTTGTCGAACTCGACTCCCGCTGGGCTGCAGGCGTAAGCTTCATCGACGACGACCGCCGCATTGCCCTCTATCGACTCGGCGACGAGGCCGCCGAATTCCAGCGCGACTCGCGCTACGCCAGTGTCTTTCGCGGCTGGTCGAAAGGCATACGCGACGGCTGGGTCCGTCGCTTGACGCTGGGCGCGGTCTATGACGATCGCCGTTTCGGTGCGGTCTTCGACCCCAGCCTGCCGGCGCTGCTGCCTGAAAACCGCAAACTGGTGTACCCGTACGTGGGTGTACAGATTCTCGAGGATCGATTCGAGGAATCGGCCAACAGCAACGCGATGGGGCGCACGGAAGACTTTTTCCTGGGTACCCGAATCGACGCCACCATCGGTTACGCCAGCGAGTCCTTTGGCTCGGATCGTGACGCCTGGTTGCTCGGCATCGACGGCAGCAAAGGCTTCGGCTCGATGGAATCAAACGCGCTGCTAACGCGGTTTTCACTAAACGGACGCATCGAAGACGGCGACAGCAAGAACGTACTCGCGTCCGCCTCAGCCACCTGGTACCAGCGTCAATCGGAAAAGTGGTTGTTCTTCGCGTCCGTCAGCGGAACCTGGGGCGAAGAGCTTGATCTCGACCAGCCTGTGCAGCTCGGCGGCGACACCGGACTGCGTGGCTACCCTTTACGCTACCAGAACGGTCCGTCCAAACTGCTGTTCACGGTGGAACAGCGCTACTTTACCGACTGGTATCCGTGGCGCTTTTTCCGTGTTGGTGCTGCGGTATTCTTCGATGCCGGACGCAGCTTCGGCGACAGTCCGCTGGGCGAGGAAAGCGCGGGTTGGCTGAAAGACGTCGGAATCGGGCTTCGACTGGCACCGACGCGCGGCGGCACAAAAAAAATAGTGCACATCGATCTTGCGTTTCCGCTCGACGGCGATGAAGACATCGACGATGTGCAGATACTTCTGGAAGCCAAGCGAAGCTTTTAAACTACGGCTACGAACAACAACAAGGACACAGCTATGCCAAACGTCTTGATCACCGGCGCAAACCGCGGAATCGGGCTCGAACTGACTCGCCAGTACCAGGATGACGGTTGGGACGTCACCGCGTTCGTGCGTAAGCCGTCGGACGGTCTCGACGACGTCGCGGCCAAGGGCAACGTCAAAGTGGTCGCGGCCGACCTTACCGACGACGCCGCGCTCAAAGCGGCCGTCGACGCCGTCGACGTCGAGTCGCTGGATTTGTTGATCAACAACGCCGGCATGATGGGCAGCCCGAAATACGCCGGAACTGACCGCGCATGGCAGCCGTTCGGCAGCTTTGACCGGGAGGAATGGCACGAGGTTTTCGACATCAACGTGTTCACACCGCTGGCGCTGACGGAGTTACTCGTCGACAAGCTGCGTGCCGCCGAGAATCCGGTGGTCGCCATGATGTCCAGCCAGCTCGGCAGTATCGACTGCAACCTCTCCGGGGGGTTGTACGTCTACCGCGCCAGTAAAACAGCCGTCAATGCCGTCATGAAATCGCTCGCCGTGAATCTGAAAGACGACGGCATTAACTGCGTGTCGCTGCACCCGGGGTGGGTCAAGACCGACATGGGCGGGCCGAACGCGGAAGTGCCGGTCAGCATGTCCGCCTCCGGCCTTCGTAACGTGCTGTCGAAACTGTCGATCAAAGACAGCGGACGCTTTATCGCCTTCGACGGAAGAGACCTGCCCTACTGACGGGGATTCGCAGTTAGCTGCAGGTTTGCGCCGAACCAGCTGCCGACATCGGCAACTCGCCAATCGAGAATACCCTGCCGGACGGGCCCTTGATCCCTCTCGTCGATTGCCCGAAGGCTGTCCTCCAGGTCGTCCACACCGAACGACAGCAGGAAGAACCCCTCGCCGTGTTCGTCCAGAAACCGACCGGGTACCGATGCCGGGTCGTACGGACAGACAAGCACGACGTAGGTTTCGCCAACGCGGCTGCGTGCGATATGTGAACCGCGGGGCGCGTGATCGACAGTTTGAAACGGCGGCAACTGCAACTCGTTTTCGAAACGGTGGATCGCCGCCTCCAGATCACGCACCACGAAGTTGATGTGATGCAGACGCGAGACGGTCACGCGACGTGTCCGGACGGGAACGTGCCCGCTCTGGGTAATAACGCCGGCACGCCGCGGCCGAGTGTTTCCTGCAACCAGCGACTGGCGTCGATGATTCTGTCAAGGGACACGCCGGTCTTCACACCGGAGCGATCCAGCAGGTACAGCAGATCGTCAGTCGGGATATTGCCGGTTGCCGCCGGTGCGAATGGACAACCGCCGATACCGCCGATGCTGGCGTCGAGGGACGTGACACCGGCCTCCACCGCGGCCTGAGCATTGGCAAGCCCGGTGTTGCGCGTGTTGTGAAAGTGGCAGCGGAGCGGCAGGCCCGGCGCCAGTTCAGCCAACCGTCCGAGCAATTCGCTCACCTGGCCGGGCACACCGACGCCAATACTGTCGGCGATGCCGAGCTCGGCCGGTTCGGCTTCAAGGACCTGCTTAGCGATCTCGACCACGTGATCTATTGACACTTCACCCTCGAACGGACAGCCGAAGGCAGCAGACAACATGACGTTGGCGCGTTTGCCTCCTTCTCGCGCACGTACCGACAGTCGCTGCCAGGCTGCAATCGACTCGCGGGTCGGCACTCCCTGGTTGCGCTGGTTGTAGGTGTCAGTGACCACTACCACCATGCCTACCTCGTCCACCCGGGTGTCGAGCGCGCGATCGAGACCGCGCTCGTTCATGACCAGGCCGATGGTCGAGACATCGTCGCGTTCGGGGAGCCTTTCGATGAGAGCTTCGGCATCCGCCATTTGCGGCACGCGCTTCGGGTGCACAAAGCTCGCGACCTCGAGGCGTCGAATGCCGGCACCCACGGCCTTGTCGATAAAGCTGAGCTTGTCATCGGTGGACAGGATTTCGGGCTCGCTCTGCAAACCGTCGCGCGGGCCGACTTCAACAATTTCGATGTCAGGCATCAGCCCGCTTCCAGGGTTTCGAGGTAGTGCAAAACCGCATCGCTGTCGACGACGTCTGCGTACTTCGCCTGCATGTCAAACAGGTTGGCCTGATGCGGTGTTTCATGGCGATCTCCACAGGCGTCGCTGACGACGATCGGGGCAAAGCCATAACTCATCGCGTCGACGCAGGTGGCACGCACGCAACCGCTGGTGGTCACGCCGGTAATAATGAGCGTGTCGATGTCGAGTGCCTGCAGGCGTTGATCTAGCCCGGTTGCGAAGAACGCGCTGGGATATTGCTTGCTCACAACCAGCTCGTCCTCACGGGGTGATACGCCCGGGGCCCAGTCACCCAGTGGATTTCCCTCGTCGAAAACGCTCAACGCCGGTAACTTGCGGTAAAACACGCCACCGTTTGCGCCACCCGGATCGTAGACAACACGGGTGTAAATGATCGGAATACCGGACTCACGCGATCGATCAAGGAGGGTCATCGTATTGGCCAGCGCCGACTCCACGCCCGCATACAGGGGACTGTCCTCGACGAAATACGCGTCAACGTAATCAACGAGAATCAGCGCCGGTTTGCGGCCGAATCCGAGGGAGCCGTCAAACCCCCTCGCGTAGCTTTTTTCGAGACTTGTCATGCTGGAGAAGGCGACGGACCGTTCATGATCCGCCGCCCCGCTTTGTCACTCAGGCTAGAAATCGATGCTGAATTCAACGCCGTACGCTGAACCCTGCCCCTGGTGGATGAACGAACCACCAAACTCCGGCGCAGGAATAATCTCCTCGAGGTATTCCTCGTCGGTGACGTTACGGCCGTACGCGGTCAGCGACCAGTTGTCGCCAGACACACCAGCACGCAGATTCAGCGTGTCGTACGGATCACGCGATGACTTGCCGAAGTTGTTATCGATGCCGCCCAATTCGGTGACGATGTCCGGAAAGAACACCTGCCAGATCGTCGGGGTCTCTTCGCCCTGCAAGGTGTGGAAGTACGTCTCGCCGATGTACTGCCAGTCGGCGCGTGCGAAGAACGTCATGGAACGACCGAACTCGCGCTCAAACTGTGCACCGAAGGTGCTGGTGAAGTCCGGCGACTGCGGCGCCGGGTTGCCGACGGACAACGGGCGGTTGTTGTTTTGCTCGATCTCGGAATCAAGAAAGCCCATTCCGCCGTACAGCGTCCAGTTGTCATCAACCACGTAGGTGAAATCCGTTTCGAAACCACTGATCGACACTTCCTCAATCGTCGTTACGACGCGCAGGATGCCGAACGGTCCGGCGAAAAACTCGAAGAACTGGTTGTCGTCGACGTCGGTGTTGAACAAGGCGGCATTGATACGAAGCCGGTTGTCCAGCCAGGTCGATTTCAGGCCCACTTCAAACGCGCTCGAGACTTCCTTTTCATACTCGTCATTTATTTGCAGCTGCGCATCGACCGCAGCACCCGGCAGCGCCGCGTTACCCTGATCGTTGAACCAGAAGTTCAGCAGCGCTGAGCTGCCCAGGCTATTAAATCCGCCGCTACGGAAACCGATTCCCCAGCTCGCGTACAGATTAACGTTGTCGCTAACGGCTGAACGCCAAGTTATTTTCGGCTGCAACTGATCAAACTTTGCAGAACGATCCGGAATGCCGGTCGGGTTGGCAGTAAAACCCGGGTTGATAGGTCCAATGCCGCCAGGCCCAAGCGTATTGACGTTCAAACCGGACGCCGCGACGTTGGGTACGCGGTTGGAGACACTGCGGTCTTCCTCGTCCCAGCGCAATGCCAGCGACACCTCGCTGGCATCACCAACGTCGAAGCTCACCTCACCGAAGATCGCTATAACGCTGGTATCGAAGTCGTCCCAGAACAATAGGTCAGTCGGGTTCGGGCCGGTTGGCGGAACGTACGGCTGCAGGAGAAAGCCGTTACCGGTGTCAGCACCGTAGGAAACGACGACTTCGCGCTCAATCTCAGCAGCGTAAATGCCAGCGATCCAGCGGACTGACTGGTCTTGCGGTGACGTCAGGCGGATTTCGAAACCGGTGTCTTCCTGGTTTCGGGCCTGATACTGATAGCCATCACAGGTCGTCGGCGTGTACGGACCATATACACCCGTAAAGTCCGGCTCTGCTCCACCATTGCCCGGAAAGACGCCGAACGGCTGGAAGAACGGGCCAAACAGATCGGTTCGATCTGCGCCACCCAATGCACCCGGCGCATTGTTTAGTGTTGCGCGATCGGCCTGGCAGGCGGCGGTAACTTCGTAGCCGAAAAACGTTGCACTTGTGCCGTCTGACAGCAGGTCTTCCGTCAGATCGTTGTAGGTGGCGGTCGCTGTCACCGCGATACC
Source organism: Pseudomonadota bacterium (assembly GCA_038747355.1). Classification (GTDB taxonomy): domain Bacteria; phylum Pseudomonadota; class Gammaproteobacteria; order Steroidobacterales; family Woeseiaceae; genus UBA1847. The sequence goes on along the minus strand of JBCDJX010000022.1, from coordinate 186 downwards.
GCCGTTGTCCCAATCGGCCTTGATCGAAAAGTCCGTGGTCTCCTGGTTGTTGATACCCGGCGTGTTAAACGCGTAGATGAAATCGTTGTCGTTCGGGTCGGCGTTGAAGGTCGGGCTGTCGAACACGGTTTCGAACGCCGGGATCGCGAAGGCGGCGTTGAAGTTGATCGCACCGCCTTCGACCTC